>NC_010602.1:3262338-3599677 GCF_000017685.1 Leptospira biflexa serovar Patoc strain 'Patoc 1 (Paris)'
AAACGATATAAAGTAGAATTCCCACCGTACCAATTTGTGAATCAATATTTAGCAGGTGCCTTTTGGAATCTGATACGAAATCTTGTGATTTCCGATTCCGACTATGATTCAGAGTTAGTCTCACAATTTTTTAAAAAAATGGCGACGGAAGGATTAAGGTCTTTCTTAGATTCTGGAATCCAAAGTCAAATTTAAGCGCTACATTCTCTTCCTTCTTAGGTGGCAACGTTTCCATTTTTTTTTACACAATACATTTGTGAGGTGGCGCCTACTTATTTTTAATAGGATTTATTTTCCTTTTTTACTTTTTTCTTTCGACTTAGGAAGATTCTTCTCATACAAAGCAATCCATTCCTTAGGACTCATTTTAGTCACAAGTTCACCAATCAATTTCCAAGGGATGTCCTCGGTCTTTTTGAAACGAATGCAACTTTTCCCCATATCCAATTTGGTTTTACAATGTTTGGGGTATTCGGTTTGGAACCATTGCAGTAATTTGGGATCGGCATAAATTCCCATATGGTAGAGGGCTAGTCCATTCTTCTGGGAGGCGATATGAATGAAAGGAAGGGCAAGCTCTGGTGTGACATGGTAACCTGCGGGATAGGTTTTTTTAGGAACCACGTACCCAATCATATTGTATTGGAAAGTTTCTTCAAAACCTTTGGGCAGATTTTTTTTGACAATGGTACGAAGTTTGGAAAATGATTCCCTTCGATCGTCTGGTAAGGATTGGATGTAAGTTTCAATCGTATTTGCCATGTGCATTGGTATCTGAAGGTTCGTATAGATTGTCAATAGGGAATTCTCGTGGATTTTATCCCGATGGAATCCTAAGAAGGGAAAAATACTGCAATTCACTTTCAAAGCACCGAGTGCTTTTGACAATTTGTTTGTCGCGCCAGCGATAGAAGCGGAAATCCTTTCCGATAGGAAAGATTGGAGCGGATAGCGCGGTCGTGTTAGAAAAAATTCCACATTCGCATAACCATTGCGAGGCGCCCGTCTCTTTCAAAAATCATTCCAAACAATTTAGTAACATCCAATGGGCATAAAAAAACCCACCAAGTGGTGGGCTTTTATTAGAGAAAGGTCTCTAGTAAGAAAATAGAATTTCTTATTTAGAAACGACTTGGAAAGTCACACGACGGTTGATCGCGTCTTTTTCATCAAAACCAGAGATTGGTTTGGAAGAACCAGCAGCTTTTGTTACGATTCTTTCCGCAGGGATCCCTTGTTTTACGAGTGCGTCTTTCATTGCGTCAGAACGAATTTGTGAGTAGAATCCGTTTCCTTTTTTAGCGCCTTCTGCTTCTTCTGGACCAGATGCATCAGCATGTCCTGTGATTTCTAATGCATACCCTTCAGGGAGTTTTGCAAGAGCGTCTTTGATGTAAGCAACATTGTCTTTTGCCCAAGTTTTGAAATCTTCTGCTTGGATGTCAGCTTGTTTGTAGCTAAATCCTCTGCGACGAACGCCATCTGGGTAACGGTAGTCTTTGAGTGCTACGTTGATTTCGTCCAAAAGAGCTCCATTGAGATCTCTGGATGAAACTGCTGTTGTGTTGTCCGTAGTTGTGGACGTTGTTTCTTTTGGAGTTTCTTTTTCTTCAGAAGACGAACAATTCGTGAATGAAATAGAAAGACCTACGAGGAGGATGAGGCTTAAAAAAAATCCTTTTTTCATCAGTTGACCTGCCTTAATGTTTCCATAGTTTAGTTCTTTTCATTAGATAACAACCGAAAATGCAAATATTTGTAACTGTTTCCGAAGATTATGACCAAAGTCGTTTAGACGTTTTCCTAAAAGACAACGCAGGCGACGATTTAAGCCGTTCTACCGTTCAAAAATGGATTGATTCTGGCTTTGTGACAAACAAAACAAAAGACCAAGTTGTCCATAAAAACGGCTATAAGGTGGCTTTAGGGGAAGAGTTTGTGGTGGATGTCATCGCAAGACCTCCTTCTCGATTGGAACCCATTGCCATGGACATCCCTGTTTTGTATGACGAAGACGAATTTATGGTGATCCATAAAAAAGCAGGGATTGCTTGCCACAGTGGACCCGGTGATGATTCGCCCTCCCTTGTCAACGGACTGCTCTACCAATTCAAAAACCTTTCGGGGACTGGCGGTGAACGCCGTCCAGGGATTGTGCATCGTTTGGACAAACCCACAGAAGGGGTCCTCATCATCGCCAAAACGGACAGAGCCCATGCGGCCTTATCCAAACTCTTCCAAGACAGGCTTGTAGAAAAAACCTATTATGCTTGGGTTTTGCAAGCACCCGTGGAAGCCGAAGGGACCATCAATATGCCGATTGGCCGCCATCCCGTAGAACGAGTGAAGATGTGTGTAAGAGAAGATGGACGAATGGCCATCACCCACTATAAAACTGAAAAAATTGTCCAAACCCAAACAGGTCGTAAGTTTAGTTTGATGAAGCTCGGTCTTGAAACAGGACGTACCCACCAAATCCGTGTTCATATGGCGAAAGTAGGATGCCCAGTGGTGGGGGACAGTTTGTACTCAAGGTCAGCAAAAGATTACACCCAGTATGGACTCCTCCTCTTTGCCAAAAAATTAGATTTCCCACATCCCTTTGTTCCAGACAAACGGATTGTTGTCGAACTAGACTTCCCTGAACGATTCAAAGTCTTTGAACGCAAGTGCCCTAGTTATTGAGATCTCGGGCATTCAAATCATTGTTTTTCCTTGGCATTCTTTTTGCCAGCTTTCATCTGTTTTATGGTGTGATCTACGAAAACCATTTGGGTGAAGGAACAGACAGTGATATTTTGTACCCATATTTGTTTGCAAGAGACATTTGGATGGGAACAGGAATGGGATGGAATCTCCCACCAAGTACCACACTCTTTCCTGATATTATCTTAAGTATCCTATTGTATCCAATCACTGGTTCTGTGGAATCATTCCATCTTATCTATGGATTTTTTGTTTTTCTTTTGCCATTTGCTTTCGCCCAATCGCTTGGATTAAAAAAATCGAATTCCTATCTTGTCTCTCTCGGATTTTTGGTTTTGGCAGGTTTGGATCCGAACCAACTCGGTCAGTTTTTTTTTCCAAGCTTTCATGGAATGACATTCCTATTTGCGGCTTGGGTTTTGTATGAACTAAACAACTGGAAAGAAAAAGAGAAACACCAATCCATACGGTTTTTGTTTCTTATGACAATGATTTGGTTGTCGGAGTATTGGTTTTTTGTCAACATAGCTCCTTTTCTTTTTGTTTTGGTTTGGATTCGTTTGCGTTGGAAATCACTCGTTCCCTTCGGAATGACTTTGTTTGGATTTTTCCTCTCAAAAATTTTCGCCAAGGGATTTTCATTTTTCGGAATTGGTATCATTAAAACGGAAAGTTTTGAACTCATTCCAAAACTAAAATCATCTCTCCTCCTAATGATCCAAAATCCAACTCAAAGTTTGGAAGGAATTCTAGCTTCGATCACAAAAGACCCTCTCATTTACCAATGGTGGGAACGATATCTCGTGATCGGCATCCTGTTTTTGATGATCACGAGCTTTCGATTTTTTGAACGAAACCATTGGAAGGATTTTTTATTTTTCCTCTCTCCATTCGTCACCATTGTGTTTTTATATTTGTTTCAAATAGAACCTAATATTCGTTATTTGTACATTTTACCCTTTGGTTTTTTATATTTTTCCTTTCGTTTGATGGAACTCCATTTATGGTTTCAAAAAATTTTCCCAACTTTCATCCTTGTTGCACTTTTTATTTTTTACCTCGGGAAACATTCGGATCTCATAACAAAAATCAAATCTGGTGAGGCCAAACGGACACATCGCATTGAATGTTTGATGGATTTTGATCCAAACGTTCCGGGAGCTTCTTCTTACTGGCCAATCAAATATATTTACGCATTTTCCGACAAAAAATGGACCCTTGTCCCCTTTACCAAGGATGGGGTGTATTACCCTTGGGTGGCCAACACCACTTGGGATGGGAGCTGGAAAGACCAACCATTCCCTTCTTTTCCATGGGGAGTGACCGAATCCAAAGAAAATCTACAAATTTGGCCGGGTGTGGAGTTGGTGAAAGAATGTGAAGGATGGTATTTTTTTCAAAGAAAGGGAAGCGGAGGAAATAACAAACCCAAGAATTGAATTGATTCTAGTTTTCCCTCGAGCAGTTTAGGACAGGTTATGATAGAACTCCTTTCCGATCCTTCCCTTTGGCTTGCCCTCTTCACCTTAACTGCTTTGGAAATTGTCCTCGGCATCGACAATATTATCTTCATCTCGATCCTTTCCTCTCGATTGCCCAAATCGAAACAAAAACAGGCGCGCCAAATTGGATTGTTTCTAGCAATGGGAACAAGGATTTTACTCCTCTTTTCCCTTTCCTTTATCATGAAACTGACAACACCAATATTTACAATTTTGGAACATTCCATCAGTGGCAGGGATATCATCTTGATTTTGGGGGGACTCTTTCTCATCGCTAAGTCCACAACAGAAATCCACCACAAGTTGGAAGGAGAATCCTCGTTAAGTGAGGATTCCAAAAAACAAATTTCTTTCACGCAAGTGATTGTCCAAATTTTGATACTAGATGTTGTATTCTCTTTGGATTCTGTGATCACTGCCGTGGGAATGACTGACAAACTGGGGATCATGATCACTGCCGTGGTTTTATCTGTTGGTTTTATGTTACTATCCAGTGGCAGTATTTCCGATTTTGTCGATCGGCATCCAACCATCAAAATCCTTGCGCTCAGTTTCTTAATTTTGATCGGAGTGGCCCTTCTAGGGGAAGGTTTAGAACTTCATATTCCAAAAGGTTATATTTACTTTGCTATGTGTTTTTCGGTTCTGGTAGAATTTTTAAATATGAAATTACGAACCAAATCAGAAAAACCAATTGCATTAAGAGGGAAATAAAGATGGAACGGAAAGAATTTTTGAAACGCTCTGCACTCACATTGAGTGTCGCACAACTTCCGTTATTTGGACAATCCAATGCGGAAAAAGAGAAAATGGGTGAACCTAAGGAATCGAATTCATCTCCTTGGGCAGAAGCAGAGTTTTTAAAAGACTATCATATCTTAGTTGCCAATTTACTCAAGAATCCGGCCGAAATGAAATTGGAAGGGAACTGGTCGTTTGGCAAAGTGTTATCACATTGTGCACAAAGCATCGAATTTTCGATCCAAGGTTACCCTGAAATGAAATCATCCCTCTTTCGAGGTTCCGTTGGTAAAATTGCATTTTCTGTATTTGCTTTCAAAAACAAAATGAATCACGGATTGGAAGAACCAATTCCTGGCGCCGAGGAAATAAACAACCAAATCGAGTGGAAACTGGGCGCAAAACGACTCATACAAGCCATCGAACTTTTTTCCAAAACAACAGAATCTTCCCTTCGGCCACATTTTGCGTATGGAGAATTGACCAAAGAAGAATATGATTTGGCCCATACCCTTCATATCAAAAATCACATGGAACGTTTGTTACATTAAAATCATTTCGATTTGTTCACATAAATCTTCTGCTTTGTACATTTTTGAAAAATAGGCAGAAACAATGGTTTCCAAACCCTCCTCTTCTAAGAAGGAATTTCCTCCTGAAAGAGGGGCATCGGAACTGATGAGGATGATGGGTATTTTTTGGTTTTGATTTCTGCGACCTTCCCATTCGTGGATGAGAGAGATTCCATTCATCCCAGGCATATGTAAGTCCGTGATGATGAGAGATGGTGTGATCCTTGCCAAATGGGAAAGGGCTTCTTCTCCATTCCCGGCTTCGATCACAATCCATTGATTCCTTCGCATAACCTCCGCTAAGTCTGACCTAAAGTTCCCAGAATCATCAACAAGTAACACTGACTTGGTACTTTTGGAAAGTGAAATCTCAAAGGATGAGCCAACTCCAAGGACAGACTTGATCCTAAGTTTTCCAAAATGTGCTTCTAAAATATTATTACAAAGCTGTAAACCAAGTCCAGTGCCACGTTCACCCGCTGTACCCGGTGTACTTTTGATATTTTCTTCCCCTGTGAGTTTGTGGATTTGTTCTTCACTCATCCCAAGCCCGCGGTCTCTGATTTCCACACTCAGCCACTTCCCTTTATAGGATACTCCAACCCAAACTTCAGAGTTTAAGTAGGAATACTTAATTGAGTTTGTGAGAATATTTTTAAACACCTCACCGATGAGAGTTCTGTCAGCAATGATTTCGGCTTCGATGGGAGTGTCTTTTTGGATCCGAATCCCTTTCAGAGTGGCGAGTGGTTCGACCGACTCAATGATTTCGTTCAACAGATCATTCACAGAAAATTTGGTTTGGATGAGTTTTGTTCCAAAAGCATCAAAACGACTTACATCTAATAGTTGTTCCAACATTTTGAGAGACTGAGTGACACCTGTTTTACAAATATCTAAAAATTTCTTTTTTTCTTCTTCTGAAGTTTCGCTAAAACTAAAATCAATCACATCCAAAATTTGATTCACACTATTGAGCGGCGAACGTAAGTCATGCGAAATCAAAGATACAAAGTTTGCCTTCCAACGATTTGCCTTTTCCAATTCATCCGTGCGAGCTTTTACTTTTTTTTCGAGTGCTTCTTTTCTTTTGTAGAGTTCCTTAGAAATTGACTCAGATCGTTTATACACTCTGATGAGTCCAAATGTAACCCCTAAGGTCTGCGGAAAAATAAATAAATACAATGAAATGAGTCCCATCGGTCTAAATCCCAAATTAGGATTCGAAATCAATATGACATCAATGATGCCTCCAATCACGGCAAGTAACAAACTAAAAAAGTATAACTTACTTTCTTTTCGTTGGAAGTATAAAGCAAGGGAAACAGAAATTAATCCTAAAATAACAAAAATCACTGAAAAAAACTCAAAATAGTAACTAACAAGAGCTAAATGTTTGATGGGAGTCAAAAGAGAAACCATAAGAAATGTTAGTGAGTAAATTTTTAAAAGCACTAACATCTTTTTGAAGATACGCATTTGGGCTAAGGAGAATAAAACACTTCCTCCAAAGTACAAGACGATGACGAACCCTACTCTTGATAACCGAAACAGAGGAATACAATAATCATCCGATAAAAAATTAAATAAAATTCTAGTTTCAGTTAATGTTGCACTTAAAATCAAGATTCCTAAATAAACAAAGGACATCCTTAGTGCATTTTTTTCTGATCGATTGATCGCATAAACTAACGCATGATATATGGATAATAATCCCATAAATATCAAAATGATGCATGTCGCGGAGTGGTATTCGTTCCAAACTTGAATGATCTTTTCCAATTTACCAAATCGAATGATTCCATGAATCCCCGCATATTTATGGGAGAAATTGGAAATATGGATGACCAAATCTACTTTTTGATTGATATCGATTAAAGGAATAATCTTTGTATGAAATGATGGCTTGTGAGTTGTATCATTTTTTCCAATGATTCCATTCTCAGCAACTAACTTACCATTGGCGTATATTTTGTAGGCACTATGCAGAACAGGGATGAGAAGTGCATATGTTTCCCTTTCTTCTGTTTTGGGTGGTAATAGGATGGTCAGCCGATAACTCGCATATCCAAAACTTGGATAATCGACACCGTCTTCATTGGCTTGCGAAAACCAAGGAACCCCTACAGAAAGATAGGAAATATTCGTTGGAGAGATTTGTTTTGGATCTAAGAATTCATTCCAATAGAATTCCCACTTTCCAATCAAGTTCACAGTGTCTTCTGATAAATTGGCCATCCTTACGTCCAAAACACCATCTTTCGCCAGTAAGGTTGGGGAAACATCCAAGTGGCATGATTGGGAGAAAAGGAGGGCAAAGACCAAAATTAAGGGATAACGACAAAATTTTACTAAGGTAGAAAAAGATTTTTGGATAGATGAGATGGAGACTGTGAAAATCATAAGGCTGTGGAATCCGTTAAAATTGCCATCTTAGAAGACCATTCCGTTGTCACTGAAGGAATCATATCTATTCTGAAATCCAATCCTTTCTTTTCTCTTGCCGGAGAATTTCGAACGGCCGCCGATTTGTTTGAATTCATCGCAACAAATCCCATTGACGTATTAATTCTCGACATTGATCTACCAGACCGAAATGGAATCGATGTATTAAGAGAAATCAAAGAAAAACACCAACCCACTAAGGTCATTATCTTCTCATTGCATGGTAGCCGGGTCTATGTTGAAGATGCACTCAAGTCCAAAGCAGACGGTTATATGCTAAAGTCCGATCCGATCGCCAAACTCCCCGAAGTCATCCAACTTGTGATGAAAGGTGGTTCCTTTGTTTCGGATGGAGTGAGCAAAGTACAACTTCCGTTTTCTCCTTTCCAAATGGAAATCCTAAACCTTCTCGTCCAAGGATTATCCCAAAATGAAGTGGCAGACCGGATCCAAAAATCAAGAAAAACAGTCGAGTACCACTTGAACCAAATGAGGACAAAATTTTCCTGCAAAAACAACAACGAACTCATTTCTAAATACGAAAAAGAAATACAAAAATAGCAATTTCGTGATTTCTAAGTCATATGTTTCGACTAATGTATATGTATGAAACATATCTACTTACTCAGGCATGCGAAGTCCGAATGGGATGAACCGTATGAGACTGATTTAGATCGTTCCTTATCTCGAAGGGGAAAAGAACAATCCAAAGCATTACGAGATTATCTCAAAGAAAGTCGTTTTGAATTTGACCAATGTTTGGTCTCTGCTGCCGAACGAACTTTAAAAACCTATTCCTCTCTTCGAAAGGAAATCCTACGATTCCCCAAACCTGAAATCCGAGAAAATATTTATGATGCGGACAAAGAAGATTTATTGTTCGTATTGCATGGACTTTCGTCTAGCACTCGTTCGGTTTGTCTTGTTGGACACAATCCAGGATTAGAAACCTTTGGTTCTGCCTTATTATTGGGTGATAATGACCAGTCTCTCTTCCAGAAATTCCCGACGGCTTCCTTTCTCGGATTGTGTTTTTCTGGGGATTCTTGGAAAAATCTTAGTTGGGGAAGTTGCCAATTAGTAGTATTCTGGATCCCTGGGCAAATAGGAAAAGAATGAAACCTTTATATTCAGAAGAACGAATCCACCAACGTGTAGAAGAATTAGCGCGTGAAATCTCTCGAGATTTTTTAAGCAAAGATCTCGTTGTCATTGGGATCCTGAATGGAGGGTTCATTTTTACAGCGGACCTTTGCCGTAGCATCGCCATCCCACATGAAGTCGATTTTATGGGTGCCTCTTCCTATGGTGATGGAACCTCCTCTGGAGATTTTAAAATCACAAAAGAATTGAAAAAATCGATTCAAAACAAATCCGTTCTGTTAGTCGAAGACATCGTGGATACAGGGAAAACCTTGGAATACCTGCTGTTGGAAGTCCAAAAACAAAATCCAAAGGATCTAAAAGTGGCCGCTCTTTTTTGGAAACAAAAAAAAGCCAATCCACACATCATCGTAGATTACCCGGGCTTCATCATCGAAGATGATTTCCTCGTTGGATATGGTTTGGATTTCCAAGGTAAGTATCGCAATTTGCCATACGTTGCAAAATTAGAAGGCACAGATTGAAAGATTCCATCATCAAACAAAAATTCGATACATTACGAACCTTTCCTACATTAAAACCTGAAATTTTACAAATTGCAGAAAATTATGTAAACCATTCGGATGATTGGAAGTTACTCCGTGTCAATCCACTCAAATTTGCCACCGAACATAGTTTAAGCGAAAGTGATTCTGTCGATTTTTTTGTTCATGCTGCAAAAGTTGGACTGAACGAAGGATCTGCGTTAGCTGTGGTGAACGACGAACGTTTGGAATGCCACAGGTTCTGAAGAATTGGTCAAAGAGCATGGTTACTTTTATCGGAAACAAAAGGCAACTTTAAAGGGAGTGGGAACTCCTGTGCCAGTATTCCAGTTGAGCCGAAACCAACTCAAACAACCTTCCAAATGGAAATCATTGTTTTTAAAAAATTAGAAGGGAAATGGAACCTCTCTTGAAATAGATACCTTCCCGCAACGAAGGAACATGTAGTTTCATTCCATCGCGGAAAGATTGGAATCCAATTTATTATTTCACTGGTTCAGCAGACACTTCCACTTCCGGAAGAGAGGCTCTGAGATAACCCGATTGTAACACTGCTACCTGTCCTTGTTCGCTTGTGAGAAACGTAACAAAGGCATCAATTTTATCACCTTGGTCTGTTTTATAGATCATAAACAATTCACGAGCCAGTCTGTACTTACGGTCGTAAACATTTCTTACAGATGGTGCCACGTATGGATCTTTGGGATTTCTGGCATAATCGAGTGCTTTTATTTTGTCTTTATGATCCACAAGTGCAGATCCCATTCCCATATAACCAATGCTATTTGGATTATCTTGGATGAATTTTGCCATTTCTGCATTGTCTTTTACGATTTTGGCATTAGGGGAAAACACATTGGATTTGAACTTAGTATATTCATCGGGACCCAGATCTTTTCGTTTCAAAATATGATTTTGGAAATAGTCTTGCGTTCCTGATTTATCGTTACGGATCACAATGGCGATCGGAGCATCTGACCCTCCCACTTCTTTCCAGTTTTTAATTTTTCCAGAAAAGATATCGGACGTTTGGACCAAATTGAGTTTTGCCACAGGGTTTTTTGGATTCACAACCAGAGCCACACCATCGTAAGCCAAACGCACTTTTTCCAAGTTCCCAGTTTTGCGAAGGTCATCGAACTCGGCTTGGTTTAAGTCACGAGAAGAAACTGCCATATCAATTTCTCCTTTTCGGAGGCGGTCAATCCCTGCTTCCGAACCACCACCTTCTACTGTTACACGAACATTTGAATTTGTTTTTTCATATTCCGTTCCCAAAAATAGCATCATGCTGTTCATGGTTTCTGACCCGGCAACCTTAAGGGTTTGTTTGTCCTTACATGCGACAAAATTGATTGTAATTAAAATGTAAAAAAGCAGAGAAAGGTTTTTCATCGTTATTCAGGTAAAGCCCAAATTCCGTCCTCCGTCAATCGCAAAAAGGCGCGGTTTTTTCCAATTCCACCCTCAGTTTTTATGAAAAAACCCCGATCTTTGCAAAGTGAAGACCAAAATGCGTTCCCTCTTGCTCTGTTTTGTCACAATCCTTCCTCTTTTGGAATTGTTTGCCAATCCTTCTGGAAAAACCCATTTCCAATGGAAATGGGCAACAAACCAGGTATTGGAACTGAACGAATACCATGATGTCCTTTTCCGAGTGGGAACCAAAACTGTCGAACGAGAAGACAAAAACCGAGTGGTGATGAAAACCAGACAATGTTCGCAAGACTCTTGTTTGGTGAACGCTTGGTTTGATACATATATGCGATATGGTAAAACATCGGGTCCATTTTGGAAGGACAAAGAATTTGTATCCGACTTCACATTGTTTCGCAATGGCCGTTATGAAGTGCCCAATGAATTCATTATGCCTAACCTACGTAGTTTTCCTTCTTTCCCTGATTCACCGCTATCGGTATCCGATGTTTGGAAACTACCAGCAGAGGAGTCCTTTGATTTTTCTTCCGAACGCATCCGAGTGAAAGTGACTCCTGAATATACCTTCCAAGGGATTTTTCCATGGAAAGAAGGGAACTACTCTGGCAATTGCGAAAAAATCACATACACTTATCCCATTTTTTATTCCAAACCAGAATCTGAAAAAATGGCACCTAACGTGCCTTATAAGATTTTTGGGTTTGCTACCGGTACCGTATTTTTTAACGCCGAAAAAGGAGTTCCTGAATTTAAGGAAGTCAAACTTTCCTATACATTCATTTATCCCAATGGGACTGTCCAAGAAGCAAACTTCCTCGTGAAGGGGGTATATTTCTTAAGAAACCAAGTGAATGCCAAAGACAAAGAGTCAATCCGTGAAGACATCTTAAATGATTTGATTGTAGGTTATACAAGGGATGGTCTCCCCAATGGGAAACGCATCCAAAAAAGGCAACGGCCTGGATTGGGAGATCCAAATCAAAACCTGGAAGGAAGATTGCCACCACAATCGACAGAGATCCCAGAAATGACAGATGGTGTCACTCACCCAGATGTGAAAGAAAATCCAGATCCAAATTCACCAATCGATGACCCAAATCAAATTGCAGAACAACTGCCAGTGAAAGTTCGCACCACAGAGGATGGAATCGTGTTTTCCTTAGATTCCATTTTATTTGATTTTAATGATAGCAAACTAAAGGTCGATGCGGAATCGGCTGTGGCAAAAATTGCAGAAATTTTAAAAAAATACCCTGACCGCGAAATCAGAGTTTCGGGACATACGGACAATATTGGAAAAAAAGAATACAATCAAAAACTTTCAGAAGAGAGAGCAAAGTCCGTTTTGCATTCGTTAGTCGACAATCACAAAATGGATGAAAAACATATCTCCTTTCGTGGGTATGCGGATGAATTTCCAGTCGCGCCCAATGATTCAGAAGAAAATCGGCACAAAAACAGAAGGGTAGAAATCACTCTCGTTCTAGATTAACCAATTTGTAAATCGAGTCCCACCGAATAAGGAGGGACCAAAGGTTCACTTTCCTTTTTCCCACGCTCCAATAGTTTTTCCATTTCCTTTCGAATATCACCAAGTAACAAGTGATAACTCTCTTTTTTGTTTGTTTTGTATTTTTGAAAATACGATGCGAGTGGAATGGAAGGCGTTGCATACACATAGGCTTTTTTTGCCCTCATTTCCGATTTTCCAAAAATATGCCGTTCAAAACTACAAATCCATTCCATCAGTCGCTCTGCTGAAGGCCATTGGATGAGACTTTTGGGTTGGGTGATGAGAAAGGCATATGCCGTTTCCACCAATTGTTTGGCCCTACGGATATTTTGGTCTGTTAGGTGTTTGGGGGTAGACTCTAAAGGAATTCCAGCTTCAATTCGGTCTAAAGTATGGAATAAAATTCGGATCTTTTGGATGGCATTGTCCGAATCTTGGAATTTGAGATTGAGGATTTGGCCAGCTAAGTTGAGCGCCGTATGCCTTGCTCGTCCCAACCGATAATCAAAATCTTTTCCATTGATGGCCGATTTTGGAATCCCGAGTTCAAACTCCGTTTCTTCCAACATCACTCGGCCCACAGTCAAAAAACGACGAAGGATGGTCCGACCACCTGGATACAATTTCAATTTACGTTCGATTCGCGTTAAAGAAGTTTCAATGTCCTTTAAAATGGAATCACGTGTTCCAGAGATTTTATATTTCACGAAGGTGGGTTGTAAAAAAAGTTCCGCATGTGGGTCCTTTTTTTTGGCTTCTTCCAAACCCCAGTATATGAGTTGTGCTGTGCTTGGTAAGAAGGATACCAAATTATCATTTTCTCCTGACATGATGCCTTCAGGATACATTACAAGTTTTCCATCACGTTCGGATAAGATTCGTTTGGTGGTACGAATCATATTTCGATTGGAGCTTCCGTGCAAAACGGAAAATGCCCCCACTCGTTTGATGACTTCCCCGACAATCCCAAATCCCCAATTGAAAATACTGCGAGACGCCATATAATGAAAGCGAGTTCCAATCGTATTGGCAACTTGGTAGGCAACAATGGATTCCATTTCCGTGGGTTGGTTGAAAAGATACACAACTCGTTTGTCCTTTGTTTCCTTCAAACGTAGTTCATCTTCTTTTGCGATGACCACTCCATCTAAATTAAACAGAAGTTTTGTGAGGATGGGAAATCCTAGATCTAATCCTAAGGCAACAGGAAATTCAAAACGAGGCGCGATAAAGGTATCTTTCATAGAACTGTGTAATTAGACTAAGAAAAAACCCTTAATCAATACGAGCAATTATTCGTGGATGTAACCCCAAGTTTCTAATATTTTTTTCACTTCTTTTCCCATCTCTTTTTGTACTTCCGTTTCACCAGACCCACTAAAGGCTCCATCATTGTACACCCAAGGGAGTGGTGATTGGAATAAACCTTCTGGTTGCCTTTCTGAAACGATGAGGTCTTCGACATTCGATAGGGACCTTTGGTATTCCAATCCATACCTTCCAAAACGAACAGGGATCGTTTTTCCATTCCGTGTGAATTGAAAATATGCACCCAATTCTGGATTCACAGTTTTTAAAATGATTTCATCAGGTTGGGTACGCTCGGAGGTATGGGATACCGTTGTTACTTTCGAATCCTTTCTTCCCATCATTCGTTTTGTTCCTTCGGAGTCTCGAGTTTCCTTGGATATGGAAACCGTTTTTGCAGAACCTGAATTGATTTGGACTGTCTCAGGTGCTTCCCAATCATACAAGGAACCTTGGACATTCATGGATAAAAAATCTCGGCAGATGGCTTCCTCACAAGGTGGGATCCAAATGCGAATTCCATTCCGTTTTAAAAAATTTTCCCGCCGGAAGTCAGCTCTTGCGATATGTAATAATCCTTCCCCTTCTTTCACCAAACTTAAGTTAAATAATTCTTTTGGATCTTTTTTAAGATCATACAATTCTTCGGCCATGGTATGTGGATCGCCAGTTGAAGTTCGCCTAACTGTCGTAAATCCTGGATAACGACGAATGTATTTGTAGTGTTCTGTTCGCACTGACTCCGACATCCGCCCTTCTGTATAAATAAAGGTTTCTTTCGGGCATGGATTGGATTGAAGAATGCAGGTTGCATAGTTTACACCATGGTAAGTTGCATTTTGGGGTTTTAAATCCAAAAATCCTAAGATGGTGGGTGCAAGGGACATTAAAGAAGACTGGCCCGGGATTCGGATTTGCGATTTTGAGTAATTATTTTGTACCGAATTTTTATCTTCGCTAAACAACGATTTGTTTTTATCGGGTTCTATGGTATCTGCAATGGATTTGGGTAGTTTGATGAAATAAGGCACATTGATTTCTTCATCGTAATGGGTCTCCCCGTGACCAAACCGAGTTTGCATGATAAAATGGTAACTATAATCATGTTCGGGACTAAAGAGTTCACCGTGGTCACCCGTCACAATGATCATCGTTTCCTCGTAGCTACCCAATTCTTTTAATTTTGTGATGAGTCGACCAATCTCACGATCGGTATAATGCATCTCCCCTAAATAACGTTGCACGGGAGATTCATATCGAAAAAATTCCGAATCAGGTACAATCTTACGCACTGCCTTCATGTCTTCAGGGGGAGGAGAATAGGATGCATGTGGGGTGTTCAAATTAAAATGTAAAAAATAAGGAATGTCTTTTTTGTCTGTGACAAACTGGATGGCTTGGTTTGTCAGAACTTCAGTATCCACAATGTCCATCCCCACCTGGAAGGAATTATGAAATCCCAAATCAAGACCCACTGTGGTATAATCTAAAAAGAAAACATTATTCATAATGGTCTGTGAAAAATAACCTGCTTCCCGAAAGGTTTTGGCTAAATTATCACGATTTTTACCGTAATACACTTTTCGTTGGTACGGTTTTGTAGAAAACCAAGAATTCCCCAAACCGAGGTTAGACGAATATTCAGAATGGAAAAATGACATCATGGAAGGTTTGGTCCAGTTTCCATTCGCAAAAGGGTTTTCAAAGAATACAGATTCCCTCGCCATCTGGTCCATCACAGGTGTGACAGAATGCCGATACCCATAGGCACCAAAAAAATCTTTCCTTGCGGAATCGATCACAATGAGAATCACTGATTTTGGTTTCTTGAAAGTGGAAAATGATTCCGACCATTCATCTGGATATAACAAAGGTTCGCCGACAAATAAAAAACTATCCCGACTCTCCCAAACCATTCGCAAATCACCGCCAAGAGTGAGGGATTCCTTTTTTTTCATCCATTGTTCTTTGGGGGAACCTGAGAGGTCCCATTCTTTGAGAAGTAGCGACCCGGAAAACAATTTCAATTTTCCCGAGACCGATGTTTGGAATTCTTTTTCGCCTAACAGACCCAATAGCGAAGAAAATTGGTAAGTGCCTTTGGAAAGTTGAAAATGGTATTCTTGTCCCGGCGGGAAAAAGACGGCATCCAGAGAATGGTTTAAAAATATATCTTTGTTTGTGTTGAAAGTGATTTGTGTGTTTTCCCATTTCCTAGAGAGGGGGAGACCACTTTGCCTTCCTGGATTTTTTTTCCAATGGTAGGGCAAGTAGTCCTTACCAATTTTGATTTTGGATCTAGCATGTTTTAATTCTAAAACCAAATCCACTGGGGAACGAAATTCCGATTGGTTCAAACAGTGAATGAGACAAAAACAAAGGATGGGGGCGAAGGGAAGGATCTTTCGCATTTGGAACCAGTTTGCAAAACAGGTTTCCCAAGAATAGGAAAAGTTGTTTCTTTTTAGGTTTCCATCGTCCATCCTTGACATCTATGAGTAATTGGGAACAAGCCTACTCCCGCGTGGAGTCTACCTTTCAAAACAAAGATGGTGGTAAAATTTATTACCAGATTTACCGACCAAAGTCAGGAGTCAAACGAGTGCTCGTTGTCCACCACGGGATTGGGGAACACGGCGGTCGTTACAATTTTTTGTTGGAAGCTATGGCGGAACGTAACTATGCCATTTACCTCATCGACTGCCGAGGCCATGGTAAGTCCGATGGTCGCCGCGGGGTCATCACCCATTTTTCTGATTTTTTTGCCGACTTAAAACAACTCATCGACATCGCCAAACAAAACGAAGGTGTTAGTAAGGTTACCTTACTTGGTCACTCCATGGGAGCTGCGATTACTTTCTTGTATACAGCTACCGACAACTACCAAAATGATTTGGATGCTTATATCTGTAGCGCCCTACCCATCAAAGTGAAAACAGATCTTGTGATGGACATAAAAAAAGCAGCCGGTGGTTTTTTAGCAAAAGCCCTCCCCACTCTCACGATTCCAACAGGTCTCAACGTAAATCTCATCTCTCGTGACAAATCGGTGGTTGACGCCTATGTCAAAGACCCACTTGTGCACGGTAATGTTTGTGCGTATCTGGGAGATTACCTTCTCAATTGTTACACACTCGCATTGGAATCTGCTGAAAAAATCAAAGTGCCAATTTATATGTTCCATGGAAAAGAAGACCAAATTGCTCTACCTGAAGGCACAAACGATGCATTTGAACGAGTTGCTTCCAAAGACAAAACCAAAAGACTTTTTGATGAATTATACCATGAAACCATGAACGAACTTCCAAAAGACAGAGCAGTCGTCTTAAATGAGTTAGTTGCTTGGATCGACAAACACTAAGGAGAAAATGCCAATGGCAATAACAAAAGATATAGTTGGAAAAAAACTAGATCGTTTTGATTTCACAGTGGAACGAGGAAAGATCAAAGAATTTTGCCTCGCCATCAACGAAAAAAACCCAATCTATTTTGACGTAGAAGAAGCAAAAAAAGCAGGATACTCAGATGTTCCGGCTCCCCCTACCTTCCCTACGGTCATCATGTTTTGGGGTTACCCAAAGATTTGGAACGATATGGCAGAACTCGGTATCGACCTTTCCAAAATCCTTCACTTGAAAGAAGAATACACTTACCACAAAATCCTATACCCGGGCAAAGTGTACGCACAATCTGAAATCTCCGACGTTAAAGTAGGAAGAGCAGAAATTGTAACTTTCAAAACCACCATCTATGATGAAAAAAATGATCCCATCCTTTCTGCAGAGATGGCGATTTTCATTCGTAAGGATTAATCCAAGGAGGCAAACAATGGCAAAAATTCAATTTGATTCAGTAGAAGTTGGTCAAACTCTCCCTCCGCTAGACATTCCAGTCATCGAACATGCGAATTTAGTTCGTTATGCGGGAGCATCTGGAGATTTTAACCCGATTCACAATGATCCTGACTTTGCAAGAAAAGCAGGCCTTGATGGAACCATCTCTCATGGTATGTATGTTATGGCACAAGTGGGAAGACTTTGCACTTCTTGGGCAGACCAAAAAGACATCGCCTACTTTGGTGTGACATTCAAAGCCATGACAAAACTTGGCGAAAAACTAACAGTTGTTGGAACCATCAAAAAGAAATTTGAAAAAGATGGTAAAAAAACTGTGACTGTACTCGTAGAAGCAAAAAACGAAGCTGGTGAAGTGAAAGCCGGTGGAGATTTAGTTGTGAACGCTGTGTAAAAATTTTGAATCTCAAATAAGATTCAGAAATTTTAATTTACGTCTCAAAAGGCATCTGACGAAAGTTGGGTGCCTTTTTTATTGCCAAAGTTGGAACAAACATATAGAATTGGCACTTTCTACGTTGAGGTGAAAGGAATATTATGCAAACTTCGGACCAAATCAAATCTCAAATCCAATCTTTACTTACCAATCACCCTGAAATCAGTGTCGATGTTCTATTTTTATATGTACCCGAATTCAAAATCCTTCATCAATTTCTAGATGAGAATGAAACCATCAAAGGATATTGCATTGGGCTTTTGGAAGGAAAACAAAAAAAATACACCGCTGGAAAATGGTTACTGGTTCTCACAAAAAAACAAATCCATTTGCTTCGGAATCCTATGTTAGGAAACCCAACGCATATCCCAATTGACTTTGCAGAATTACAAAACACTTCGACAAAACTCGGTTGGTTTTTTGGACAAATCCATTTGGAAACAGAAACAGAAACGTTTCGATTGATCCAAATTGGAAAAAAAGATTTCCAATTCTTTTTGCCAAGTTTACAGTCTTATTTAAAATAAGCAAAAGATTCGCATAACACGTAAAATCCGATTCGGTTGGTCTTTATTTATAGCGCCTCGGAATGGTTAGAATTTAAGTATCCTCTCCTTCAACGACCGCGCTTTTCCGCTCCAATCTTTCGCTTCGCAAAAGGATTTACGCTGCAATCGCTGGCGCGGGGTTTTCCAACTTCAACAAAACTCGTGTGATGCGAAAAAATTTCCACTCCGATCGATACTTCCATACACTTAAGTAAATGACGCAGGAAATTTACTTAAAAACGATGTGACATAATTCGGCAGATCTTGACCCAATCCATTCCTTTTTTTTAAATTTATGCAATAATTCCTGTTTGTTGGTCAATTGTTATATGACCAAAGGATGGTAATCAATGAAACAAATAAATTTCATAATCGCTTGTATTCTGATATTCTTAGTGAACTGCGGAACAAGTGCATTGCGTTTCCAAAAGACAAATAAATTCAATCCAAATGTGAAAAATGTCATTACAATGGCTGTATTTGACATGAGCACAAATAGTGTGGCAGATTCCAATGACGAAGTTTTAAAAACTTTTGGAAGCATTTCCCAAGCCAAAGTGGGAGAAATTTACGGTAACCTAATTCCTGGTGGAGATTTGACTGTAAAAGCAGCCGAAACACTTGGAATCAAAAAAGACTTAGATACTGCGATGGGAAAAATCACAGAAGCAATTGTGAATTCCAATTCCTTAGATCCTAAAACAACAGAAGTTTTTGCAAAACTGGCAGAATACTTAAAGGTAGAAGCCCTTGCGTTTCCATTGGCTTCCGGTGGAAAATCAACCATGGAAAGCCAAGGAATCACATTCCGTTTTGTTCTTTATGATACAAAAAACCCAGGTATCCAATATTGGGCAGAAGTGGATGCTGTCACCATCAATGCATTGAGCCTCAAAGCAGCGCCAGATGATAAAGCAAAAACGGCACTGTATGTTGCATCTGCTACCAAAGGTATTAACGCTTTATATTCAGGAATCAGTTCTGAAATTGAGAAAGCAAAAAATCCAAAATAATAAACTGAGTCAAACAACCTATCGAAAGAATTCTTCATCTTTAGGTTGTTTTTTGTGTTAGTAAAAACGTTTCAAACCGTTGGATTTACATTCCAACGCTGATACATTTCTTTTCATACCAAATCAGATGATCAAAATATATCAATCTCCAGTCCAATATTTCTGGGCCGCATGGCCCTACTTCCAATTCACCTTTCCGGTTTTCCCACCTTCTTTCACTTCAGCAGTTTTTTTCTTTGCATCAACAGAAAGGATCGCATCAGAAACAACCGGCACCACCAATTTCCCTTTTCGATTGATGAGTCCATACAAACCACCCACAATTCGTTTGTGTTCCCCTTCTGGCTTCAGCTCACACCCATTACAAACAATCGCATAACCATTTTCAAATGGGTACACAAAATCATATGTGGCTTTGATCACTTTTTGGCAACGTTCATTATGAAAACCCATTTTACCGTTTTCGACAAACCTCGCGAGTCTCTCTGATATATAGTCGGGGCCATTATCATAAAGGAAACTTTCGAGTAATACATTGTTTTTGTGATTGATACAAACCCATTTGTTTTTCAAAACCACAAAGGCAACACCAGATTTTGTAAATTCCATCGCATGTTGGTATTCAGGTTTGATCATCACGTTTCCTTTTTTGTCTTTGAAACCGTACAAGCCATTTTCTTCAAATGAAATGAATCCTTTGGTCTGTGCCAAAAGAGATCCTGATACAACCAGAGATAAAAAAAGTAAAATTTGTTTCTTCATTTGTATTTCCTAAGATCATCATCTTCTAATTCTTCAAATGGAATGTCCAATACTTCATACCCAGAACAATCCAAAAAATCAAAATGCCACCATTCCGTTTTGTTGACTCGAAATCCAAATCGGCTCATCCCTTCAATGAGTTTGTCTCTGTTTTGTTTGGTCACTGGATCAGAAACGGGAGCATTTGCCCAAGCTGCTTTTTCAAAGGAATCGTATTTAGTTGGCATTTGTAATGATTGTTTTGTATTTTTATCTACCAAGGTTAAATCAATCGCACAACCTTTGTTATGCCTTGACCCCGTTTTGGGAGAGGCTACATAACGAGTGTCTTTTATGATTTCATAAAATTTGACAGTCGCTTGGTACGGCCTATAGGCATCATAAATTTGAATGGAATGCCCTTGTTTTAAAAATTCGATTTGGGCATTGCGGAGGGCTTCCGCCACACGTTTTCTCGCAAACGCTTTTCCTCGGTTGTAGATCACTTGGCCTGTGAAGTTATTTTCTGAGGCATATCTGATGTCCAAAACAATCTCTGGAATGGATTCTAAGTCAATGAGAACTCGGTTGGGATCTTTTTTGATGGATTGGAGGTATGCGGTTTTGTCAAACACAATCAGTTTTGAGTCTTCAGCCCCAAAAGGTGTTGAAAGAAAGATCGAAATAACCACAAGTAAAATTAAATTGAATGCAGATCGCAAGGCATCAAATCCAATGTGGATCCATATTCGATTCAAGTTTCGCATTACAGTTGTTCCTTGTTTTTTTATTTTTGGGGGTTTGATTCCAATAATGGTTCATACATCATCCATGCGGTATTTTCTGTTACCAATTGGTCTTCTATCAATTCTTTTGTGGTTTTTAAGATTACCTTCCGACGAATGGTATTCCGTCTTGTGTATCCACCCCAAGGTTCTGCATGAAAGGCATGGTAAGATTCGTAAACAGAATACAAATAAGGAATGTCCCGATCACTCCTCCATTCCCCGCATAAATTTCCATCTTCGATCCATATACGTAAAACAAACGGTTGTTTGGTTGTGTTTTGGATTTGTAGGTCGATGTAGTTATAGGATAAGGTGGCCCCCGATCCAAAGGGAAGTGTGCGATTCGAATCAGGAAAGATATCAAAACTATGACGCCATCTTTCTTTCACAGTGAGAGGGGTGTGTAAGGTCATCCAATAAATTAAATTTGCCATTTGGCAAAGACCACCCCCCGTACTTTCTATAAATCCACCATTTTTCAATTGCATCCCAGGTAGATACCCCTTTCGTTTGGTAGGTTTTCCGACAAGATACCAAAAAGAAAACACTTGGTTCGGTTCCAAAAGAATTCCATCTATTTTTTGTAAGGCGATCTCCAAATTCACCTTTTTGTTTTCTTGTAGATACATCGGAACATCTTTTAACTTACGGTAAATGGGAGATTGGTGTATAAAAATCGAAATTGGATATTCCTCTTTGATTGAGGATGGATCCATGATGGTTCGAGCAAAGGACTTTCGTTCTTTTAACCAGATCAAGGTCCGTTTCCATTGAAAATAAAGTTTCCCAAAAAAAAGGCGAAGTTCACTCCTGTGGACCTTCTTTGGAAAAAGATCTGATTTGTGTTTACGTATCTTAAATCCCATATTGTTGTTTTCTTTGGAGGAAACCTGGACGTTTACGATATGGATTTTTCCAAGACTTGGCAACACCTAAAAGTTTTGAATTACGTTTCTCCAACCACATACGATACCGTTGCCAATCCGTTTCTAATACCAATTGGTATTCCCCTAATGGTTCGATGATAGAAAAAATAGGGTTCCCATTTTCTGTACTGGCACGTAGGTTTTCCATTCGGATACCGTAAACGAGTCGGTAGATTTGTTTTCCTGGGCTGAGTTCCGTCATGGCTTTTTCATCTGGTTCCCAAGACATACAGTCCTTTTTAAATTGGAAATGATAGTATTCACAAAATCCATGGTGAGCCACAAGCAAACCATTGTTAGGAAACAATGCGGCCCTTTCCCCGGGGTTCCACATGTCTTCATAAGCATAACGAAATAAATGCGGTGATTGTATCAATACATAAAACCATAATCCAAAACTAACAGCTGTAATTAATAATTGTTTGGCATTGTATCGGGAAAAAATTTCCGTTAGAAGTAGGAAGGAAATTAAAATTCGAAATTGGATATCGGCAAAATGAAACAACGGTAAAACGAGTAACATTCCGATAAAAGCAAGGCCACGTCGAATGGGTAGGTAACGATCTGGAACATTTTTTCCAAAAATCAAAAGTGACCAATCCCATAAAATTCCGAATCCCATCATTCCATAGGCTGCAAAGACTGGAAAAGTTTTACCATCTATCGCGAAACGATCGTTATCATCAGTTGGAATCCAGAACGGTAAGATTCCTAAAATGATAAAAAAGAGAAAATCGTATTTTCTAGGAAATTGATAGAGACACCAAAGCCCGATTCCCAATACCCCAACCATGGTGTGAAACCAAATTGTGAGTAGAAAAAACATTCCAGTGAAAATCCATCGACCATATTTCCATGTTAGTCGCTCTGTAAACAAGAATCCATATGTTAATAAAAGAAATCCAACTGCCCAAGCTTGTTTGGGATAAAGAACTCCCAATACAAAAACCATCGCCGATGGCAATAGATTCCAAGACTCAGTCGGTGATTTGAGAAGGAATCTTGTACCATACAAAGTAATGGTAAGCCATAGAACGGTGATGATTTGAAAAACGAATAAACTTTGGTCATTGATTCCAAATAAATGAAATACAAGAGCCACAATATGGAAAACAGGGGATCTGTCTGGCGAATGTAAATTCCCTGTTTCTAATAAGGAAGTTGCTTGGACACCATACCAATAGATGTCCTTACCAAATAAAGAAACGAACAATGAGTTTATTGGGAGATTTGGACTTTTTTGCCCACCATCTGAATTCCATTCCCCACTTTTTTCACAGTAAGAGTATCACTAAAGATCAAAGTTGATTTCTCTTCCGTTTTTTCAGAATAGGGACTATTAGAATCTAAACTTTGTGTCACGACCTTGTGATCACGGCCAAAAATTTTAATTTTTGCTTCTGATGCGGATGCTTCGACAAAAACCCAATTTCCATCTAACACTCGTTTTTCTTTCAAATCATCTTTCCAAATCACAAAGGATCCGTTTGAACGGAATACATAATCCATTCTGCCTTCTGGAATATCAGCAAAATAAGCTTTGTTCACCACCGAAGAAAGGATTGTATTTTTTGATTTTTTTAAAATTTCATCTTTGAATTCATTCGCGTTTTGATCAAGAACAGTGAATCGTTTTCCTTTTTCACCAAGGAGAATGATTTCTGCAATCACAGTGTCTTTCCATGTTTTGCCTGTTCTTACTTTTTGGATAGTGAACGTAAATTTTTTACCAGAAAGGATTTTTGGAAAAAATATTCTTTGTCCTCCTTGTTTGTCTGCAATTGGAATGATAAAGGAATCACTCTCATTTGACACCAATAGTTCCGTTACCGATCCATTTTTATAAAAAAGTGCATCTAACCTTTGGTAACCATTAAAAATCTCAATACCTGCCAAATCGATCGAATCTTCTAACTGAACTTGGATGGATTCGCCTACTCCATCGGTTTTGACACCTTCTACCCAAGCAAAATCGATACTTCCGTCAAACAGTCCATAGGCGGGATAGTTGGGAAGTGTACTACTAGCAGTCACCTGTCCTTCCACTGGCTCTGGATACACTACATCGAGTTTTTTCCCATTTTTGAAAAAGGAAACTGTTTTGATCCCATTGGCCGAGTCTGGCAGAAGATAAATGACATGAACTCCATTGGATTTGATTTTGAGTGGGGTTTCTTTCGAACAGTCAAAATTGGTCGCATAACTTCCGTCCTTATAAAAAGCTACATAACCTTTTTTCTCTTGGCATTCGATGGAGATTTCATTGAAGTAAGCACGACCATCTGTTTTCCCAGCCTGATTCCATTTGGCTCCATTCGAAAAAAAGATAGTGATCCCATCCAAACTCGTTTCTGGTTTCCAAAGTTTTCCTGGGATGAATACATTGATCGGATTTGTACCTTCTGCCGAGGATGCAGCTTGGATCCTTTCGATGACAATCGATGTTTCAATCGAACTTTGATTGGAGAATAGTAAATAAAATGACAAAAGAGCTAAGATTGTTTTTTTCAAGAAGGTTCACCTCAGAGAAACAAAGAATCCAATACTCTTTTGGATGGTTCAAGTAAAAAATTAATAGCTAAAGGTAACTACCAAATACTATCTTAAATTCTTCACTTCGCATAGCACCAGAAATACGATGGACCTCTTTCCCATTTTTAAATAAGATAAACGTCGGAATCCCTGATATTCCATACTTGCCTGCGATCTCTTGTTTTTCATCGGTATTCACTTTGATGATGGAAACTTTTCCCTTCCAGTCTTTGGCAAGTTTTTCCAACTCAGGTGCCACCATTTTGCAAGGTCCACACCATGGTGCCCAAAAATCGACGAGGATCGGTTTGTCATGTGTTTGGAGTAAGGTTTCAAAACTTTTGGGGTATATGTCAGACATATTCTCTCTCCTATCCATTAGACCATATACCCACCAGGGTATATGGAAAAACAGTAAAAAAATATGAGAAGTGTGTAGTTTTCTGTCTCATTTCCTGGTCATCCTGAATCGGTTCCTATAAAAAAGATCCATCTGAAACTGGGTTTGAATCGTTTCGTTTGCAAACTTCGACGTACCGATGGCAAATGACGGGAACAGCTGGACTTGAGATCAGTATGACAAAAATACAATCAAACGAAATGCAATGGAAAATGGTCATCCAAAGATTTAACGAAATTGGTAAACTCGTTACCCTCAGAAAAAAGGAAATCTTCGCAAAACAAGGGTTATCAATGGATCACATTGGCTATGTGAAAAAGGGTGCCTTTAAACTGGTATACCATCATCAAAAAAAGGAATGGATCAAATCCTTTCTTTTTGAAGGTTCGTTTCTTGGAAGTATCCCAAGTATTCTCCAAAAAAAACCGAGTACATATTCAATCATCGCTCTTGAACCTTCAGAAGTTTTGGTGTTACCATCAAAAAAATTTTCACAATTGTTCGAAATCGAAAGTATATATCAAAAATTTCTCAATCAATTTTTGACTTCTTTGTATTTAAAAAAAGAAAAACGAGTCTCTGAGTTTTTACTTCTGGATGCAAAACAGCGTTACCAAAATTTTATCGATGAATTTTTTGAAAATGAATCCCGAATCTCCCAAATAGACCAAGCCGCCTACTTGGGAATCACGAATGTTGCCCTTAGTCGGTTAAAGAAGGATTCATTTGCAAATAATCCTCTACCGCCTTCCAATACATTTCACTGAATTCTTCTCCAGAAAATGGATTTTGAGATGTCACTAAATTTCGATCTCGGATCGCATAACTTCGACCAGGTAAAAAAGAAGATTTGTATTCCATACCTAAGTCTTTTAGAGATCCTGAAATGTTTCTGACTTTTGGTTTTCCCTTCATCACAAAGGTTTCAATAAACCATTCTTCCATTTTTGTCACTGAATTAACTTGATACCCTTTGAAGATAAAATTTTCCTTTTCTTTGTCGAGACGTAAACTTGTCAACAAAGCAGGTGCATGGCAAACGATACCAATTGGTTTTTGTTTTTTATGGAATCGTCTGAGTAATTCGGGAATCTTTTCATCATATAATAAATCAGTCATTAGACCTTGCCCACCTGGCACAAGAATTCCCACAAAGTTCTGATCATCCTTAATTGCTTGCTCTAAGGAAATGGGATTTTTGAAATTCGTTAACGAAAATAGAAACTGAATCGCTTCCTCTTTTTCTGCAATGGATTTCCAATACTTTGCCCTTACACTTTCGGGATCGATTGTGGATATTTTTCCCAATGGAGTGGCAAATACGATTTGATGTCCTTTGTCACTTAATGTTTTCACTGGAAAATACAGTTCATTCAAAAAAACGCCTGTTGGGTGTTTGGTGACACCATCTAACAAAATGAAATCGGCGGCACTCATCACAACAAGTATCCTTGCTTTTCCCTTTGGATTTGCCAACAATCCATTTGAGAAAATACTGATTGCCCCAATAATGAAAATCATGAGTTTTAATTTTAATTTTCCCCTTCTTCTCAAATCTATTCGAACCAGTTTTTGTTTCGTTTGTGATTCTGCATTGGTTCCTACTTTTGTTTGATTGACCTGATCCATCTTTTTTTCTCCTGTTTAATCGGATTTTGAGTCAATCTTTTTTAAAAAATTGACTCAAAGGATAGAGCCACAGAAGCGGAGGTTTTTCTTTAACCTAGGTTAAAATGTTCTCAATGCACGTGGAACTAACACAACCCGAACGAAAAAACAATTTGAATCAAAACAAATCAATGGATTCAAAGCCTTGTAACATCTGGACTTGAATTTTGTCTTGGGTGGTTTTATTTAGGAGAATATTCATGTTTGCCTCAAAATCATCACCAATTCTCAAATTGGGCTCCAGAGTTTGATTAAGCGGCTTAAAAAAATTATCCCAATGGATGGGAATGATTCGTTTTGGTTTTAATTTTTGAACAGTTTCTTGATAATAGATATCTTGAAATTCCTTCGATTGTAACGACAATTGTGCAATTCCCAAAAACAAAACGTCTGCTTTGATTTTGTCAAAGCTTCCTTTCACATAATTTGTGCTACTTTTGATCACAATCTTGTTTTTACCATGTTGGATGTAAAAATCAAAAGTTCCTCCTTCGATATAATCCAATGCTTTCGCTGGTTGGACAAGTGGAGATGGAATGTCAGGAAAATTTGGATCAGTAGCATTTGTTTTTCCTAAAATGCGAAAGGGAGGTGTGTGTTTTGACTCTAACACTGTGACGATAAAATTTCCGAGTCTGATTGGTTTTCCAATTTGAAACACTTCCATGTTTGCCTGATCTAAACCGGCACCAAGTCCCACATTGATTGTCGAGTTTGAACCAAATAACTTCGCATTGGTGAATTTGGCAACTAATGGTGAATCCATGGCATGGTCATAATGGGAATGGCAGACAAAAATCCCCTTCAATCGATTGATCTTGGCTTTCTCTAAAACCGATTGAATGATGATTGGATCAGATTCTATTTTAAAAAGACCCGTTTTCCATAATGATGGTCTTGTAAAAAAACCATCGGTTAAAATTTGAGTCTCTCCATCATCTAATAATATGGATGTTGTACCTAAAAACGTAACCCTTATTTTTCCCTTCGTGATTGGTGCGATTCCATTTTCATGCGGAAAATAAGATTCATATAGTTTTATATCACCGGAAGGTCGCAAGGCACAATGGAACGTAAACAAAGCCAGAATTAGAAAAAAATAACCTCGATTCAATTGAAGTTTGTTTTGGTTTCTAAAATGATTTTCCATTTTGTCTCCAGAATTCGCTAGGGTTACTATATTACCGAACAGATTCAAATTCTTCATTACCTACCTTCTGCCGATGACTCTTCTCTTGGGTCAGCAACTCCAAGGAGTCGTTTGTTCTTTGAATCATTTAACACAGCACATACGGCACCAAAATCATTGTCTAAATGACCTTTTTTGTAAACTTTATAACCTTTTGCTTTGAGTTCATCGGAAACGATCTCAAATAAAGACGATTCCAATTCAATTCCACCCGGACGATAGGCATGTGGAGAAAAACTATCAGGCCAGTTCACCGAACGAAATCTAGGTGCTTCCACTGCCTTTTGTGGGTCCATTCCAAACACAACTATGTTCAAAAAGAATTGGATCATTGCTTGACTTTGGACGTCGCCCCCTGGTGTTCCGAAACTCATCCATAATTTACCATTTTTTAACACCATACCAGGATTAGGTGTGATCCGCGGACGTTTTCCTGGTGCGAGGGAAGATGGATGCGTTGGATCTAAACGGAACTGCGTCATCCGAATGCCAAGTGTGAGACCTGTGCCTGGAACCATTGGTGATTGTGGAAAATCGCTAGGAGTGAGAGAAACTGCATTCCCAGAAGCATCAACAATACTTACATACGTTGTGTCTTTTCCATACTTAATTTCACTTACCGATTGTTCCTCGTGATTGTTAGCTGGCACAAAATTTGATTTTGGTTTTCTAGAGGAAAAGGCCCAAGGATTTCCATTTGGTGGAGTTTTGCCGAAGGCTTCCTTTTGGAAGAGTTTCCGTCTTACGTCAGAATATTTTTTGGATAATAAACCATCTAAGGGCACATCGACAAACTTTGGATCTCCAAAATATGTTTCACGATCGGCAATCACTAATTCAATCGCTTGAGAAACCGTATGAATGTATTCGGGTGAACTATGGCCCATTGATTTTAAATCAATTCCATCTAACAGTTGCAATACCATTGGAACAACGGGTCCTTGAGTCCAAGTTTGGTTCGATAGAATTTGGTAATCACGGTATTCCCCCAAAACTGGTTTTTCCCAACCTCCAGCATACTGGCTCAAATCTTCTTTTGTGATAAGACCACCTTTTTCTTCATGAAGTTTGACGATAAGATCTGAGACAGGTCCTTTGTAAAAATAATCTCGGACTGCTTCTAACGCTTGTTTCCTGGATCTTCCTTTTTTAATTGCCAACGTTTCTTCATCGGCCATCAACTTCCAAGTTTTTGCCAAATCCAAACGTTTGGTTAACTCACCTTCTCGGATATTGTACCACCATTTTTTTTCTAAATATACTTCAGAATTATAAGGCATCAAAATTGTGAACCCTAATCGTTTATACAAAGGTAAATCTAAATTTTTAACAAGAATGCGGTTTGCTGGGAAACCTTCTTCCGCTGTCTGAATGGCTGGTGCAACCAATTCCGAAAATGATTTGGTACCATGATCTTGTAACAAACGTACGATGACATCTGGCGAAGCAGGTAACAACTGTGACAAAATAGAATTTTTTGGCATCACATCATATCCTTTTTCTTTGAACCATTGGATGGATGCTTTTTTGGGCGCCGATCCTGCACCGATGTAACTTTTAACTTGTCCTGTTTTTTTATCGTAGACCAAAGTCGGAGCAACGGAAGGAAAACTAGCGGCTTCTCCATTTGTTACATTTAATACAAGTAAGGCGGCAACTGCAGCATCAATTGCATTCCCTCCCTCTTCCAATACTTTAATGGCTGCCTTTGTAGCGAGAGGATTTCCTGTTGCTACCATAAACTTTTTCCCAACACTCACATCTCTCAAACTACCTGTGGGTCAACATACCCGGACACGATTGGCCTACGACTTCCTAAACAATGGAAAAAAATTACAGTAATTAAGATAGTGATACTAAGTTTGAAAAATTTTCTCATGAAACCCCGAACGATTGGAATGCATAAAACTCTAATCGAAATTAATTTCATGTCTAACCATTTTTTTATGGCGCCATTTCCGGCTCTACGCTGCAATCTTTGCTACGCAAAGGATTTCCGCTACGATCCGGGGCGTAGATTTTTCGTTTAACTATGATTTGTGTGCTTACGATCAATGCTCGTTTGCGTGCGAGAGGGATTTGCAGGACTTGGTCCCTCTTTGCCACATAGTGGTAAAGAGGGACGGGAGCGAATGCGGACTCCGGAAAAGCCCGGCCCATCGGGACTCGCCCATTAAAAGAAAACAAAATGGATTTTTGTTTCTTTTATCCATATGGAAATGTTCACGCTAAAGATTGGAATTGAGTCTAAAACTTGAAATGAAATCAATCAATAAAGATTTGCCCGTTGTTGTCACTGGAGGTTCAGGATATATTGCGTCTTGGATCGTAAAATATCTGTTAGAGGATGGAAAAAAAGTAAGGGCAACGGTTCGAAGCCTGAAAGATACCTCCAAAATCCAACATCTTTTGGATTTAAAAGAAAAGTTCAAAGACAACCTAACTTTGTTTGAGGCGGACCTTATGGTCGAGGGTAGTTTTGACAAAAGTGTGGAAGGTGCCGAACTTGTGATCCATACTGCTTCACCTTTTTTTGTGGCAGGAGTTAAGGACGCAAAAAAACAGTTGATCGATCCCGCTTTACAAGGAACAAGAAATGTTCTTGAAACCTGCAACCGTATTTCATCCGTTAAACGAGTAGTTTTAACATCCAGTGTTGCTGCCATCCATGGTGACAATATCGATTCCTTAAAAGTTCCAAACCAAACCTTTACAGAAGAACATTGGAATACAACAAGTAGTCTGACACACCAACCTTATGCTTATTCCAAAACATTAGCCGAAAAAGAAGCGTGGGAAATGCAAAAGAAACAATCACGTTGGGATTTGGTTGTCATCAATCCTTCTTTTGTAATGGGTCCATCACTTTCCAAACGTTTGGATGGTACAAGTGTGGAGTTTATGAAAAATATGTTGAAAGGAATTTTCCGTACCGGTGTTCCTGATAACAAAATGGGATTTGTTGATGTGAGAGATGTTGCAAAGGCACATATCTTGGCAGGTTTTACACCGAATGCAAAAGGAAGGCATATCACATCAGCAGAAGTATTACCGATGTTAGGCATTGCCAAAATCATTAAAGAAAAATTTGGAAACAAATATTCTGTTCCGACAGGTGTTCTTCCGAAACCACTTGTGTATTTGGTAGGTCCATTTTTTGGATTATCTTGGGGTTATACAAAAAATAATATTGGGCAACCAATGAACTTAAACAATGAGTATAGTAAAACCGATTTATCTCTCACCTATCGTCCATTAAATGAGACAATCATCGATCATGTGAACCAAATGGAAGGTTCGGGTTTGTTATAATTGTTTATGGAGGCGATTGCATTGGGAATGGGTGAAACTACGAAGTTTTTTTAAGATTTTTTGGTAAGATTGAATTTCCAAGAGACTTGCGTTCCGTTTTATGGTAGGAGTTCGGGCAGGAATTTTCACCCACAAGCCCACCTCCACCACCCAATGAGGGTGGGGGCCGGTAACGAGCACATGAGACATAATATGCAATCGCTGGAATCCGAGACGTTTTTACAACCTGATTACTTGCGGTTAGGGAATCCCAAACAACAAGAGTTGTGGGAGGATTTAGAAAAATGGAAAATTCTAAAAAACTTAATTGGATTCAAACCAACACTCGCTGGCACAATTCCCATTGGCATTGATACAGAAACAAGTGATGTGGATATTTTGGTGAAGTACAATGTGCCATCTCATTTACAAAAAATTTGTTATGCTAAGTTTCGCAACTTTGCTAATTATTCTTTTTCTGAAAAAACAATTTCTCTTCGCGTCACTTTGATTTGCCGTTTTTCAACTCCCAAATTCCAATATGAAATTTTTGGCCAGTCATTAGAACCAACGGAACAATATGCTTGGATCCATATGATGGTAGAAAATCGATTTTTATCATTGGCAAATGAAAATTTTCGCGAGACCATCCGTGAATTGAAACGAAGTGGTTTGAAAACAGAACATGCATTTTGCGAGGCTCTTGCACTCAAAGGGGATCCCTTCAAAACACTACTTCTCTGGAATCAGAAATCGGATGATGAGTATAGAGACTTGTTATCCAAAAATGGATTTTGAGCATATTTCAATTTTTTGCAATCGCAAACATGTGTTTGTTTTGGTTACGAGAAATGATTTGTATTTTGAATCCAGATTTCCTTCTCTTATAAAAAACTTCCAAATTGGCGAAAGGTTAAATTGACCCTAGGTCGTTTGACTTTGAGAGCTTTCGGTAAGGAATGAAGCCAATGTTCTTGGATTTCTCCTTTCATGAGAAGTAGGCTACCAGGTTCCAAAGGCAACTCCACCACAGAATTCTTTTTTTTGTGTTTGAATCGAAAGATCCTTTCTGCACCTAAACTTACGGAAGCAATCGTAGAATGTTTTTGGAGAGAGGTTTCATCATCACTATGCCAGGCCATTCCTTCAGAGCCATCATGGTATAAATTCAATAAACAAGAGTTAAAGATTTCATTTGTTTCCGATTCCACTTCTTTTTTTAAATCCAATAGTTCGTTTGTCCAAGGAATGGCAGTTTTTGTCGTACCAGAATACCGATAGGAATATCCTTTTTCAGCATACCAAGCCACACTTCGTTTTGTAGTGATGTGTTTGCCGTAAAGGATGGCTTCATCTTGTTTCCAAAGAATGGTAGTCAGGAATGTCTCAAAGTACTCTAGGCTTTTTTTCCCATTCAGGAACTCGGGGATATAAACCAAAGTTCCATCATATGGCAAAAGATTGGAATGGGGAGTTCGTTGGAATAAATTCATACATCTAAATACTTTTTTTTAAGGCCAATCAGAAATGAAATATTAACTCTCCAGTGAAGGTACTTCACAAACATCAGCGAAATCCCAAAAATTTCATCTCCTTTTGTCTAAAATTTTAGTTGGATTCCCTTCGATCCCAAAGAATCTATACGATAGAATGACCCCAACGCGAACCATACAAGCTTTCATCGATGCCAAAAAGGAAAACACCGCGCCTTCCCAAGAAGTCTGGAATTCTCTAAAGACATACCGCCAGTGGAGTGAACCAGAACTCATCGGCCTTCGGAACGCTTCTGGGTATTACCCTGACATCTATTTTGAACCAGGTATGGATGAAACCATTTCCAAACTACTTGCAAAAATCAATGAGAGAGTGGTCCCACACAAATTTTAATGAATCCTATCACTCCCAAAGTTTTATACCAAGAAGCAAATCCTTATGGTTCGTTCACTGCCTTTTTAGAAGACGATAGCAGGACCATTTACCTTTATTTACAATCACATAACAACCCTGAGTGGCCGATGAAAACACTTTGGGTGCGAAACTTAATCGATGCACCTGACCAAAGAATGGAGGAAGATTTTGATTTGGGTCTCGCACCAGTGCTCACCAAATCAGAACTCACCGATCCAAAAGCGCAAAACACACTCACCGAAGACCAAATCCACTTCATATGGTCAGAGGAAGGCGATGCAGTGGCTTTGTTTGTAGAGGAAGAACTACAAGCCTACCTACCTTCCTGGTCTGGGATCAAAGGCATTCATGGGTATTCAAAGTTTGCAAAAGAAGAAGCACCCACTGCATCCCCTCTCGGAGATCCCGACAATGGTGTGATTGCAGAACGTGTGAAAGGCAATCGTAAGTTTTGGGAATCCGTAGCTGAAAAAGATCATTGGAAAAAAGCGCAATCACTTAGGTTGGAATTTTTGGAATCCAAACTTGGCAAACACCAAACCTATTGGTCCGCAGATGGTGGAAAGTATCCTTCTCTTGGCATCGCTTCTTTTTTACCGAAAGAATTCCCTGGGATCAAAATTTTTTCCACTGTCGGTATGAGTGTACAAAACCAACCGAGCATTGAACTCTATCATAAAGACTATGAAAATTTTTCAAGGATCGAACTTGTTTTTGCAATCCAACTTTTAAAAGATGCACCCGATAAGTCAGAAACTTGGATCCAACATGTTTTAGGTGAGATGGTCAAATTTCCTTGGAACACAGGGATTTGGTTTGGTCACTCACATACCATTCAGAACCCACGGAAAGACCCTGATCAATTGTATTTGGATTTCAATTGGTTTGTACTTCGTAATGTCACTGAGGAACTTGACCAAGGCTCCACGGAAGTATTACCGAAACTAAACGGACTCATCACAGAAAATGGCAAACGAGCCAACTTTCTTTTTTTAACACCGATCTCAACAGAAGAACGAATTTGTTTTATGAGAGAAGGTTCCCAAAAGTTTTGGGAGACTTGGAAAAAGGAAACGTATGGTTTTTTTCATGATTCAGAACGGCGAATGTTAGAATTCTAGTTCTACTTTTCAAAAAAAATCCGAATCAAACTCTAAATTCTGACCGTTACTCAATATGATATGGCAGAGACGTATACAAAGTACTTCAATTTAGAGTTTGAACCCTTTTCTTTAGAAAGAATCCTCGAAGAAAGACAAGATTCCGCTGGATTTTTCCTCTCTACCGTATTCCAGAAGCGGTTTTCGGAAGAAGTGAATCTAAAACGACACGAAGACCAAAAATTATGGATCCAAACGAAAAATCTTCGTTACGTTGTCCTCGATGGGATCCAAAAAATTTCCGATGAAAACGGAAGGCTCGAACCCACTAACATCCTCTATCTACTTGTTTTTTTCGATTTTAATTCCATCACAGAGTATGGATTCGAAGAAGTGTGTAATGTTCTCATCAAACGATATGATTTGCCTTCTCTCATCCTCAAAATGCCTGACAATGACCATTTAGAAATTTGGGGAAAGGATCATGCGAGAAAAAGTTATAAGAATGTGATCCATCCTAACATTGAATCACTCATGAAAGCCCTCTTCGATTCGATCAATAAGAAGGATCATTTTCAATTCATTGGCATCGAAAGAGCGAATTCAGAGAGAAAATCAGGATTTTTAATGACGAGAAGGGGTTTTACGAGGGCAATCGCGTAAATTTTTCCGAATGAAACCTCTATAAATGAAAAAACCCGCAGGTTTTGCGGGTTTACACAATCTTACTTCGATAGTTTCGAAGGAAGAATCAAATCTAAGTTATTTCTTAGATTTTTTCTTTGCAGCTTTTTTCTTAGCGGCTTTCTTTTTTGCGGCTTTCTTTTTAGCAACCATTGTGATCGTCCTTATCTTTTGATTTCAAAACACGGCTGTCCTTGGCAAACAGAGAGTGAATTGATACGACATAATTAAATCAGATCATTTTAAATGTAAAGAAATTTTATTTTTTGCATGAATTTTTATTCAAAATAAAAAAACAGGCTAATACTCATTCTACGGAACATTGATAACAATCTTACCGATCGTATGTCCACTTTGCATTGTACGGAGTGCATCATGCATTGAATCGAATGAAAATTGATGTCCAATCGTTTGTTTTGGTAAAGATAACATCATTAATTCCGAAAAATGTTTTCTCAATTCATCAATTTCATTCCATAACCATATTAAATTGAATCCCAATACTGATTTATTGTCTGAAATCATCGATAACGGATCAATTTTTGGTCTTGTGAGGTATGAATAAACAATCGAAAACCAATTTCGGAATGAATGTGATGGTGTGAAGTTAGCACTACCATAGGTAACAAGCCTTCCCATTGGTGCTAAGAGATCATAACTGTCGTGAAAATAACGACCACCTAAACATTCTAAAACGATTTTTAATGGTGCTCCCTTCAAAATTTTATGCATCTCTTCTTTAAAATTTGGTGATCGAGTGAGAAAAAAATCATAACCAACCTCTTTTAAGATCGAAAACTTAACGGAATCACCTACAAGTCCGATCGCGATTGCTTTTTTTTTCTGAATGATATGACCTGCCATGATTCCAACACCACCTGCAGCGCTATGAACCAATACATGATCACCTTCTTTCACTTGTCCAAGTGGAATGAGTGCATAGTATGCAGTGAGTGCTTGCACAGCAAACGATGCACCATCTTGCATCGTCCAATCCTTTGGAAGTGTGAAGATTGTTTTTTCTGAGATGTTCAGATGAGTTGCATACGCACCAAACCGAGTGACACCAAAAACTTGGTCTCCTACTTCAAAATCCTTAACATTTGGGCCTATTTTTACGATTTTCCCTGAAAATTCTAATCCCGGAATGAAACTCCCTTTCGGTGTTGCTGAGTACAAACCATAAACAGAAAAAACATCAGCGAAGTTAAGACCGATGGCCCTTACCTCAACTGTGACCTCGTCGTTCTCGGGAGGTCGCAACATTTCTTTTTTTTGCTGTAAATGATCGATGGATCCCGTTTTGTGAATGCGGTAGACTTCTCTTTGCATAATGGGTTAAAAAAAATTCAATTCCATAACGATGAAACCATTTTTCTATGGTAGAAGAGTCTACATAAGAGAACACCGTGGAACTAAAACAAACACCCCTACACTCAATTCATAAAGAAATGGGAGCCAAGATGGTTCCTTTCGGCGGATGGGACATGCCCGTTCAGTATACAGGTATCATCCAAGAACATTTGGCAACAAGAGCAAACGCAGGCATCTTCGATGTTTCCCATATGGGTGAAATTTTTGTCACTGGGGATGCCAATGATGTTTTGGATTTTTTAGAATCTGTAACATGTAATACGATCTCTACCATGAAAGAAGGCCAAGTGCAATACAATGCAGTGGTGAATGAAGTGGGTGGGCTCGTGGATGATATCACTGTATATAAATTCAATGATACAAAATATATGATTTGTTCGAATGCATCCAACTTCGAGGCAGTGACCCAACATTTACTTAAGTATGTGAAAGGAAACGTTTCGATTGCTAATGATAGTAAAAATTGGCACCAAATCGCCTTACAAGGTCCAAAAGCTGATGCAATCTTTACAAAATACTTAGGAAAAGATTTATCTTCCATTTTATATTATCATTTTGAAGAAATGAATTGGAGAGGTGAGACCATCATTGTATCTCGCACAGGTTATACGGGCGAAGATGGATTTGAAATTTATACTTCCAATGCACTTGGTGTGACTCTTTGGAAAGAGTTACTCGAAATCGGAAAGGATTTTGGTCTAGTTCCAGTTGGACTTGGGGCAAGGGACACACTCCGCCTCGAAGCCAAGTATCCTTTGTATGGACATGAATTGAATGCAGAGTGGACACCCGTAGAATCCGGAATCAATTTCATCGTCAAAGAAAAATCCAAACCCTATCTCGGTTATGACCGCATCATCGCTGATAAAAAAAATGGTCCCAAATCAAAAGTCGTTGGCGTCCGCCTCTTGGAACCAGGAGTTCTACGAGAAAATTTCCCTATTTTTGCAGCAGATGGGAAAGAAATTGGCAAAACAACCTCGGGAACCCATTCCCCTAGCCGGAAAGAATCCTTGGGACTTGCCATTCTCCAAACCGAATTCGCAAAAAACCAAACGGAAGTATTTGTGGAGATTCGTGGGCAGAAGAAATTGGCTAAAGTAGAGACTGGTGCCTTTGTCCAAGGCAGTGTCCGAAACAATCGCTAATGTAAGGAAAAAACCATGGCAGACACACAAGCAAAAGACGGTTATTATTATACTGAAAAACACGAATGGGTGAAGGTAGAGGGCGATGTGGCTCTTATTGGAATCACGGATTTCGCACAAAACGCATTAGGTGACATTGTTTTCATCGACCTTCCAAAACCTGGAAAACAAATCAAAGCAAAAGATAGCCTTGGAACCATTGAATCTGTGAAAGCAGCCGAGGATTTGTATTCCCCTATCTCTGGCGAAGTGGTCGAAACCAATGCAACACTTGGTTCCAATCCCCAAGCAGTGAACGCAGAACCATTTGATACTTGGATGGTGAAATTAAAAAACATCCAAACCTCTGAGCTTGGTGGTTTATTAACTGCTGCACAATACAAAGAATACGTTTCGAAATTGGATTAATAGGAGTTATTTGCAAGTGAGTTCCGTACAACCTACATCACCGATCCATTCCCCTTACGAAGAAACACTTGAACCAAGTGATACCTTCCTTCGCCGTCATGTTGGTGTGACAGAAACAACTGTTTCTGAAATGCTTTCTACGATTGGATACAAGGAGTTGGATGATCTCATCAATGATGCAGTACCCGAAAACATTCGGTTGCGTAAGGAACTCGATTTACCAAAACCAATTGGTGAATATGCACTCCAAAAAGAATTAAAGAAGATTGTTTCGAAAAACAAAATCTACAGATCTTACTTAGGTCTTGGTTACTATTCTTGTATCACTCCCCCTGTGATCCAAAGGAATATTTTAGAAAATCCAGGTTGGTACACCGCATACACTCCTTACCAAGCAGAGATTGCCCAAGGACGTATGGAAGCTCTTATCAACTTCCAAACCATGATCACTGATCTTACGGGAATGGAAATTGCGAATGCATCACTTCTCGATGAAGGGACAGCGGCAGCGGAAGCAATGAATATGTTGTTTTCCTTGAAAGATGATGCTCAAGGAAAATCATTTTTTGTTTCACAGTCGATTCACCCGCAAACCTTAGATGTGATTCGTACACGGGCCATTCCGCTGGGGATCAATATTGTTGTGGGATCATTCAAAAAGATGGTGCCCTCCAATGATTTTTTTGGAGCGATTGTCCAATACCCATCCACGGATGGAACCATTTATGATTTTAGCGAATTCATTGAAAGCCTGCATAAGGTAGGAGCCAAAACAGTTGTTGCGGCGGACTTACTTGCTCTGACCATTCTCAAAGCACCAGGCGAGATGAATGCAGACGTGGTAGTAGGAACCACACAAAGATTTGGATTACCACTTGGTTTTGGTGGCCCACATGCGGGTTATTTTGCAACCAAAGAAGAATACAAACGTAATATGCCTGGTAGGCTCATCGGAGTATCCAAAGATTCACAAGGGAAACCTGGTTACCGCTTGAGTTTACAAACACGCGAACAACACATTCGCCGTGACAAAGCAACATCGAACATCTGTACTGCGCAAGTCTTACTCGCAGTACTATCATCCATGTATGCAGTTTACCATGGACCAAAAGGCCTCAAACAAATTGCATCCCGTGTACATAGAATGACAACCATCCTTGCGACGGGGCTTGAAAAGTTAGGATATAAAATCATTTCCAATCCATACTTTGATACGATTCGTGTGGAATTGTCCAAAATTTCCTCTGCGGAAATCATCCATTATGCAGAAGAAAGAGAAATCAATATCAGACAAGTTTCTGGTCACGTCATCAGTATTTCTTTGGATGAAACTACCAACTTAAAAGACATCAAAGATTTACTCGAAGTATTCAACGAAAACAAATCTCTTCATTTTCCATTAGAAGACCTTACTGCAAAAGAAGAATGGAAAATTCCTGAGTTACTCGAGAGAAAGTCAACGTATTTAACACATCCCGTTTTCAACAGTTTCCATACAGAAACAGAAATGTTACGTTACATTCGTAGACTGGAATCAAAAGACTTATCCTTAACCACATCCATGATTGCGCTTGGTTCTTGTACGATGAAACTCAATGCATCGACTGAGATGTATCCTGTCACTTGGCCAGAACTTTCCAACATCCATCCTTTTGTTCCCGAAAACCAAACAGAAGGGTACAGAACTTTGTTTAGCCAATTGGAAAAATGGTTATGTGAAATCACAGGATTTGCAGAAGTTTCACTCCAACCGAACGCAGGTTCGCAAGGAGAATATGCTGGATTACTGGCAATTCGCAATTACCACCAAAGCCGAAATGATATGCATAGAGACATTTGTCTCATCCCAATTTCTGCTCATGGCACAAACCCTGCCTCTGCCGTGATGGCTGGTTTCAAAGTGGTTCCTGTGAATTGTGATATCAATGGAAACATTGATGTCGAAGACTTAAAGAAAAAAGCCATTGAATACAAAGACAAGTTAGGTGCCTTAATGGTAACCTATCCATCCACACATGGTGTGTTTGAAGCTTCCATCAAAGAAATTTGCCAAACCATTCATGACAACGGTGGACAAGTGTACATGGATGGAGCCAATATGAATGCACAGGTTGGATTGACACGACCTGGTGACATTGGTGCTGATGTTTGCCATTTGAACTTACACAAAACGTTTTGTATCCCTCACGGTGGTGGTGGACCTGGTGTGGGTCCCATTGGCGTTGCCGAACACTTAGCACCTTTCCTTCCAGGCCATAGCTTAGTGGAAAATGGATCCAATAATAGCCAGTGGGCCGTCTCTGCAGCTCCATGGGGATCAGCATCCATTATCGTGATCTCTTGGGCATACATTGCGATGCTCGGATTTGATGGACTTCGATATGCAACAAAAATTGCCATCCTGAATGCCAACTACATTGCCAAAAAACTAGAATCCGCATTCCCTGTGTTATACAAAGGAAACAAAGGACTTGTTGCCCACGAATGTATCCTTGATATGCGTGGTTTCAAAAAAACAAGTGGGATCGAAGTGGAAGATATCGCCAAACGACTCATTGACTATGGTTTCCACTCACCTACCATGTCATTTCCAGTTCCAGGAACCTTAATGGTAGAACCAACAGAATCAGAATCGAAAGATGAATTGGATCGTTTCATTGATTCGATGTTATCCATCGCTCTTGAAATTAAGGACATTGAGTCAGGTGTTCTTTCCAAAGAAGATAACCCACTGAAGAACTCACCTCATACAGCCGACATGGTGATTAGCGACTCATGGAAACATACGTATCCAAGAGAACGGGCGGCGTACCCTTTACCTTGGTTACGAACTCGTAAATTTTGGCCAAGTGTAGGACGTGTGGACAATGTGTATGGAGACCGAAATTTAGTTTGTTCTTGTATCCCAATGGAAAACTACGTCGTTTCTTAAGAGACAAACCAATTTATGTTTTACGAAAAACATGTTTTTGTCTGTGAAAACCAAAGGGCACCCGGCGAACGGGTGTCTTGTGGGAACCAAGGTTCCATCGAACTCCTTAAATTATTAAAACAAAAAGCAGCAAAAGCTGGAATCGAATACAAATTCCGAGTCCAAAAATCTGGTTGTTTGGATCGTTGTGAATTGGGGCCCATCCAAGTTTCCTATCCAGAGGGCATATGGTTTGCCATGAAAACAGAAGCCGATGTCGATATCATTTTAGAATACTATCTAAAAACTAACCAACCAGAGAAGTACCAACATCTGATTGTATCTGATGACAAAGTTCTCTAAAAACCAGAACACAATGCACACCTAACATGAACTTTTGTTAGGAATTTTTTTTTGGTTTTGGGGAATGGTTCGTCAACCGAGTGGTTTTGTGGTAAGTTGGCGTCAATGGGTGGCGGGTGGATAACCCCACCCATTGATCAGGGTGGGGGGAGTGTACCCACATTTCCCTCCAAATCCCACTTGACCAAATCCCCACTTCCATTCCAATTCCTCCACCAATGAAAAAAATTTCCCGAACCCTTCTTATCTTTTTTGTCACCCTAATCCTACTACTTACTGTGTTCGTATCCGCTATCTACGTACTTAGTAACTCTCGCATGGGACAAACGTTTGCAGTGAACCCAACCCCAATTCCCAAATTCATTTCCAAAGAGGACCTTACGGAAGGAAAGCGCCTCTACCAATCACGTGGTTGTGGAGATTGTCATGATGTTGATGGAAGTGGCAAAACCTTCATCAGTGACCCTGCCATCGGGACAATCTCTGGAGCAAACTTAACAGCTGGTATCGGTGGGATACTCAGAGATCGGAGTGATGAAGAGTTAGCAATCGCCATTCGTCATGGTGTTGGAAAAAATGGTCGTGCACTCATTTTTATGCCATCAACTGATTTCCAAGGGATGACAAACGAAGATATCGGCAAACTGGTCTCTTATCTTCGCTCCATGCCGTCAATTGATAAAGAACAAGGTGAGATCAATCCTGGTCCACTGGGTAGATTTTTGTTTTTGATTGGTGAGATACCTATCTTAGTTTCAGCTGAGCAGATCATCCACGAGACAAACCACCTCCAAAATCTAAAACCAACAGTCTCATTAGAATATGGTAAGTATGTTGCGGCAACTTGCACAGGTTGTCATGGAATGAAGTTAGTTGGTGGACCCATCCAAGGAGCACCTCCCGAATGGCCACCAGCACAAAACATTACTAAGGTGGGACTTTCTCAATATACAGAAACCACTTTTATCCAATCCATCCGAACAGGCAAACGTCCCGATGGATCTGAAATGAAATTTCCAATGCCTTGGCAAAGTTTGGCAAAACTTACGGACATAGAATTAAAGGCACTTTGGATGTATTTGCAATCAATTTAAATACACCCAAGTAACCCTTTTGCGATGTGAAAAAGTTGCCCTTCTAATTTTCTTTTTCGAAACTCAGTTCCACTCCATTCTCAATTTCTTTAATGGATTGGAACTGCACAATTGAATTCCCATCCAGAACATTTGAGAGTTCCAAACTAAAACCTTTTGTTTTGATCATTTTACTTCCAGGTGTCCAAGAACCAGAAAATTGTTTGATCTCTTTGTCATTTAACTTTAATTTTGCGACAAAATCCTGACCATTCCCTTGGATTTCCATTTGTAAATTTTGAGGTCCAAGTTTAGGATTCCAATACATAGAAGTCCATTTCCCAGAAAACGTTGATGGAAGTTCTTCTAAAGACATGGCTCGTTTTTTCACGAATGGTTTTGGCTCATTCCAAAAAACAGATACAAAATTGGAATCTTTAGATTCAGATCCAAATTCGGATTTAGACCGAACCGAATATAAAAATAAATCTCCCGATTTTCCAGGGAATGATTCTGTAAAATTAGTTTTTTTACCTTCTACACTCGACACAAATTCGATTTTACCTGGTTTCCCATTTTGGATCGGCTTTCGATAAATATAATATTCAAAACTATCCTTCACCGCATCCCATTTCAAAGACACTTGTTTATCCTTTCCTACTGGATTCGAAACAACTTGTTTCGGGGCCGCGAGTGTGACTCCTCCTGCCCGTTTGGTCAATCCAGGGTCTGTTTTTCCAAATGCCACTTCACTTGGTTCCGCATAACCCATGTCATTTGCAGAAATGACCGTATAAATATATGATTTTCCATTTTGAATCGTGGTATCCGAATCTGTATAGGAAGTACCAGCGACTTCAAATTGACCAGAAGGCTCTGCATTTTCATCAAATCGAAATAAAAAATATTGTTTCGCACCAGGTGCAGCTTTCCAATTCAATTGGATTTTATTCGCATAATCTCCGTTTGTTGCAGAAAGTTGACTCACTTGGTTGGGTAATAAATTTTGATTGGCAACTTCTACAGCAATGGAGTCGCTCCAATCGGAGCTAAGTTTTGAACCCAAAACTGCACTCACTTTGTAATAATTCACTTCACCTGATTTTGGAGAAACATCTACATAATCAGCTGATTTGCTATTCCCAATAGTTTTCCACTGGAATGATGAGTCGGCTTTTGCAATAGAATAGTTTGTGGCTCCGTCAATTTCGGACCATGTCAATTGCACACTTGTTGTATTCCCAGATGAAAAAACGATTCCAGAGAGTCCTACCACTTGAGTCACGTTCCCAACATTGTTAGAATCAGAAGAAGTAAATCCCTCCACTTCCATCGAAGCAACTGAAACTTCTTCCGCTCCAATTGCTAAAATTCGATACCCATAAGTAGAGTTAGGTGATACAGCTAAATCGGTAAAACTTGGTTTGTCAGAATATGCTAAATCAAAAAAATCAGATTCTTCTTTCCTTTGGATTAAATAAGCCACTGCCGACTCTTGGTGGTTCCAAGTGAGTAAAATTTTCGTATCAAACTCACCTTTTGAAACTTTGATCTCAGAAGGAGGAAGGATCGGTTTTTTGGTTGGGCTCACACTCACAGTAGGTGATTGCGTATTTTGAGGAGCTGGTTCATCAATGATGGCGTATGTCTCTTGCCCTACTTTTGCGAGGATCGAGTACGATACCCAACCGAATCCTTTGTCACCCCAATTGGTTCCCCAAGAATTTTGTAATTTAAAAGCACCTTTTTTACCAGATTTGGATTTTTTGTTATCATCATATCCTACAATTGTCATGGCATGACCACCATAACTTTGGCCTCCATTGGCATCGTAAACGGCACTCCCTTTTAGTTTATAAAATGCATCATCAATGATCATTCCGACCATGACTACATTTTTACCAGCTAATACTCGTTTGATTTCGTCCGGGTTTTTAAAGTTCAATCTAGAAAAGGATTTAATTTTATATTTCAAGGCTTCCCGTTTTGATTCTTGTGACGGTTGCGAAAGATAATCTTTATCCGTGTATGGCATGGCACTCCACGGAGCCACACCGTTTGACTTTAAGAATTCCATCGTTTTGTAGTAGTACAAACCTTTGTCTTCTCCACCATTTTGTTGGTTGTAGATAAACGCAGGTGAAAACACAAAGTTTCCTTTTCCTCCAGCAAATGGCGGATCATATTCTGTGCTTTGACCTTTATTTTTTAAAAGATAAGACTTAATCGCATATCCTGTTGCCCAGGCAACACAACTATTTTGCCTACCTTGGTTTCCGACAGGTGGCATCTGCGAAGACAAATCAATAGAAGAAGGAAGGTCTTCAAAAGAATTAAAATCTCGTTTGAGAGGAATCGAATCTTGTACTTCTTTCGGACTTGGGATATAACCACAAGAGAAAGTGCCTGGTTTACATCCCGGTGAACGTACACTACTGGGATCAAATTCTTCTGCAACAATTGTATGGAATGAGATCAATACAATTCCGAGTAATATTGTTTTTAGTTTTAGATTCATGGTTTCATCCTTTCTATATAATCTATTATTTCTTTTTTCTTTTCCCAATTTGGTTGGTTGATTTCATCTAATTGATAATAAAACTTCGATTTGGTGGAACTAAATCGGAATGTTACAAAATTATAACTAATCCCAGTGACTTGTTCCTCAGGAATTTCTTCCATTGGCAACTGATGGATCCCTTTTTCAAAAAGAGCAATCATCCATTTTTGATACATTTTTGGTTGGATTTCTTTTGTTTCATCTAAAACCAATTTTCCATTTTTGATGACTCTTCTTGTTAGGTAAATTTTTTTAGTGTCTGTAATCAGAAGATATTTTTTTGCATAACGAAATTCTGGCGCAACGGCTCCTGAACTTTCTTCCCATAGTAACTCCAGAGGTTTCCAATTTCCCTTATGATTTTTTAGAATGATCGGTGGTAAGGCAGCAGAAGAGGAAGTAACCACGGAACTCGTTTTCAATTTTCTATTTTTGGCATAGGAGGTTTGGATCTTTGTTTTGGAATCTTTGGAAACAGATTTATCTTTTGTATCCGAAGTCTTTGGATTTGCCACCATTTCTCCTCCGAGTGATAACCATAAACACAAAGATAGAAATATCTTTACAAAGAATCTCAAAGTGGAATGATTTCATCTTGTTTCCAAAAGAAGACAAGACATTTTTCAAGGAAAAACAGCGTTTCAGTCAATCAAATGGAACCTAAAAAAGAATTATAGAAATGGAAAAGGAAAAATGGGAAACCTTTCAACTACTTGCAATCTCTGATTTTAACCATTTTTTCTCACCTATCGACTTCTTCATGTTTTCAATGAGAGCCACAGAAATATTCGTATTGAGTTTGATCATATCTGGGTCCTCAGCCACAAGGATCATCTCATCAATTAAATAATCGATTAGGTTTTCAATGGACTTGCGTCCTGAAGGATCTGTTGCCATTGCAACCGTTGCCTGAGAAATCGCAGTATAAATGGTCAAACTGATTTGTTTGGTTAGATTGGCCTGCATCTCTCTAGGAAGCAATGAAATTGGTTTCATGTTGGCCGATACCCGTTCTGAAACTTCTGTCACCAAATTTTGGATCAAGGCTTGAAGATTTGGGTTTTGTGCTGACTTTGCTATGTTTTTGATGGCAACTTTTTTTAACTCAGCTCGGTTTTGGTCAATGGCGTTGACTAGTTGGTCGAGTGAATTCCCAGAACGAACTTCATTCTGCATCTCCGTTAAAATTTGGATCGTGACAATATCGGAAATTTCTTCTTTGATGATATTGGAATAATATCGAAGTGTTTTACTAATCAAATCATTCCCTAAAATTTTAGTGAACTGATTGGTTTGTAACATTAAATAAATTTTATATACCCGAACCAAACGAAAGAAACGAAATTCAACAATGGGGATGAGACCTAATACATCATACCAATGGTAAATGGGATATAAAAACCAAGCGATGTAGACTTTGTTTTTGATGGCGAGTAACCAACTTAAGACAAACTCAGCCAAAAAGAAAAATAGAAATGGAGCATCTAACAACAAATAGTTGTTTACTGGTGTACCATCAGAAGAAATGGCACGGTAATAATTGAGAGCAAAAGATTCTCTAAAATGATTGTTAAAAAATTCTATTTTTTGTTCTAGGGATCTATTTTGATCCCTCCAAAACCAAGCAAACGCAACAACGGTCGAAGGAATCCGATCACGACCTAGGATAGGATCGAGCTCCTGCCTTAGTTTTAAATCACGAGCTTTTGTTTTATGGGTTTGGTACTCGTGTTTGATTCCAGTTTGGATCTCTGATAAAAATTGAGTTTGTCCTGACATGGCAAATGGATTGGTTTCGACAATTTCTAACATCCGTTTGTCCATTTTTTGAATGATGCCCAAAATTTCTTTGGCTTCGTTTGTTTCAATGCTCAACCGATTGATAAATGCATATTGTTCTGAAAGTTCCCCAAGTGTTGTGATTTCATCTGTTTCTTCCATCACACTAAAAAATTCATTCAATTGGCCGAGGATCTCTTCTACCTTTTTCCTTCTCGATTGCACATCTTCAATTTGAAGGGCAAATTCAAAACTTACATATAAAACATCAAATTTTTCATTGGTGACTTGCGATTTAAGTGTTTTGAGTGTTTCATAAATCTCTTCTCTTGTTTTTTTTCTTTGGGATTCCCGAAACTCATCATCGCGAAGTTGTGTGAGATATTTTAGATTATCCACCAAATCGGTGTAAGCTGTTGTAGTCCGATGAGGTTCGATCCCTAAAATGGGTTTGTCATACATCGAAAGGATGTTTGGAAATTTGTGAAAATAAAAAGGTCTTAAGCTCAAATAACTCAGATCAAAAATAATGAGAGCTAAGTTTCCAAGGACGACAAACACCATAGTGATGTCCCATAAAAGTGGAATTCCCAACTTGTGTTTTTTGATCAAATCCCAGGAAATCATAATTTTACCAAGGGTAAATTTATTTTACCCTATCCTTACTACATATTGCGGCGGTACTGGCCTCCCACTTCATACAAGGCATGAGAGATCTGACCTAACGACGCCACTTTCACTGTTTCCAGTAACTCTTGAAAGATATTTTCTTTGGCACGAGCCACTTGTTTTAATTTTGTGATCGCAATTTCTGTTTTGGAAGCGTTTGTTTTTTGAAAGGCCTTTAAATTCCCGATTTGTTGTTGTTTTTCTTCATCAGTCGAACGAATCACTTCCGAAGGAATGACAGTAGGTGAACCGTTTCGATTGAGGAAGGTATTCACTCCAATGATCGGATATTCACCAGTATGTTTTAAGGTTTCATAATGTAAGGACTCTTCTTGGATTTTATTCCTTTGGTACATCCGTTCCATGGCCCCAAGTACACCTCCACGTTCCGTCAATCGATTGAATTCGGTGAGGATTGCTTCTTCAACCAAATTGGTTAATTCTTCAATGATAAAAGCACCTTGGAGTGGGTTTTCATTTTTTGCTAAACCTAACTCACGATTGATGATGAGCTGAATTGCAACTGCACGGCGAACTGATTCTTCCGTCGGAGTTGTGATCGCTTCATCATAGGCATTTGTATGTAATGAATTACAGTTGTCATAAATTGCATATAACGCCTGCAATGTGGTTCTAATATCATTAAAATCAATTTCTTGCGAGTGAAGTGATCTACCAGACGTTTGGATATGGTATTTTAACATTTGAGAGCGTTCATTGGCTCGGTATTTGAATTTCATTGCTTTTGCCCAAATACGACGAGCCACACGCCCAATCACAGAATACTCAGGATCAATTCCATTGGAAAAGAAAAAGGATAAATTGGGAGCAAACTCGTTGATATCCATGCCACGGCTAAGGTAGTATTCTACATACGTAAATCCATTGGCCAAAGTAAAAGCAACTTGTGTGATTGGATTGGCACCAGCTTCTGCAATATGATAACCACTGATCGATACAGAATAAAAATTTCTGACTTGGTTTTGGATGAAGTAGTGTTGGATATCTCCCATCATCTTTAACGCAAATTCGGTGGAGAAAATACAAGTATTTTGAGCTTGGTCTTCTTTTAAGATATCTGCTTGTACAGTTCCTCTCACTTGGGAAAGAGCTTCTTTTTTTAATTTTTCATAGGTTTCTTTTGGAAGTACATCGTCTCCTGTCACACCAAGTAACAAAAGACCCAATCCATCGTTGGATTCTGGCAGCGTGCCATCAAACTTTGGTTTAGCGATACCTTTTGCTTCGAAAATCTCTTTGATTTTGGATTGGATCTCTTCGGTTTTCCCTTCAGAACGAATGTACTTTTCACAAGTTTGGTCGATGGCCGCATTCAGAAAAAAAGCAAGTACCATAGGCGCCGGTCCATTGATTGTCATCGAAACAGAAGTGGTAGGATCACATAAATCAAAACCGGAATACAGTTTTTTTGCATCATCTAACGTTGCTACGTTGACACCAGAATTTCCAATTTTTCCATAGATATCGGGTCGGATGTCAGGATCCTCGCCGTATAAAGTCACTGAGTCAAATGCAGTTGACAGACGTTTTGCGGGCATTCCAGAACTGAGATAATGAAACCTTCGATTGGTTCTTTCTGGTCCACCTTCTCCCGCAAACATACGAGTTGGGTCTTCGCCACTTCGTTTGTATGGATACACTCCTGCCGTATACGGAAAAAATCCTGGGAAATTTTCTTGGTATGACCATTCTAAAATATCACCCCAATCGACAAAACGAGGAGTGGCAATTTTCGGAATTTTTAAATGGCTCAAGGAAACGGTATAATTATCGACTTTGATCTCTTTACCACGAACAAAATAAGAATATTGTTCCTTACGAAACGATGCAATGGTATCCGACCAAGTATCCAGGATCTTTTTTGAATCCAGAGATAAAGAATTCCAAACCAATTGGTATTCGGATTCTAAGTCTGTTACCACTTTTCCTTTTTTTGAAAGGAATGAAATGGCACCTTTCAGTTGGTAGGCGGCTCTTGCTCTTTCAGCTTCGTTTTTGATCCATTCTGCATTACGATCAATTTCTTCTTTGATTTCGGTAAGGTAACGAACCCTATCCGGAGGTAGGACAACGGATGCTTCTCTACCTTTTTGATGTTTTTGGTATTTCGATTTCCAATCCAAATTTGTTTTTTGAATCACTACACCAATCAGGTGAGCATACAGTTCATCAGTGCCAGCATCTTGGAATTGGGAGGCAATGGTTCCAAACACAGGCATGGCATCGATCGGATCATTGAATAAATTTCGGGATCGTTGGTATTGTTTTTTCACATCACGTAAGGCATCGAGTGCTCCCCGTTTATCAAATTTATTGATCGAAATTACATCTGCATAATCGATCATATCAATTTTTTCTAATTGAGTGGCAGCACCGTATTCAGGTGTCATCACGTACAACGAAACATCGGCTACTTCCGTGATTTCAGAATCACTTTGTCCAATCCCTGCCGTTTCCACGATGATGAGATCATAACCTGCTGATTTTAAAATTTGAATCGCACCTTTTACACTCCGATTGAGAGCAATATTTGCCTCTCTCGTCGCAAACGAACGCATGTACACCCTCTCATTAAAAATCGAATTCATCCGAATCCGGTCACCAAGCAGTGCTCCACCCGTTTTTCGTTTGGAAGGATCCACAGAAAGGATCGCAATGGTTTGGTTTGGAAAATCATCCAAATACCTACGGACCAGTTCATCGGTTAACGAAGATTTGCCGGCACCACCAGTACCAGTGATCCCAAGAACAGGGATTGTTTTTTTAGGAGTGGGAAAATCAAAATTGATTGTATATTTCGTTTTTTCTTGTAAGAGAGAAAATTCCATCTGAGTGATGGCTTGCCCCAAGGCTAAATAGTTTTTCTTTTGGATATGTGACGACAAATCGCCGTTAAACGAAAGTGGAGTTGGAAAATCGGATTGTTTCACAACATCATTGATCATCCCTTGTAATCCAAGGGTTCTTCCTTCGTCTGGAGAATAAATATGGGCCACACCATAATTGTGTAAAACTTGAATCTCTGAAGGTAAAATTGTCCCTCCCCCGCCACCAAACACTCGTATGTGGCTTGCACCTTCTTGTTTCAAAAGATCAATCATGTATTGGAAGTATTCTACGTGCCCACCTTGGTAACTGGTGATTGCAATCCCTTGTACATCTTCTTGGATGGCACATTGGACAATCTCTTGTACACTTCGATTGTGACCTAAGTGGATCACCTCGACCCCACTTTGTTGTAGGATCCGGCGCATGATATTGATGGAAGCATCGTGTCCGTCAAAAAGAGAAGCCGCCGTCACAAAGCGGATTTTGTTCTGCGGGGTGTAGGTCAAAATTTCGGTGCTCATAGAGAACAACGTTCTAAGAGCACGGGTAGGGATTCAATTGGAAAATGTGACGAGATTGACATAACTTCTCCGATCATGCCATATTTTTAAAAAAAGGTCTAGCTTAAAGGATGGATTCTGCCTGTTTCATCAACTCTCGAACGCGATTTTCTAACATTTCTGTCAGTTCCTTTGCCGCTTTTTTCTCAGGGCCTGTCGGAAACTCGGAAGGTGGGATGGGTTTGCCAATTTGGTAACGGATCTTGGTTTTAAAAGCGTCACCCGTAAGGAAGGCTTTCGGTTTAGACATATTGGTCGCTCCCACAATCCCAGAAGGAATGATCGGGACACCAGCCCGGATGGCAAGTTTTGCTGCCATCGCTCGGAACGATTGCAACTCCCCCGTTTCGGAGCGAGAACCTTCCGGATAGATGGAAAGCAGTTCCCCCTCTTTCATGAGGTCCACCATATAAGTTTCTAATTTTTCATAGTAGTCCATCGCTGCACGTTTGTCCATTTCAGATTCTTTGGCTGCATTGCGGATGATGGGCATACTCCCCCAATTGATTAGGTTTTTTTTCACCACGCTTCCCAGAGAATTTAACAAAACTTCGATGATGGGTTTTGTGAGACTCAAAGGAGGGTAATGGAATGGTGAGTTTTTGTGGTTTAAGATGGCCATGATCTCTTCTTGTGGGTGGAAGAGTTCATATTTTCCCAAATACACAATTTTACGATCGGCAAAAGCACCTTGGACAGGAATGTCCAAATAATCCGTATGATTCGAAATGATGAGCGCCCCACCCGACTCCGGGATATTTTCAGATCCAGCCACTTTGACATCATAAATGAGCTCGAGAAGGTTACGGAGGATGGTTTTTGGCACCTCACGAGGGATTACAAACAAACTTTCGAGAATATCAGCGGGATTTTGGTTCGATTCCATAGAAACATCACATATTTCAAAATAAAACTTTATGAAATCAAGTTCGATTTTCATCTTAGATGGAAATTCCTATGAAAGAACTCTTTTTAGCCGAGACCTCCCTTTGGTTCTCCCAAATCCCTCTCGATTCCCTCCACTTCCTGGACCCATCCCTTGGAGGATTCTTTTTTGTGATTTCTACGATCTGCCATTACCTAGGTGGGAGTAGTTTTTTCCTGGGACTCATTTCTTTTGTGTACATTTATTACCGACCCAAACTGGCATTTGAACTTTCTTTGGGACTATTGACTTCAGGAATTGCCGTCTCTTTATGCAAATTTTACTTTGAAAGTCCAAGACCGTTTCCCTACCCGGAAGCCTTTGATGAAAAAGCATTTGGTTTGCCTTCTGGACATGTTTATTCGGCAGTTGTCGTATGGGGTCTGTTAGCTTATCGAATTCCTAAATTATGGTTCCGTGTACTTTCTATTCTCATCATTCTGTTCATGCCACTTTCCAGAATGTATCTCAAGGTTCATTATTTAGGAGATGTGACGATGGGTTTTGGTTTGGGAGTTTTACACCTCATCATTGTTATGCTATTGTTGAACAAATTTTATGCAAAAAAAGAAGAACCTTTTATTTTCACCAATCAATACCGAACTTTGGGATTACTCGGAATTGTAGTGACACTCCTTCCAATCACTTTAGATTCCCCATTTCTTTCAGAAGAACACCACCATAGTTTGTCGGGTGTTTTAATGGCAAGTGGCGCATTAGGTGGGTTTTGGCTTGGAATTTTATTTTATCCAAGACTCAGTGGTAAGGAATTCTTTCAATGGAGAATGCCGGAAATGAATTTCCAATTTGGTTCCGAATCCTTTTGGACATTTTGGAAAACCTTTTTTGTCAGACTTGTGGTACTTGGAATTGTGATTTTTATGTTTTATGTTCTGCCAGGAATCTTCATTAAAAAATCCATTTGGAAAGACGATTTGTTTTTGCGTTATATTCGTTATTTAGTAGTAGGATTTGCCTTAGTTTGTATCGTTCCACTAGTTTTACAAAAGATACAAAAAGGAAAGTTTTTGCAAAACTAGTTCATGCAAAAAATCAAAAAAATCTTTCAAATATTAAAGGCAGAACTCAAAAAAGAAGGAGTATTAAAAAACTCTTTCTTTGTCAGTAGCTCTAAAGCGATTTCTGCTGTTACAAACCTTGTATTTATGATTTATTCCGTCAATTTGCTGAGCAAAGTTGAAAACGGAAAACTCCAATACTTCCTTGGATTCCTACCAGTTGTCCTTGCTGTTGCCGAATTTGGATTGCCCAATGCACTTATAAAATACATCTCTCCAATGGCAGAGAAAAAAGAAAATCCAGGTGCCATCTTAAACGCTTCTCTCCGAATTAAATTTTACTCTTTTTTATTTTTATCTTTTGTTACATTGATCGCTTATATCACAAGTGATGAAAACTATTTAGTCTTATTACTTTTGTTATTTGGTGGAATCATCATTTCTTTTATCTCGTATTTTGAAAGTTTATTCGTATCATACAGAAAGTATAAATCATTATCTCTTTGGAATCCTCTTCCCAATGTAGTTCGTTTATTACTTCTCATTTATTTTTCAGAAACAAATTCACATCCATTGACTTACATGGATATTTTAGCAATTTTTTGTATTGCTCCCATTTTTGTTTTATTCTTATTTTTTTTATTCTTCGGGAAAGAGGAAATTTCATTTTCAGCCGAAGCAAAAGAAATCCATCTCAATGAAAAGAAACTTCTCCTTTTTAATTTGTGGGCATTTGCTGCCTCCATTTTTGCCATTTTATCGGATCGGATGGAAATTTTCTTTTTAAACCAATTCCATCCACCAGAAATTGTAGCAGATTATGGAACCGCCTTGCAACTGTTTAGCGGATTTATCATTATCCTCGCCACATTCAATTCAATCATTTATCCAAAATTAGCAAGGCTTGCGGAAACGGAAGAATTCCCAACAGTTCTTAAAAAATCTGTTTTTTTAGGTGGGATGATCGCTCTTTGTTTGGCACCAGGCATTTTACTTGCTGAACCCATCTTGACTTTGTTATTCGGAACAAAATATACCAATTCGATTTCAGTTTTTAAAATTCTTTATCCAAATTTTCTTTTACAATTGGTATTTGCTCCATTAGGTACAGCTTTGTTTGCTTTGGGATTACCAAGATTACTAGCGGGACTTGCTTTACTCAGACTCGTATTTGGAGCTCTTTTTGATTATTGGATCATTCCAGATTTTGGGGCAAACGGCGCCGCAGTTTCTTTGTTTTTAGGTCAAATCGTATCTTGGTTACTATTGACCGGATACTTTATGGCTTACTTTCGGAAATAACATATTCATAAATCTTTTGGTAATTTATTATCAGTTTTTCCCACTCATTTGGACTTAGATTTGTCCCATATAACTTTTGATAGGCTTCCTTGGCAGTTTTTCCTTCAGCCAAATATTCTTTTAATTTTAATAAAACCAACTTAAATTGTATGGAATCAATTTGAATGTCATAATCTCGATTGATTTTCACACCAAAAGATAATTCAAATTCTCTCACGAAAATTTCGGATAAAGCAAGAATTCCGTAACCCTTTGCCTGAGTCGGTTGTAAATCCGTTCTTGTTTTAGCCCAAGCTAATAAAAATAAAGAAGGGATCGGCGGATACTCACCTAACATCGTTCCATCTGGCAATTGTAATTTTTGAGAAAATCTAACGATCGCTCGTGCGAGTTCTTTTTTGCGTCTATGACTTAAATTGGAAGTTTGATTCTGATTTAAATAAGAAACGATGACTGTTTCTTCCTTACTGTGGTCAGTTTTTTCAAAAAATCGACTAAGATCATAGGAAAATCGAGTGTCAGCTTCTCGAAAAGAAAATACAACAAGGAGTAATGGGAAAATGAGAAGAAATCCATGTCGATATTTCAGGAGTATTTTCTTCATCTTTTATAGTATCGGAAAAGTTTGTATCTTGATTCTTTCTTTTTTTCTAAACTTCAATGTACAATTCGATTCCAAGTTTTGAAAAAACGTACCTCATTGCCCTTTTCATTATAAACAATAGAATCAATATTCATCTTGGCTAAAAAAATCCCACGTCCACTGACCAAATTGGCACTTGGATTTTCGATTGGATTGGGAATACTACTGACAGCAAATCCATTCCCTTCATCTCGAATCACAACTGTCACTCCGACATCGTCCATTAGTAACTCTACAAAAACAGAAGAATTGGTGTCCGCACACCTTTCGTCCACAAACTTAAAATAATCTAAATTAGATTCTAAACATTCTTGTTTTTCCGCATAACTCACTCCAGCGACACCATGTTCAATAGCATTCGCCAAAAGTTCATACAATACAATTTTGATCGAAATCAAATCTTCAGTCGAAGCATGCGGTGAATTTAAAATTTGTTTGGTTAAAAAAGCAATATAAGAAGTTAATTTTTTGATTTGAGGTTTTAATTTAATTTTACAATCACCACTAAATTGTGTGATCTCTCCACTATTATAAAGTAAAGTGAGGTCAATATCAGCATTTTCAAATTTTTTGATTCGCGATCGGAGAGCTTCCATCCGAAAGGGTTTTAGGAAAAAGTCCACGGCCCCCATTCGAAATACATCAATAGCAATTTGAATATCACTATCACCAGTGATGACGAGAAATGGTGTTTGATTTCCATCTGCTCTTAATTTTTGGATGAATTGGATTCCATTTAATTTTGGTAAGCTGATATCTGAAATGATAAGATCAAAAGTATTTTGATTAGAAATAGCAAGTGCCTCCATCCCATCGGAGGCAAGTGTGACATTAAATTCGTCTTTGAAGTATTCCCAAAACAATTCTCGGATTGTTTCTTCGTCGTCTACAAAAAGGATTTTCATAAAAAATGGCTTAGGAAAATAGAATGCCTAAACTATAACAATTGTAAATCTATTTTTGAAAATTAGTCTTCCAGGTTGTAAGAACGACCTAATTTATATGTTGTTTGCAGTTCTTGTTGGAGATCTAAAATCTCTTTTTTTGTGAAAAAAGCGATTTTACCTCCTGACAATTCAAACGCATAGTAAGTGGTCTCTTCGGACTGTAGGAGGTTTTTCAATTGGCCTAAGGAACTAATGCGAGTTCCATTTACCTTTTCCAAAACCAAATCTTGGAAGTCCTGGTATCCTAGGTTTCCTTCTAGGGGAAAAACACGGCTGAGAATGACAATTTTTTCACGAACTGGATGGACTTTCTTTTGGTAATAATCGGAAAGATAAACCAGTTTTTTTTCAGACTTCACCCGGTATTCTGAACCAAATTCTTTTAAATACGCACTGGAAAGTTCCGTAAAGAAAAACCCACCAACAATTAGATACAATGGCCTACGATTTTTGGCTTCTTCTGGAATCAAAAAATGATTCGAATCATAAGATCGTAAATCATATGATACATTTGTATTTTGAAAATTACGATGCAGACTCAGTTTGACTGTTTCACCTAATTCTCGCAAACGCCCATCGGACTTTCGTAAAACCAAGTCAAAAATTTTATCAGCCCGATCCCATTCATCTACTTTAGAAAGTGGAATGGAATTGATCGTTGTAACCAAATCACCAGGGAATAAATTATAAGCTGGACCAACTCCTGGAATCACTTCAGTCACAAGAAGAGGATTTGGAAAAGACTTTGAATAAAATTCCTTTTCAGAGGGAGTTAAGTTGACATCAAATAAAAAACCAGGATGAGGAAAGGATTTACCACCAGATCTTAAAAACAATTCTACATATTCTGTAGGGATTAAAAAATCAGAAATAGTAATTCCGCATAACAGTTGATTCTTGAAGAAAAAATCGGCTCCTTCAGGCTTTTTTTGTTCTAAGATATATGCCTTGATTGGAGTTTTTGAAAAGGGTAAATAAACGTATCTCGTTTTGCCAGATGGACATTGTTGGTTGGTGAGTTTTACATCTAATCCAACTGGTTTTGGAAGTTTTTGCATTCCAGATGCTTCAAGGAGCAAAAATCCCGTTTCTTCATCATAAGCTTTGATACTTAATTTTGGTACCGAATAATCAAAAGATTCAAATTCAGCATACACAGGATTTTGTTTTGATAGAGTGACACCAAAAAAAAGCCCTTTTCCTAAATGGATGATGTTTATTTTACGAGAGAATGGTTCTCCTACGAGCCATGGATTTTGGTGGCTCGTTTTTTGAAAGGTGACTCGAGACTCAATGACTCGTTTGTCTTCGAATTCTTCTGCAATAAGATTTGATGCAGTAAAAACGAATAAAAAAAGTAATACAAACGACTTATAGTTCTTCATAATTAGCACCATATCTTTTTTTGACTCTTTGGTTCATTTGGTAAATGGATTCGGGGCGCAGTACAATCGGTAAGTCCATTCCACGAAATTTTAGGACGATCATTCCACGTTTATTCTCTTTCCAAATCGACTTAAATTCATTCAAATCTTTTGGCACTTTCCCATTGATAGATTCTACTACTTTGTATTTGTATTTTTTATATTTGGAAGTTTCAGGATCGCTAAATGCATAACTAAGAACAATGTCTCTAGTGGTATACCGATAAAGTAGATCTTGAATGAAATAACTATAGTGGTATTGTAACGAACTATCTAAATCACCATCCTCTGAATGGAAAAAAGATCTGGTGATTGGTTGGAACACAAACCCTGCTTGTAAAAAATAGTCTTCGGTTGCATCGCGATATAATTCTAGAGCGTAATTTTTTTGTAAGTTTACTTCGGCCTGGTTTTGTTTACCGGCTCGATAAAAACTAATCGTTACTTTTGAATTCAATTGTTTGTCTTCAATCCAATCGATAATGAATTCTTTTTTATTGGACAATTTTAACTCCCCATCGTTGGAGATAGGGATTCCGTCAAATGCTGTTACAAAATCTTTTTCCTTCAGCACTTTCGAGAATGTGGAAGAAGGATAAATACGATTCACAAAAATTCCAGTTTCCGAAGCCGGAACTTTCATTGCTTGTTTTAAACTTTTTGGATTTCCGTTCTGAAAGGTGAATCCTATGTTTGGGAAGCCATCATACTTTCCATCATTTATATCTTCCAAAAAATGACGAATGATATCATTCGAAATGAGATAAGCAATTCCCTGTTCCAAAGTGCTGATTTGAAACACAAGACCTACCACTTTTCCATTTTGAACAGCTGGCCCACCTGAATTCCCAGGTTGGATGTTGGCAGATATTTTTAATACATTACGATAATCTAACCCGGAATAGGTGTATCGATTTTTTTCGAAGCGAAGGATGGATCCTTTTTCTACTGATAAACTATCATTTCCGTTCGGAAAACCAAGTAATAGTACATCAGAACCTAAGTTTGGAATTCCTTCTAATAAGGTTAATGAAGTAGTTTGTTCTGCAAAATCAGGATCATTCACTTGTAATAATGCTAAATCACAATCATATCCTATGAATTTAACATCAGCTAAGTATTCCTTTTTTGTAAAACTACTTCTTACCAAAATCCGTTTTGCATCTCGAACGACATGTGCATTGGTCAAAATCGTTTGGTTTGGCAAAACGAGTCCTGATCCAAATCCAGTGTAGAGATTTTTTTTCATCCAAGGTTGGGTTTTATTTTCTGTGTTAAAACCTTCATTCCGGATGAGAACCACTGAGCGAAAAATAGAATCCACAGCTGGCTCTGATTCCGTTTGTGAAAAAGCGGAATGACTCCAAATTAGGATGGTAAAACAAACGATTATAATCTTATTCATAATACAAAATGACTTTCTCCCAAATGATTTGAGTTTCTGAAATTTTTTTAAGGAGAGCTTTTCCTAAAACTCGTTCCCCAACTTTGGGGTCTCTCCAAATGGTATTGGAAACCATCAATTCACCACTAGCCGAAGCTGGAACTCGTATCAAACGATATACAGAATCTTTTACACAAGTTATGCGAAAAACATAAGAAACCGTTTGGTCCCAATAAAAACTTTGGTCTTTTTCCAAATACTCCAATGGACAAGAGGTATCAAAAAAAACTTCTAAATCGGAAGGGACTTCTTTCCTTCGTTTTGGATTCTGTGCAATCGACTGGAAATAAAATAAATTGGGATTCTGAATGGGTTTGTAACTCGTTGGTCGAACATATTTCTCATCACCCGATCGTTTTTGTTTTTTTTGAGGGTAATCTAATTCCGTATCATCCAAATTATTTTTGGGTTCGTATCCCGTGTGTGTATTTGAAAAATGAAGTCCTGTTTCTATTTCTAAAAATTGTTTTTTCCCAATCCGTTGAACAGCCTTTAAGCGAAATTCACCTTGTCCGATTTTATTTTTTTTCTGTGATAAAAATTCAATGAAACTTGGTTCCTCACTTTCTTGGCAACTGAGACGGTAATAGGTAACCGAAGAAAGTTTTGAGGCAAGTTCTAGTCTGCAATTGCCATCTTCCAATGGATAAAGAGATTTTTTTCGAATTTTTCGTTGGAGTTCTGACGGCAATTTCCCTTCTTTCCATTTGCCGATCTCTTCTTTTAAGGAAAGTAATGACTGATCCAATGGAATTTTGTCAGCAAATAGATGGGCCAACGAAAATATATATAAAATCACACCTAAGTTTATTGAAACATGCCAATTCATGGATTACCGACTATCTTAAGTATCGGATTCTGCACCCCTTAGAATCAACTCTTGAACAATTGATTTCTTATCTCATTATGTCCCAGACCTGAGAGGATTTTTTTTTTTGGTTTTCAGACTTTCAAAAATTCGAGGGGGGGAAAAGTAATGTAAGAAATAGGAGAATACTTTTTTGAACTGGAACTTTCTTAAAACCGAAATAGAACCTGGTGACTTCCTCATCGATTGTCGTTCCCAATCAGCATATGAAGAAGAAACGTTAGAAGGTGCTTACTACTATCCATTTATCAAAAAAGCATTCGGCTCGGACGCAGAATCCCAAAAGAAATTATATGGCCCGATGGCCGCCGTGGTCCAAGAGTTTCAAAAATCAAAAAAGGCTCGGATCATCGTTTTTGACGAAGGAATGGGGATGTTTTCCACTCGGATGGTCTACTTACTCCGAGGAATGGGAATCAAAGAGGCTTATGTTCTCGGGCAAAAATGGCCTGCAACGGGCAAAAAAGCAAAAGGGGAGTTAAAGATCGAACCTCCTATTGCAGACAAGGCGAAACCCATTGAAGGTGTTGTCGACAAAGCCTTTATGGAACGTAATCTTACCAAACTCCAAATCTTCGATGCAAGGACAATGGACGAATATGAAGGTCGTTTGCCACGACTCACAGCCCCAGAAGAAGGGACACTCTGTGGTCGATTGCCTGGTGCTTTCCTTTGGGATTGGAGGAATTTATACGACGGTGAAGCCAATCTCATTGAACGTTCCTTGTTCAAAAAACGCCTGAATGGTTTTCCCTTCATGCCAGAAAGACCCACTGTCATTTATGATTATAATGGTGCCAGATCTTGTTTACTTGCACTGATGTTACGAGAAGCAGGATACATAGATGTGACAACCTACCAAGGTTCCTGGTTTGAATGGAGAAAGTCTAACCTTCCCAAACAAGCTGTTGCAGTATTCGGTGCCAAACAAGGGGCAGCTGCCGCAGCTCCAAGAGTCGGCGGGGTCGATCGCAAGAAAGTCTAAAAAAAGATTTACGAATCCTTTGACCATCGGTTCACTAAGCTCTCGCTCTTGGAGGATCCGATGGTTTTTCGTTTTTTATCCCTTTGTTCACTATTTTTTTTCTTAGAATGTGCTTCGCATGTTCTCACTCCGATTCCCATCACGGAAGAAACCTACCAAGTCTCCAAACAAATCCAATGGATCCAAACACCAAACAAACTCATTCTCAAAAACACATCCTTTGACCGAAACTTCATTGAACTTTCATTAAACGAACCATTCCTCACAGTCTCAGAAGTAAATACAATTTCCAAATACAGAATGGCTTCCTTTAAGTTCGAAGAATCGACCAAACGGACTTGTTCCGAACAAACAGTAGATTCCATCAAAAAAGAAACGGGCAAAATCACAATCCAAGGGAAACTTTCCGGAAAAAATTGTGTGACCAATTACCAAGTATTGTTTCTCACAAAATCAGATACGGAACTTGAATTTAAAATTACTGTCTCAGATGAAACACTGAATCGCATCCATCTCGTTTATGCATCTCATCCGGAAGAAAAAATTTTTGGCCTCGGGGAACAATTCACTTACGATGAATTCAAAGGGAAAAAACCATTTTTTTTCACAGAAGAACAAGGGATCGGTCGGGGTGACCAACCCATCACAGCAGGCGCCAATTTACTTGCAGGCGCTGGTGGAAACGCGTATACAACGTATGCTCCTATCCCCCACTACATCAGTTCTGAAAATCGATCCGTATTTTTTGAAAACAGTGGTTATGCGAAGTTTGATTTCAGTGATGCACGAAAAACAAAAGTAGAATTTTGGGATTTCCAATCAGAAAAATCGGTCACAGGTACCATTTGGTTAGCAAGTTCAGCCAAATCTCTGATTGAAACTTATACAAAAAAAACAGGTCGTTTTCCAAAATTACCTGACTGGGCTTATGGAACTTGGCTAGGAATCCAAGGGGGAACTGAAAAAGTAACAACCATCGTCAAACAAGCGAAAGCTGCCGGTAACCCAGTCACCGCTCTTTGGATCCAAGATTGGTGTGGTAGACGTGTCACAAATTTCGGGGACCAACTCAAATGGCGTTGGTATGCAGACGAAACCCTTTACCCGGATTTTAAAAAATTCGTGAAATCAATGAATGATGAGAATGTACAGGTGTTAGGTTATATCAATTCCTTTTTAGCCGATACCGATCCTAAAAAACCAGGTGATGATTTTACAAACCCACTCCTCACAGAAGCAAAATCCAAAGGATACCTTGTCAAAAATGAAAAGGGAGAAGATTATCTCATCCAAACTGTCGGTTTTCCTGCTTACCTCATCGACCTCACAAACCCTGCCGCAGTCAAATGGACAAAGGATCTCATCAAAAAGAATTTAATCGGAATGGGTTTATCCGGTTGGATGGCTGACTTTGGAGAATGGTTGCCCTATGATGCCAAACTCCATTCCGGAGTGGATGCAAAGATTTACCACAATCGTTACCCAGTCGACTGGGCACGGATCAACCGGGAAGCCATCAAAGAGTCAGGAATGGAAGGAAAAATTGTTTTTTTCACAAGAGCGGGATACAGTTATTCCAATGCTCATTCCACATTGTTTTGGGAAGGAGACCAAATGGTCAGTTTTGGAACGAATGATGGACTACCTTCCTCTATCGTTGGACTCACAACATCGGGTATCAGTGGTTATGCGTTAAATCATAGCGACATTGGTGGATACACTACCATTTCCAATCCCTTAAAAAACTACCATAGAACAAAGGAAGTATTACTCCGTTGGGCAGAAGTCTCTGCCTTCACACCAGTGTTTCGAACACACGAGGGAAATCGTCCTCTTAAAAACTGGCAAGTGTATACCTACACAAAACCTGATGGTACAAAATCTCTTGGTGACGAAGATACCGTGCAACTCTTTGCCAAAATCGCAAGGATCCATTTTGCCTTAAAACCATATATCCAAAGTTTGGTGGAGGAAGCTTCTAAAACAGGACTCCCCGTTGTAAGGCACAATGCCATAGTGGAACCAGAAGACAAAATTTTACTCCAATACAAATACCAATTCTTTCTCGGAGATGACCTACTCGTCGCACCCGTTGTAGAATCCAACGAAATTGTTCAGGAAGTGTATCTCCCACGTGGGAAGTGGTCTCATATTTGGACAGGAACCAATTTCGAAGGGAATCGGAAAATCCAAGTTTCCGCTCCCATAGGCAAACCACCAGCCTTCATCCGAGTGGGTGGAAAGTCTGAAATGTTGATTCGGTCATCTCTCGAAAGCATTCGGAACAAACAGTAAGGAAACACCAAATGAAATTTGCATTGATAGGTGATATCCATGGGTATTGGAACAAAGAGGACATCGAATATTTTAACGAGTCCGATTACGATTTTTTATTCTTCACTGGGGACTTACGCGGCAACCCAAAACTTGGAAAGGTATCTTTCCAGGGACTCACCAAACGAGCGTATATGATCCCTGGCAATTGGGATGGGACAAGTCTTTCTTCTGTCATAGGCGAGGTTTTGCAGTCAAAGGTTCTCATCCATACTGGTCATTGGGGACAGGACAGAAGATTACGAAAACTTTCCAACAGAGTGAAACCCATCACAATCCTCGGTTACAGTTCCGTTATTTTGTCTCAAGAAATGGATGTATCCCTTATCGTTGGTCGACCTCATGCCATGGGTGGAGGGCTCAGCTTTTCACCTCACATGAAAAAGACCTTCCTTGTCACGAACATGGAAACCTCTATTGAAAAGTACAAACGACTGATCGATGGAACCAAAGAAAAAAACCTCATCTTTCTTTCGCATAACGGGCCTTTTGGGCTAGGTAGCGCAAAAAATTCCCTATATGGTGCGGAATTTAAAAAAGAAGGTGGGGATTGGGGGGACATTGATTTAACAGAAGCCATTCAATATGCCAAGTCCATTGGAAAAAAAGTGCCACTTGTTTTATCAGGCCATATGCACCATTCGATCAGCAAAAAGAAAGAACGTGAAACCCACGAATACACTGGGGGAACGTTTTATGTGAATGGGGCCAAAGTTCCAAGGATTAGAGAAGGAAAACACTTCCACACAAAGATAGAATGGGCAGGAGGGTCTGCGACCGTCATCCCCATGTGGGTTTAATTGATTAACACAGTTTCAATTTCTATCTTACCAGAAAGGATTTTATGAACGGGGCAAGCATTGGCAACTGAATGTAATCTTTCCCTTTCTTCTGGTTTTAAATTCCCTTTTAGCTCCACTTCCCGTATAAATTTATGATCTTCTGGTGATCGTTTATCGATTGTTACTTGAACAGTAACCGAATCCAAGGCATACCCTTTTCTGTCTGCATACATCCGAATGGTAATCGAAGTACAAGCACCTAAGGAAGACGCAAGTAATTCTGTTGGCATAGGACCCAAATCGGTTCCTTCTTTATCGGCTGGTTCATCGGCAATCCATTGGTGTTTGCCTTTTCTGATTTTGGTTTCGTATTTCGATTTCTCTGTGGTGACGATGACTTTGTCTTCAAATACTGCTGTCATTTGAATTCTCCATTTCGGATTTTTTCTGCTACTTGTATGGCCCGGTCTCGATTTTGTAACATGGCTTCTTCGACTTTCAATCTCATTTTTTCGAATTCTACTTCGTTTAATTCCCTTGGAACCAAGATAGGTTCTCCGTAAGAGACTACAAACGTGGTAAAAGGTTTGGGAACTCTATGTTTGTCCCATGCTCTTTCTAAAATCCATTGTTTACTACATTCATAATGAAACGGAACGATGGGAACTTGTGTGACTTGGGCTGCAGCGATGATCCCTGGTTGGACTATGAAAGCAGGTCCTCTTGGACCATCAGGTGTGAAAGCAGCGGGCAGTCCTTTTTTCAAATGTTGGATGACTGACTTTAGGGCTTTGGACCCACCTTTAGAGCTACTGCCACGAACACTTGTATTTCCAAATCGATGGACAACTTCGTTGATATAATCTCCGTCCTTTGATTCAGAAATTAAAACCGCGACATTTTTGTTTCGATGTAAGTAGGGAGAATACAAAACATTCGTATGCCAGATCGAATAAATATATGGTTTTTTATTTTTAAATAATTCTTCGTATTGTTCGTTTTTGAGGATGTGGAAACGTGATGTGAGTCCAATCAATCGCTGGAACCAAACAACGATTAAAGGTAATAGCCATACAAGTATTTTTCGTTTCAAAAGATGAATTTACTCCCTGGAGTTTGTCTCCAGAGAATTCTGAGAGGAAAGAAAGATCAAGTTAAGTTTTTTTCTTAAACAGGTCTCCTAACTTGCCTAAATCTTCCGGTTTAATATTCGTACCAGCTGCTTTTTTGTTCTCTTCTTGGATTTCTTTGTATACTTCTGCACGATGGACAGAAACATTTTTAGGAGCTTTGACACCAATCTTTACTTGATCCCCTTTGATATCAACGATGACAATTTCAATATCATCGCCAATCATAATGGATTGGTTACTTCTCCTCGCTAAAACTAACACGAGCTATACCTTTTCGGAAGACATTTCTTCCATTGACTCAATGATGTTTTTTCGAATTGAGTGGTTTTCATCTCGGGAAATACATTGTTTGCCTTTTCCCTCTTTTCCATTGAGAATGATGGGCCCTTGTAAATTGGCGGTCATTCCTTTGGGATTGTCATGAGGAATTGTAACGATCAAAAAAATAATTCCGTCTTTCCAACTTGTTAAACCAATATCATGTAATTCTTCATCACTGATTGCTGGTTTATACTGATTCATAAATAGTTCGGGTTGGATCACAATGAAGGCAAGACCCGATTCTTTAGTTGATTGTAACCACTTAAATGGACTTTCTGCACTTTCTTCAATCAGTGCATATTCATCAAATTCTTCAAATCCTAGTAACCCTTGCGGGAATTTTAGAATTTGTTTTGAATCCACTTGGATGGTTCCGAAAGGTTTTGTATGAATCGTTACCGACATTCTAGTTCCTGTTGTTTCTAATCTTTCTAATGTGCCTGTCATTCTGTCCTAATTACCTGAGAAAATCCATCAATGTTGGTTTGATGATTTTGGATCCAACATTAAGCGCATAACTATGAATCGTTTCTAACCACTTCATATTCATGATGGTTTCTGGAAAATCGATCCCTTCATTTTTTGCAAGTAACTCTGTCATATACATTTTATCGTAGGAAACTCTTTCTTCATGTTGTTCCAACCGATTCATTCGTGCACCAATGGTGGCACGATGGCGTAAAATGTTTTCCAATGCTAAATCCAAATCTCCTAAATCACGACCACCAATTCTTTCTTGGTCTTTTTGAATGAGGTCATTTCGAAGTTGGATAAGAACATCAAAAACTGAAAGTCCAGTGACTGTTGCAGATTTGGAAAAATTGTTAGGTGGTTCACTGGCACTCGGTTCAATGAGTCCGATGTCACGTAACACAGTTCCACCATCCACATCTTCTAACCAAATTTGGTGTGGTGCTGTGGATGAGATCGAAATATTATCTTGGGCCAGTTTACTTGCTTTCACTTCTAATGGAGCATTGTTGATTTTATCAATCACATCATCAATGGTATCTCCGACAGAGATATGGATTTCCACTCCATCAATTTTGAACTTTTGGTCGGAAGTGGCTTGGAAAGCAGAGTTATCCACTTTGGAAGTCACACTCACGTTTGTTCCCCAAAATACTTTGTTTCCAGGAATGGTGATGGGGATGTATTCCCCTTTTTCAATCTCACGGAGTTGTTCCCCGATATCCCCGCGGTATTCTACACCGACGTATTGGTTTTTGAGTTCTAAACCTTGGAGTCCTTTGATTTTTGATTCGATCGGCTCAAAAGGAGGCCTTTCGATCACATGACCACCAAACAATGGTTGTCCTGTCGCATCACGGGCGTTTGCAAGGTCGACGATGGCTCTTAAATGTTGGTCGATCTCTTTTCCGATGGCAACTTCAAGTTCAAAACCTTTATCCCCTTGGTAGATACCATTTCCCGCCTGTACGGTTAACACACGGACTCGTTGGAAAATTTCGCCCATTTTATCGAGAACACCATCTACCTGTTGTAATCTTTGGTAGCCATCCCCAATGTTTTCTTCGTATTGGGAAAGTTCGTTCAGGCGGGAACGAAAGTACATTTGGTTTGTGGCCGCACCAGGATCATCCGATGGTTTTCGGATTTTTAATCCTGTCCCCAGCTGTGTTTGGGTTTCATCCATCGCCACTTGGTGACGGTTTAGGTTCCGCACCAAGGAATTGTTTTGCATCATGTTAGTGATTCTGATCATGATTATACACCTAACCTATTGATGATGGTATCTAACATTTCATTCAGCGTTGAAATCATACGAGCGGATGCATTATAGGATTGTTGGAACTGCACCATATTGGCCATCTCCTCATCTAAATTCACACCCATCACGGATTGGCGCATGTTTTCGAGTTCCACCATAAGTTCATTTTGGGTGGTATACTCTTGTTTGGCTTCGCGTGCTTCTGTTCCAAGCCTTGAGATGAGTGAGTTGTAAAAATCATCCGTTGTTTTCGAATAATCAAACATCACTGGTTTTTCACGTAGTGCTGCTGCGATTAGGAGAGCATTGGATCCATCTTTTTGACCGTTTGGTGAATTGTAATCACCAGACCCGTTCACATCCTTACCGCGACCAGCGGCAATGTTTGCTGGGTTATTCCTTACATCTTCTGACATCTTAAAAAAAGAAGATGGGTGGTACATTGGTGTGAGTGTGATGTCTTGGGCATTCGCTTGGAATTTATTTATTTCACCAATTTTACGGTAATCAAAAGATCCAGACACACCAGAGGCTGTTAGAATGCCAGTGAGTCCCACAAGAAGTTCTCCAGAATCCTCTAAGTGACGGATCATAAAGTTTTCTTTTTTATCGTTTGGATTTGTTGTCGATTTTAGCGCCAACTGATTGTCATGCGACATGTAAGCGACAACACCAGTTTCCGATCGATTGATTCGTTTGATAACGGCATTTAAGGTATCATCTTTGGAATACGGTACGAGTATTTCTGTTTCTCCACCAGGACTTGCTTTGAGAAAACGCATGGTGCCCGAGATTCCAATCGGGCGATCGGGATCAAGGGAGGTGCGACCTGTCACTCGAAACACTGCTGTTTTGTCGTTCAGTCCATCCCCGTCAGTATCAATTTCTCCAAAGGTGTTTGTCGCAAGAGCTCTTTGTTCAAAGAAATTCACATTGGTTTTGCCATTTAAACCAAATCCATCCTTGTGGATTTCATTGATGACATCCATTGCATTGATGGCGAGAGCATCGACTGCATTAATTTTTTCGACAAGGATCCGATCTCTGATTTCATACAAAGCTTGGATACTTCCCTGACGTAGGAGAACAGTGTCACCTGTCCCTGACCACTTCAGATCCAAAAGCCCATCGTTATTTGGATTCCCAACCAAATCAATTTTGTGAACCTTTTGTCCTTGGATGAGGATCTGTTGGCCAATAAAAACCATGAGTTCATCATCATCACTACGGCCGATGGTAATGTCCGCCATACCTGCCAGTTCTTGCAATAGTTCATCTCTTCTATCCAAAAGGTCATTTGGATTGTCACCTAATGCTTGTGACTTGGTAATTTTTTCATTGAGTGATTTGATATTTTCAGAAACTGTATTGAGATGATTGACTTTCGCTTCAATTTCCCGATTGGATTGGTCGCGGAGGAGGGAAAGTTTTCTATACACATCTTCCATCCGTGAACCAAGTGCTTCTGCTTTTTCCTGTACAACGGCACGGTGGGCTGTTTCTTCTGGGTAATTGGAAAGGTCTTCCCATGAAGACCAAAACTGATCCATCATGGACCTGAGTGTCGTTCCAGTAGGTTCGTTAAAAACAGTTTCTACTTGGTACAAATAATCATTTTTTTTGCCCCAATACTCTTTGAGAGAAGAGGAATCGATGATACGGTCATCGATAAAATTATCTCGAACCCTTTCGATTTCAGAGATTTTGACACCTTGTCCAATTTGGCCAGGCACCTCTGCCCGGTTAAACGCTGGATCATAAATTGGATCCATACTATTCATGACAACTCGTTGGCGCGCATAATGTTTGTTATCCGCGTTGGAAATATTATGACCTGTGGTTTGGATCGCTTGTTGGTGGACCGAAAGTCCTCGTTTCCCGATTTCTATACCTTGGAATGTTGATCCCATACGATTCTCCTAGGCAGTCGCGTTCAAAATGATCGCGCCTTTTTGGCTCTGCCCACGCCTTGTTGGTTGTTTGTGCGAAGTGTACACCTTCTCACGAGATAACTCTTGCAGTGAGTCAACTGTTGCTTGCAAAAATTCTTTTCTGGTTTTTAACAGTTTTTCATTGGTGATGATGGCATCCTTTAGGTCTGCCACTACTTTCTTCAATTCCAATGCAAAGGTTTTGAGTTTAAAATTGGACTCACGATCCATATGGTTTAAAAAATGAGTGAGTGTTATGGAAGATTCGTCTTTCTGAAACTTTTCTTTTTCATAAACATCTTCGATGGTTTTCATACGAATGCGCTCAAGCTCTGAGGCTTCGACCATAATATGGTAACTATCTTTGACAAGGGACTCGAGTGCTTTGCCGTCCGCACCGTGGATGGCCGCTCTTTTTTTGCCTTCCAAATCCAAAAGGCGCTTGTAACAGTCTATTTCTGTAGTAAATAAACTTCTAAGTGATTCAACCCAATCCAACATGCGAATTCCTTTTCCCTTATGGGAAGGATCGACGGATTCCCAAACTAGCTTAGGAAAATTTATAAAAATTTACTATTTTCAGGTCTATGTCGCAAAAATCGCCGTGTATTAAAGTCTGTATGATGGACCCAGATTCTGGACTTTGTGCCGGATGTTACCGAACCATCGAGGAAATTGGGAATTGGTCAAGGATGACCGACGAGGAGAAGGAAGCAGTTTGGCGGGAGCTCCCGCAACGAAAAGCGGGAAACTCTACCAATCAATAGGTTATTTAGTACCTTTATCAATTTTATTGCGGTGTTCTTCACAGAGTCTATAGAGTTGATCTGTAGATGGATTTTTCTTTGTGACTTTTTTTCCGCATACGATACACAATCCTTGTGCCCTTCTTCTTTTGTATAACAATTGAACTCGCTCGGCACCTGATAAATTGTATTTACTGATTTGAAGACGAACTCCTTTTACCAAATAACTTCCGATGGCAGACTCTTCTCCTTTTTTTAATTCGGAAAAAATCTTGTTCAACTCATCCGGTTTAATCGATTTAGGTTTCATACATTCTCCTACTTTTTGCTAAATTTAACTCTCTGTTAGATTCTAAATGTTAATGCACATTAGTTTGTACCCACTAACGCGCAACTCTATTTTAAAATCATATCTGAATTCCCGAATATAGATTCGAAATCTAGGGACAAACTCTAATATTTAGAAAGATTTTTGAGTTGGCAAAGTGAAAAGATCGACTAAGGTTTAGTGAAAGGACCAAATTATGGAAAAGAAGTACAAAACACTCAAAGATTTTTTCCCATTCTATTTAGAAGAACATAGCCACCCGTTTAACCGAGCGTTACATTTTATTGGATCAAGCCTTGCACTCGGTTGTATTCTAGGATTTATCGCAACAACGAAGTTGTACATCTTAGGTTTGGCGCTTGTTAGTGGGTATTTCTTTGCATGGATCGGACATTTTTTTGTCGAAAAGAATCGACCTGCCACCTTTACATACCCGTTTTATTCGTTGATTTCGGATTGGATCATGTACTTTAAAATGTTAACGGGTCGCATTGATGCCGAATTTGCCAAAATTAAGTCAAAACAAAATTAAGATGAATCTAGTTCTCAATTTGATCATAACTCTTGTTTTGTTCTCTGCTTGTCGCCCAAGCGAGATCACTAAAGAGGAAATCACTTCCCTTCGAGATCAAAACAAAGATTCCCTCGTTGCCTTTTCAGAAAAGATCTTACCAAAAATCCTAGGGACCGAATTCAAACATCTGGAAACAGGCCTCGATCAGGACAATCAGAACGAAGTTCATATCACTTATGGAAGTAATAGTGCACTGACTTTTAATGATCCTTCCGAATACCGAAAGGTTCTCACCGAATACCAAAGTCTTGTACTGCTACGCATTGGATATGTTTTGAACCTTCACCATTTCCATCGATTGTCACTGAGCCTCTCCAAACCGTTTTTCATCCAAGGTGAAAACAATCCTGAAACGGAAATCCAAGAAGCGGAAATTTTCCGAACGACTATGAACCAATTGGAACTTGTGAAATTTTTTGAGAACCATCCCAATTTTGATCCTTACAAGGCACCGAAGTTAGGTGATAAAGAATGGGTGTCTGTTACGGAAGAAATTCAATCGCTTTGGAAGGTCGAATTGGATGAGATCAGTCGTGTGAAGGTGGAATGACCCAAGGGACAATATCTACGACGGCTCGTTCCAATCGGTCCAAATACGATAATTTGGGAATTTCATAGGCACCCAATTGCCAGGTCACATGATTGAGTTGTTGGGTGTCAAATAAAACAAAGTTGGATTCTCGTAGTCGTGCGAACAAATGATACAGAGCAATTTTCCCCGCATCCGACTCAAAGGAAAACATACTTTCCCCTGCAAAAAATTTCCCGATGGCCACTCCGTAAACACCACCCACTAAGATATTCTCAGAATTCCAAACTTCTACGGAGTGAGCCCAACCTTGTTTGTGGAGCTCTAAATACCCATCGATAAAACCAGGAGTGATCCAGGTATTGTCCTTTTCACGGTAAGCGCAGGCTTGCATGACAATGGCAAAGGCTTCGTTGAACGTAATTCGGAATTTTTTTTGTCGGACCTTTCTTAAAACTGTTTTTGAAAAATGAACTCGATTGATATCAAAAATGGCACGTGGGTCTAAAGAATACCAACGAATCGGATCTTCTGACCAGGGGAAAATTCCGTGGGTGTATGCGTATAACAAACGATCAACGGAAAAATCTCCCCCAACTGCGACTAAATCCTCTCTCCACAACCGAGGGTTTTTAAAAAATTGCTCAAAACTCCTCTTTGTCAAGGTTCCAAAACTTCCTTCGGATAATCGTAAACGATTTTTACTTTTAAACTTTTCCCATTCTCATCATTGATATTGGATAGGCCATCAAATTGTAATATCCTTCGTGTTTGTACATCGTAGACCAAAAGGAAGGGTTTTACCACTTGTTTCAAAACAAAATTGTCGATCTCCAAACGGAGGTAGAGTGCCTGTCTTCCTTTCCATTCCCCATCCTTGATTTTTAAAACCGCAAACTTATAGTCATCTAACTGAACTGGTGCGATGAAATGAAAGGATAGTCTTTCACCCCGAGACAATTCGTCCCAATGGTTCCTCACAAAATAATCAAACCCACCGTCCATGACGGCTGGAGTTTTCGGGTTGTAGGTTTTTTCCGAAAGTGGGTCTTCCTTTTTTCGTTTATAAAATAATCGAACTGTCCTTCCTTTTACGTCCGCTCCTTCCGTATAACCATCCCTTTCGTCCACCGTTTTGAAGGTAGGAACTTCGGAATTTTGATCAAATTCTATGTGTTTGGATCCAAATACTTTTCCGTTCGCATCTTTGTATTGGATTTCTGAATGTGTGTGTTTTCCATTATTATAATATTCTTTATGGTTATCGGAATAAACGTATTTTCCTGTGTTGAGATCGTAGGCCTTCCCAAAATATTGGTACTTGGGTTTTTCTGCTAGGAGTGGCAAAAAGGATGGAAAAACTATGGCGAAAAATAGAATTTTACGTATCATATTCCTTAGACCATGAAAAAATACAGACTGACCGACCAAAGGACACTTTTAGGCATTGTTTCCAAACTCACAACAACTGTCCTACAAGACCAAGACACCAAACAAAAGTTTACACTGAACAATCCTGTTGCTGTCAATGACATCTTAAAATCGGTCCACATCACCATAACTGCCGCGGAGCCGATGGTCTCAAAACCCAAATCTTTGGTCTGCGTCTTAAAAGAAAACCGTGTCGAACTTCGTGTCAAACCCGTAAACCCCTACCAAGACGATTTGATGCAAGTCTATGAAATTTTAATCGAACCATTGGAACGATCCGCCAAACGGGCAGCAATTGAAGATATCTCAGCGTACGAACTCCAAATGGCCCAAACGGCCGACCTAGGAACTGTCATATCCATCTATGGAAAAACATCCATCATCAACCAAGCATTAAACCAATGGCAAGTACACTTGGAACAAGTCCTCACTAATTTTGGATACTTTATCAAAAAAATACAAATCGGTTTTTATTATGCGGCCGACACACAACTCATGGAAGCCCTTGCAACTTCCAAAGCCCCATATTACGTGCGTGATGCGAATCGCAGAATTTTTTACACAGATCGAGGGTTTTATAGTCCCAAAAAACTAAGTGAAATGTATGTTCGATCCTACTTAGATTCCCTTTTACTCAATAATACAAAATCGACATTGATCTTCCCATTTTTCTCGAATGGAAAAGTACTCTTAGGATACTTTGAAATTTTAAGCAATTTACCTGATTTGGGAAATTCATCCTTACAATCGGACATCGAAGGCCCGGAAGGGATCGGACCTTTATTATCTTTTTTGGATCAAAAAGCAGAAGAATTTGTTTTTCAACTTGAATTTGCATATGCAAAAGATTGGGAAACAATTATTCGCACAACACCCGTTAGAGACATTAGCCAGGATGGACGTGGGATAGGAATCACATTACCAAAGGGAACTAACATCGACCTAAGACCGATTGGATCTCCTGTTTCGTTCCAACTCAAAATCAATTCTTCTCCTTATACTTTTTTTGGAAGTTTAAGAAGTCTAAAAAAAGGGGAGAATGACACAACCAATATCGGTTTACAAATTTTTCAATGTGACAAATCGGAAGGGATGTCCCTCCTTAGTTCTTACGCATCAAATTTAATTGGAGAAGCAGTTTCATGACGCCAGAGCAGTATGAAACCATCATCACACTTTTAACCGAAATCCAAAACCAAGGTGGCTCCGATCCCTACCGATTGGCATTGTACTTAGTCCCTCATATTGGTATCATCTTCGGTACCACACTTTTGTTTTTTTTGTTTCAATGGTGGCACAAACAGAAAATGGCTCTCATCCAATCAGGCCAATACAAACCCTGGAGTTTTGACATCAGATTGTATTCTTTTTTCGTGGGTCTTTTGTTGACATTCACTGGATTTGCCTTATCGTTTGTATTTATACTCGTCTTAGGTCGTTCTATGGCGGTGTTAGGAGGGTTAATCCCATTCGCAATTGGACTCGGTCTCTTGACCTTTTACAAACTACACAGGTAACAGAGACAAAACGGAAATGTAATGACGAAGACTGGAATTCCATTCAGTTAGTCTTACGCGGTGATGTTTCACAATTCGAAGTGCTCATGAATCGGTACCAGGGTATGGTACATTCCCAAGCCCGCAAGGCATTCCTTTCCGAAGAAGAAGCAGAAGATTTCACTCAAGACGTTTTTATCAAAGCGTATGAATCATTGAGCTTATTTCGAGGAGAAGCACAATTCTCCACTTGGTTATTCCAAATTGCCAAATTTCGCTTAACAAAAGTTAACAAAAAGAAATCTCATATTTTTACTGATTGGTCAGAAGATGTGGCAACGGTAGCAGACAAATCAAAACCTTCCGTTGTTGATATTTTGGACAAAGAAGAAACCCATCTAACTCTTCATTCGCTCATCGCAAAACTTCCTAAATCTTACCAATTACCGATTCGATTGCATTATTTTGAAAACAAACCTTTGAAAGAAATTGCAAACGACCTCAATATCAAACTGGGTACCATCAAAAGTCATATTTCTCGCGGAAAAGACCTACTTAGGAAATGGTGGTCACATGAAATCGAAGGATAAAAACGAAACCGAATTAATAGGATTGTTTTCCAATCCAGATCCATTTCTAAAGGGTTCGGAAGCTCCTTCGATCATTCGCCTCCGAGTCTTAGGACAAATTTTACCACTCAAGTTTTTGTTCTCTTCCTTGTTCGTTTCTATTGTACTCCTTCTCATCCCTTTTGGAACTATGTTATTTTCATTCAATCAGGATGAAAGTTCCATCTACCTGTTACCACTCCTCATCAGTTCCAGTTTGTTTTTTTGTTTTTATTCTTTGGTACTTGGCTTTTTACTCCTAAGCACAAGAATTCCTTTTCTGAATGCATGGAAAGAGAAACTTGGCTTTGAAGAGGTTTAATCATTCGTGAAAGGTCTTTTATTTTCTCTTGTTTTTATATTTGCCACTTCTCTCTTAGCAGATGGTTTGCCTTCCGCAGATGAGTTTTTGAATATGGATTTGGACAAATCCATTCGTTTGGTGGAATCCCTCTCGAAAGAAGAAGCCAAAGTTCTCGTTTCCGATTTAAGGGCCGAAGTCAAAAAATCGTACCCGAAAGCAGACCATTTTTACTTTCTCATTTCGCATTTGGAAGAAATCCAAGCGATCGAAAAAGAACAAGCTAGGCTCAAATCCTTACTTTGGGTGTACGTACTTGCCTTCGTTTTGTTCACTGGATTCTTAGGTCTCATCCTCCTCCGCCAACGAAAGGCGATCCGAGACATCAACCAGTTGCTTAGCAAATAAAAAGGAATCGATTTTTTGTCATCGTATTGTATTCTTTTTGTAACGAATCCCTGTTACATTGAAATAGATTCATGAAAATATTGATTGTTGATGACGAAGAAGACATTGCAGGCCTAATCCAATTCCACTTGGAAGAAGAAGGTTTCCAAACGGAAGTTTGCCATAATGGAATGGAAGTCCTCCCTCGTTTAGAAAAAAACCTACCTGATGGAATTATCTTAGATTTGATGTTACCTGGCATTGGGGGTATGGACCTTTGCAAACGCATCAAAGAAAAATACCCACAAATTCCAATCCTCATGGTCACCGCCAAAACAGGTGAAACCGATGTGGTTTTAGGTCTGGAATTGGGTGCGGATGATTACATTCGAAAACCATTCAATATCCGCGAATTAGTGGCTCGTGTGAGATCCGTGACTCGTCGGACCACTGACCCAAGCCAAGAAGTGCAAGGTACCATCACAACTGGAAAAATCCAAATCAATCCTACTGCACACAAAGTATTTGTGGAAGGTACAGAGATTGATTTGACATTAATAGAATTCAAGCTATTACAGCTGTTTGCTGGTAATCCTGGGGTTGCCTTTTCTAGAGATAAATTATTAGATCGGATTTGGGGCAAAGATGTATTTGTAACAGATCGCACAGTGGATGTGAACATCAAACGACTCAGAGACAAACTTCTCTCGGAAAAAGAACGACTCGAAACGATCCGCGGAGTCGGTTATCGATTCCGAGATGCGTAGTTTTTTTTCAACCCTTCTCCTTCTCAACTGGGGTCTACTACTTGTTTTATTGACCCTAGCCCTCGGCGTATTTTATATTTACGACTTAGTTGTACCTGCCGTCCGACCACTCATTTTATTTAGTTTTGTACTCATCGCGATTTTTGGTACGTTTTATATTTCCACAAACATTGCCATGCGAATCACAGACCCTTTGGCCACGGTTGAGAAAAAAACAAAAGAAATCAATGCTGGAGATTTTGGTGTTGAGTTATCTTCACCTGACATTCGTGAGTTAGCAACACTTGCTTCTTCCATCAATGAAATGGCCAGACGTCTGAAACTCCAATTTTTGGATTTAACTGTCGAAAAAGAAAAGTTTAATTACCTCCTTCAAAACTTAAAAGAAGGTGTCTTTGCCATTGACCGGAATCATAAATTTTTGTTTTTGAATCGTAATATTTCAGAAACTCTCATTCAAAAAAATTCTCAGTTTAAGGAATTTGCTCCTTCCATCAAAAACAAAGAACTGCTTAGTTTTATCACCGACAAAATTTTGTCAGGTAAAGAAGGAAAAACTGAATTTCAAGATGGTTTACATTTTTACACGGCAAGAATTTATCCCATTAAATCAGATGCCATGGTCCAACTATATATTGGAGTGATTTCAGACATCACGGAAGACCGACAAAACCAATTGATTCGAGAACAATTCTTTCAAAATGCTTCCCATGAATTAAAAACTCCTATTACATCGATCAAAGGTTATGCGGAAACTTTAGAATACAAATTAAAACTCCAACCCGAATCCAATGAAAGAAAATTTTTAGACGCGATCCTCCGAAATACGGATCGTCTGATTCGAATTGTAGAAGATATGTTGACCGTTTCAAGATTAGAAAATCACAAAACAGTTTTGAATCTAACGGATGTTTCACTTTATGAGCTCGTCAAAAATGTGTCCGAATCATTGGGTGTACTTTATTCCCAAAAAAAACAAAATTTGGTTTTAGAAATTCCTACAGATTTAAAGGTCCGGGCAGATCGATTGTTACTCGAAGATTTATTGGTGAACTTAATCTCCAATGCTTCCGCTTATAGTCCCGAAGGCGCAAGTGTCATTGTAAAGGCTTTTGCAACGAAAGAAAACAATCTGATCCAGGTGATCGACCATGGAATCGGAATTTCGGCCGAAGATGCAGAACGAATTTTTGAACGTTTTTTCCGTGTGGATACCAATCGATCCAGAAAAGAGGGAGGAACGGGCCTCGGACTTTCCATTGTGAAACACATTGCAAGGCTCCATTCAGGCGAAGTGAATGTCGCTCCCAACCCGAAGGGTGGTTCCATCTTCTCCTTTGTTTTTCCTAAAAAATAGATTCTCGTAAGAGAAGTCCCTGGATAGAATGTTGGTATCCGGTAGGTAATTATGAAGTATCCTTTGGGATTTTACTCCTTTGGCAAAAACATTGGTATCAAAGATACAAGTTTAGATTTTGCTGTGATCTATTCCGATGTGCGTTGCCATGCAGCCGCTGTTTTTACTCGGAATAATTTTCCTGGAGCTCCCATTTATGTAGGACGCGATCATATCAAAGATGGCCACTTACAAGCCATCGTCATCAATTCCAAAAATTCAAATGTCGCAACTGGTGAAAAAGGAATCCAAGATTCTTACCAAATTTGTGAAACTTTGGCAAAATCACTCGGAATCAAAAAAGAAGACATTTTACCTTCTTCTACAGGTGTGATAGGAGTTCCTCTTCCCATTGAAAAAATCCTTTTAGCATGTGAGACTGCCAAAGACAATTTAAAACCAGGGAATTTGGATGAAGTGGCAGAAGCCATCATGACAACCGATACCAAAAAAAAGATTTCATACCGCACAATGACACTTGATGGAAAAGAAGGTGTGATGTTTGGAATTGCGAAAGGTGCGGGGATGATAGAACCAAACATGGCAACAATGTTGTCCTATATCCTTTGTGATTTTTTACCGGAATCAAATGATCTAAATGGAATTTTAAAACGCGTCGTGGACCAAACATACAATTGTATCACTATTGATTCTGATACATCCACAAGTGACACAGTCGTACTCATGTGTTCAGGTAAACTGGGAACCATCTCTGATCAAGTATTTGAATCCAATTTAAAAGAAATTGCCACTGAACTTTCTAAAAAAATTGCACGAGATGGAGAAGGTGCCAGTAAGTTAATCGAACTCACCGTAAAACAAGGTAGAGACGATCATCAAGTGACAAAAATCGGAAAATCCATTCTAAACTCACCACTTGTGAAAACTGCCATATATGGTGGTGATCCCAATTGGGGACGATTCATCATGGCGATTGGAAAAGTTTTCGATGAACCAATTCCTTATGATTCATTAGAAATCCAATTGGGTGGCATTTCAGTCAAAAGTGCAAACAACGAAACCAAAACAAAGTTAGCCGATTATTTAAAATCAAACGAAGAAATATTCATTACTGTGGAATTAAATACAGGGAATTTTCAAAAAACGTTTTGGAGTTGTGATTTTACGGAAGGTTACATCCAAGAAAACGCCTACTACACAACATGATCTCCAATAAATTAAAAAATACGATAAAATTCTTTTTACCATCAAGTTATCAATTAAAACTTTCTGTTACAAATTTATTCACTCGTACTGTTTTTATCTTACTCGTTTATATTTCTTATTTTATCATCCTGATTCAAATTCCGGAATCTATGTCTTACCGGCTGGAATTGGCATTACTACTCACTTGTGCATTTTCTCTAATTTTATATCTGCCTCTCATAGAGCGTTTAACGAGATATATGCGAACAAAGTTTTTGTCCGAGTATTTGACAGAAGATGCCGAATCGTATCGGCAAGCTATCAAACGCTTCAACTTTGATGCCTTAATTAAAAATGTTTTTCCCGATATGGTAAAAATTACAGGTAGCCAATCGGGAACAATGGCCGTACTCACTCAAAATGGAACGTTCGCATTTCACTCCTATTTTCGCGGCCGACAAAAAAAATTGAGTCCTACAAAGGATATCGTTGTTAAATCCAGTTTTCAATCGTTTTTACTTGCCAATCGAAATGGCGCATCGGTTGCCAATACATTCTCGAATGAAAGCATTAATAATGACTTTATGGAACTCCATGCCAATTACATACATCCATTCATATTCCGTGAAAAATTATTTGGTTTTATCGCCGTTTCAAATATTCCCAATTCAGATGCTAGCCATAGTTTGTCTTTGTTAGCTGGTCAGTCAGCACTGACAATCCACAATCATATTTTATCTTATCATATCTCCGAAAATAAAAAATACCAAAAAGAAGCTGAGTATGCGGTTAGGGTACAAAACTTATTGGAGACTGGAACCATTCCCAAAATTTTAGGATGGGAAATTACTCCTTTCAAACGTACAAATCGCAACTTAATTGAATTTTTTCAAGTGGAAGACGGAAGTTGGTTTTTTGTCATTTTAAACGCAGGGAAATCTTACCAACACATAGGGATCATTCTTTCCTATATTTTGGGAGTTGTATACTCTCAATCTAGGCTTAAATTATTGAAAGGATTTTCAGATATCAAAACTTTAATCCAATCCACCTTTCAGAAGTTAGACTGGAAAGAAAACTTCGAGATGATAATTGGAAAAATTGGTTATTCCGAATTGTATATCATCCAAGAAGGTAAACAATTTAAAATCCTTAGAAATTCAGAAGAAGTGGTCGCGAGTATGGGTTGGAAAAATATGATCAGCATGGACAAGGGTCCCATTATCATACAACAACGCGGCGAACCTGTTTTAAAATTCAGTTTTACCGAGTCGGAAGTTTTATGAGAGAACTAGCGATCACCATCCTCTCATCCCTTTTATTTTTTTTAATTTTATTTTTTTCCGTCATTGGAGTTCAAAATAGCTCCAAAAGATTACCTTTTTATCATTACCCATCTGGACTCATCGTCAATATTGGGGAAGAAAACAAATCCCATTGGGGCAATTCCATTCTCACTTCTGACTTAGAAAAATTTGATTCGATTCAAGATTTTTCAAATATAAATTCTTATCGACTTAATATCCAAAGTTCAAATGGAACAATTTATCAAGAAGATTTTAAATTAAAGAATGTTCGCAAAACTGATGTTTTAGGAGTATTTTTTTCAGATTTATTTTTGGCATTTTTTAGTTTGGCAATTGCCGTTTATTTTTATTACTCTACACGTGATGCATTGATCTTTGGTTTTTTCTTTAATTTTGGTCTCATCATCCTTTCGAATGTATTTGTTTTAGCATTTAAAAATTCGATTTTTTTATTCATACTTACTTTGTATTTGGGAAGTTTTCTCCAATACCATTTGATCTACAGATTAAGAGGGAAAGAAATCAATTCCAAATGGTTATTACCTCAAGTATTGATCTCCTTTATCATGGCAATGATTGCCTCTCAAGAAAGATATGATATGATTTTGATAGAACGCATCGCAATTGTTGCCCATGCGATTACGGTTTTATTTGGATCTATCAATATCATTGCCAATGTATTCGAGTTAATTCGATCAAAACCACAAGGGGAAGCACTTCTAAAACGTTTGTTACTCGTGTTTTCGATCATTCTTTATGTGGCATTACCATCGAGTATTTTATTTTTTGATGGCTATCCTTGGTTTTATGTGCATCGATCCTTTTTTATTTTCACATACTTATTATTCATCTTAAGTTTTTTTTACGGAACCTATCGTTATACCTTTGTTCCTTCATTTGTGATCTTTACTCCAAGTATTGTCACATTAATTTTAGTGGGAATTATTCTTGGAACTTACATCGGCGCTATATTTGTTTTAGATTATATTTTGCCCATACGTTACCTAAAAGATCGATGGGTTTTTAATTTTATCTTTTTGTTTTTAGTAACCGCTTATTTGATTCCATTAAAATTAAAGGTAAAAGAATTTTTTGATTTATGGTTTTTCGAAAAAAACCATAAACTAAGTGCTGGAATCAACAAAATTACCGCACTATTATCATCACCTCTTTCGATGAGAAAAACAATTCTCACAATCAACAGAACAGTAAAAGAAACAGTAAACGTTTCCAATTTAATCATTCTCATTCCCGGTGATCAATTTGCAAATACTGATCTAAGGAATATAGATTTTATGAGAATTTCTCCTCAATCAGAAATTTGGAATTATTTCAAAAGCACGGATCGTGTCACTGTCACTTCTCATTTAGAATATGGAATTGGACTAAGAGAAACTTTATATAATTTTTTGAAAGGATTACAAGTCCAACTCGCATTTCCCGCTTACGATTCTTCTTCTAATAAAAAAAATATCCAAGCGATGATATTGATCGGAGAAAAATTAGATAAAAAATATTTTTCTATCGGAGAATTAAAATTCATCAATGAAGTTGTTAAAATATCAGGGATGTTACTCGAGAACTATAGTTTACTGGAAGATGAAATCCAAAAACGTAAAATTGTAAGAGACATCCAAACTGCATCTATAGTCGACAATACATTACGTTTGATTCTTCCTAGTGAAGTCAAAGGAATCGATTATGGTTATATATCAAAACCAGCTGTTGGAATATCCGGAGACTATTTGGACATTATTCCTGTTTCCAATACCAAAATGATAGTTTTGTTAGGTGATGTGGCTGGGCATGGTTTGGGAACTGGATTTTTAGTCAGTGCGATCAAAGGCATTGTGAGAGAACAATTACGGAACGGTACATCTCTTGAAGGTCTATTTCGCGAGATCAATTCCTTCTTTCGTGCAAGATACAAGGGCAATGAATTTATGACTCTTCTCGGTGGGATTTTTGATTCCACAGAAAACGTATTTAAGTATGTCAATGCAGGACATCTTTCCTTAATTGAAATGCGGGCTGACGGCCAAATCAAATTACATTCTAAAACACAACGAGTTTTGGGAATTTTAGAGACGGATTACCATGTCCAAGAATTAAAATTACTACCAGGTACAAAACTTTTTCTTTATTCCGATGGAATCTCGGAAGCCTTTAGTGAACGAGATGAAATTTTCGGTGAAGATACTCTCATCGATTTTTTACACTACAATGCTGATAAATCCGTAAAAGAACTTCCGCCCCTATTGGACATTCGTATGACCCAATTCCGAGGAAACCGCGAACAATCAGACGATATCACATTTATTGGTCTTTCTTTTACTCCAAACTAGCCGATAGTAAAACCGATGATGGCGGAAAAACCGGTTAAGTTTGTCATTTTTTTATCTCTCATCCTGAGTTTAGTCGCATTTTGGGACCACCAATTCACCTCCTACCTAAAAGAATTTGTGGTTTTGATCCATGAAATTTGCCATGCGACGGTTGCCCTCTTCAGTGGTGGGGTTGTGAAAGGGATCGCCCTTCACGGAAATGAAGGAGGGGAGACCATTGCTGTTCCCGCCTCCTTTCGCGGTTCCTTTATCCTTGTTGTATCAGCAGGATATATCGGATCTTCGCTTGTCGGCGCTTTTTTATTACGATTGGGATTCCAAGGCCGTCATGCTCGCCAAACAATGATCTTGTTTGGATTGTTTCTCATTTCAGTGAGCGTCTTGTATTCCAAATTGGGAGATTTGGCATACTTTACTGGTATTTTTTGGGGTGTCGGAATATTAGTCTTAGGGATGTTAGGTGAGACAACATCCATTTTATCACTCGTTTTTTTGGGAACGAGTATCTCATTATATTCTTTATATGATTTATCAGATTTTGCGGATCGGCTGACGGAGACAGATGCAGGTATCTTAGCGTTTTGGATGGCGGGACTTGGCCCAGAAGACTTACAAAATGAAGAAATTCCCACCGTCGTCCTCATTCTCGGTTATTTGATTGCAACCCTTTGGTCCCTCTTGAGCATCGGGATCATTTTTATGTCCCTACGATCCTCTCTCTCCCATGAAGAAACCCACCATGCCCCTGATCCGATCGAACAATTGGAACGTTTCCCTGGGGAACTTTCCCCAGAAGCAAAACTTTGGTTGGAAAAACGGGGAGTGGATCCAGAAAGTGGGATCGTTCTGCCACCGAATTTTTTCCTTGATCCACCTTCCAAAGACAACTAGGGTAAGTGCTTCTCGCAAATTTTCATTTGCGTAGGACACCGACTCCACAAATATAGAATCTCAATGGCAAAAAGAATTCTCATTACCGGGGGAGCTGGGTTCATCGGTTCTCATCTAGCGGAAAACTTGCTCAATGCTGGAAACCAAATCATTGTTTTGGACAATTTTCACACAGGAAGGAAGGAAAATCTCACTCACCTCCTTTCCCATCCCAATTTTGAACTCATCCGTCATGACATCACCGATTCGATCAAACTAGAAGTGGATCAAATTTATAACATGGCTTGCCCTGCATCGCCAGTTCATTACCAAAGTAACCCAATCAAAACCATCAAAACCAATGTATTAGGAACGATGAATATGTTGGGACTTGCCAAACGAGTGAAAGCAAGAATCTTACAAGCTAGCACTTCCGAAGTATACGGAAATCCTTTGGAACACCCACAAAACGAATCGTATTGGGGAAATGTAAACACCATCGGAATTCGTAGTTGTTATGACGAAGGGAAACGTGTCGCAGAAACTTTGTGTTTTGACTACCATAGACAACATGGAGTCGACATTCGAGTGATCCGAATTTTTAACACGTATGGTCCAAGGATGATTCCAGATGATGGCCGAGTCGTGAGTAATTTTATCGTACAAGCATTACGCGGTGAGGACATCACCATTTATGGAGACGGAAGCCAAACAAGATCTTTTTGTTATGTTGATGACCTTGTCAAAGGTATCATCAATATGATGAACGTAGAAAATTTCGTTGGCCCGGTGAATTTAGGAAATGATGGTGAGTTTACTGTAAAGGAACTTGCAGAACTTATTATTAAAGAAACAGGAAGTAAATCTAAGATCATTTACCTTCCACTTCCTCAAGATGATCCTGCTCGTCGAAAACCAAATTTGAGTTTGGCGAAAGAAAAATTGAATTATTCTACAACCGTTCCACTTTTGGAAGGCGTAAAAAAAACCATCGAATATTTTAGCAAAAGAGTATAAAATGAAAATAGGCGTAATCAAAGAACCATCGTATGAAAACCGAGTTGCGATCACACCAGATGTGATTGATCCGTTGAAAAAATTAGGATTCACAATTGCTATTGAAACAACAGCAGGTGACAGTGCTTTTTTCTCAGACCAAGATTATAAAGACGCTGGTGCATCAGTAGAATCTAGAGACTCTATTTTATCTGGATCCGATATTGTTGTATCCATCCATGCTTTGGATGAAGCGAGTGCAAAAAAAATCGGAAAGGATAAATTGTACATCGCTACTTTATCACCTTTGGCATTTCCCAAAAAAGTAAAAGAAATTGCGACTTCATCATTTAAAATCTTTTCAATGGATACGATCCCTCGCATCACACGTGCTCAATCGATGGATGTTCTCAGTAGCCAAGCAACTGTATCTGGTTACAAAGCAGTTTTACTTGCCGCATCAAATTATAGCCGATTTTTCCCGATGTTGACAACAGCAGCAGGAACCATTACACCAGCCAGAGTATTGATTCTAGGAGCAGGTGTTGCTGGATTACAAGCGATTGCAACATCACGTAGATTAGGTGCGGTTGTAGATGTATTTGATACACGTCCTGAAGTAAAAGAACAGTGTATGTCTCTTGGTGCTAAGTTTGTGGAAGTGGAAGGTGCAGCGGATGCTTCCAACACTGGTGGTTATGCGGTAGAACAATCGGAAGACTACCAAAGACGCCAAAAAGAAGCAATTGCGAAGTATGCTGAAAAAGCGGACATCATCATTACCACCGCTCTGATTCCAGGTAGAAAAGCACCAGTGCTGATCACAAAAGAGATGGTTGATAAAATGAGACAAGGTTCTGTGATCGTTGACCTCGCTGCTGTGAATGGTGGTAACTGTGAATTAACAGAAAATGATAAAACCATCGTTTACAAAGGGATCACCATCATTGGGAACTCCAATTTACAAAGTACACAACCAATGGACGCAAGTAAAATGTATGCAAAAAACATTGTAAACTTTCTCAAATTGTTTGTGAACAAAGAAAAACAATTTAATATCAATTTGGAAGACGAAATCATCAATGCATGTATGATTGCAGAAAATGGTTCCATCCGCCACAAACCGACGTTAGCCCTTCTGGGTGAATGATCTCATAAAAAAAGGTCAGAATTCCTTCTGACCTTTTTTATTTTTCTCAGCTCAAAATACTTTCAAAACATCTTTCAAAAAATTCAAATCTACTTTCGATTTCGATTTCAAAATCTCCTTACAAAATGCCTCTTACTAAAGTAGGAAAAATCTATTTTGGAATCTCACTTAGTTGCGGTTGGGTTCGCCATCGTCGATGCACCCAAAAGTATTGTTCCGGAAATAACTTCACTTCCTCTTCTAAAGTTTTTGTCCAAAGTTCCGTATAATGACGGATGACATCGTCTTTTTTGGGATATAATTTTTTATCTACAAAACCTAAGTCTTTCACACGTACGATCACTTTCCCGTTTTCACCTGCTAACACTGAATAATATAACATTTTGGCACCAGTGAGATAAGCCATAAGAGCTGGTCCCACAAAAGTGGAAGCTTGCCTATTCATAAAGGGAACAAAAATCCCTGCTTTTCCTGCATTTTGGTCAGCACCAAATCCAATCCAATACCCTTGTTTGAGAAGTTTGATGACTTGCGTAGATTCTTCTACAGGAACCAATACCACACCGTTTTTCGATCGCATCCGTTTCAGAAGGGTATCAACAAATGGATTACGAACCTTTTTATAAATTCCCCCACCCTTCATTCGAATGCCTAAAAATTGGACCAAAATTTCCCAAGTCCCAAAATGACCGGAAATTAAAATTACCCCTACCCCTTGTTTTTTGGTTTCTTCTTCTATTTTTAAACTACTTTCATCAAGAACAAGATATTCATCTAACCAAGCACGCGTCATGCGAGGCGCCCACAATGTATGTGCAAGTAAAATTCCTAAGTGTCGATAATGTGCTTTCACCAAATCTAAGATTTGGTTTTCCGAATATTCTGGGAAAGCAAATCGAATGTTCTCGGCCGCAACCTTTCGATGTTTTTTATCAAACTTATAAATTAAGTTAGTGAGAAACATTCCATAGGACAAACACCACTGATAGGGTAACAACTTAAAAGGTGAATAAAATAGATAAACAATGAGAAATGAAAAAAAATATCCGATGTATTTCATATCGTTACCAAATAGGGCCAAAAAAAGTAATGAATTGTGACTGCGATCAATCCAATGCCTAATCCAATGACCCATCCTCCCATAATATCACTAACAAAGTGATGTAAGGTGATTAACCTACCAACACCTGCAAACAAACTAAAGAAAAAGAAATATGGTGTTTCTCCAAACGCAAATACGAGTATTGTTGCAACAACGATCGAATTGGCGCTATGTGCCGATGGGAACGAATGTTTCATATCCGGATTGGAATCCACTTTTCCCATAACACTGACTAGGGGGCGCTTTCTTGCAAAATACTTCTTTAGTACCAATACCAATCGATCAGTTACATAAGTAAATAGTAAGACAAATGGTAAACTGATATACACTGGTTTGTATAAATCACTCATAAACATCAATGGCAATAATACCAATGCAAACATCTCACCCCGATTGATTCGAGACAAAACCCAACTTAGATTTTTATGGTGTAAATGGTTTTGGATCCAAGTAGAAAGTTTAAGATCTAATGTGTTAATCCAATTCATTTCGAAAGCTCTTCTTTAATCTTTTGAAGCGCTTCCGAGAAACTAAATGTAAATTGGTTTCTTGATGCCATATCTTTTAAGGTTACTGTATTTGTTTTGATTTCATCTTCCCCTCGAAGTAAAATCCATCTGTATCCTTTTTTTTCAGCATAGGAAAGTTGTTTTCCCATTTTTTGTGAAACCAATGAAACCTCGGCAGAAATTTTTTCTTTTCTTAATTCTTTTGCAAAATTGTGATTTTCTGCGAAAGACGAATCATCCAATAGAGGAATAAAAACCGTTGTATCGCTGGCAAAATTCGGTAACAGATTGTGGGCCGTTAAAAAATTTTGTAAGGTAACGTCTCCCAATCCAAAACCAATTCCTGTTAACTCTTCATTAGAAAAAAGTCCAATTAAATTATCATATCTTCCACCACCGTACAATGAACGTTTGTTTTGCGGAGAGGTATCAAAGATTTCAAAAATAAATCCTGTATAATAATCAAATCCTCGGACAACAGATGGATCAAAGTGAATGATATCAGAAAGTCCAATAGTTTTGATGTCTTCAAATAATCCCTTGATGGCAGCCAAGGTTTCTTCTTTGATTCCTGGTATTTGGTTTAACGAATTTACCGTAGCATTCAAAAATAAATCAATTTTGGAAACAGCAGAAGAGTCATTTGGAATTGTTTTGGTCACTAAAGCGACGTATTCGTCCTGTGTGATTTTATTTTTTTTGTCCAAAATTTTGGACACTTCATGTGCTTGATTAGGACTTACCTTAAGTCCGTCTAACAAGAATTCATCGAGGAGTGACCGGTGTGAGATGGTGACTTTGAAACTGTTTTTTGGAGCCCCAAAAGCAAAGAGGATATCACAAGCTAAAGATAAAATCTCAAGCTCTGCGCGACTACTAGTAACGCCAAACATATCGACATTCAATTGCCAGTGTTCCCTGAGCCTTCCATGGCCAGGTTGTTCATAACGCCAAAGATTGGGAATGGAAAACCAACGAATCGGTCTTGGCAATTCACGTAACTTTTTTGCGACCATCCTTGCAACAGTAGGTGTCATTTCGGGTCGAATGGCAACTTCTCGATCCCCTTTATCAATGAAGTTATAAATTTGTTTTCCAACAATCTCTTCACCCGTTTTGGCACGGTATAAATCTAACGATTCCACCATGGGTCCATCATACTCTTCGTACCCATACGATCTCACGACATCTTTCATGACCGAAAATAAATAGTTACGAAGGCGCATATCTTCTGGATAAAAATCCCGAGTGCCCTTATAATTTTCTGTTGTTAGTTTTTGTTCTTTCAATGATTGGCTCCTATTGAACCGAGCAGTTTAATTAAAAAATTCAATGAGACTATGGTAAATCTCTTTGGCTTTTTTATCTCCGCTTACACCAGTGATCCTTCCACCCAATCGATAATAATCATTCACCTCTTCCAAATGGCGTAATTCGACAGCCATACGAATGGGTGCTTGCAGTTTAAAATTGATATCTAAGGTAAAGGTTGGTTTCACTTTTAATGCTTTGATAATTTCCATATCGTTCACTTCCAAGGCGACTCCACCTCGGGAAACGTTTAAAACGTTTTGTTTGATATCCAGAATATGGGTATTAGAATCCATAATTCTTTCTTGAAACGTACGTTCAACCTCTTTAAAGAGATCTAAAACTTCACTTGGGATTCGAGTTCGTTCTGTCTCCAGAGAAAGATATGCAAAAAAATGCATCTCTTTCATTTGGATGAATAAAGGATAATAGATGTAAGATCCTATTTTTTTCTTTTTATATTCATTTACTTTATCATCTAATAAAAATTCGTCCTCAAATGTTTTTTTCGGATCAAAAACTTCATCTGTAGGAAACGATTCAAAAGTTTCCGTATCCAAAATAAAAATTGGTTTTTTGTGTTCTTTCATCAAATCTATTTCATCGCTATGGATCGATGCTGATGTAAAAACTACTTTGGATTGAGGATAATTTCTGAGAACTGTCCTTTGGATGTCGGAAAGGATAACCTGCGAACTAACTCCCGTTAGTTTCGAAAAATCAATATTTGTTTTTGCAATTAAAAAATTCGAAGCAACAACATTGCCCCTCACCTTTTCATTCCTTGGATCTTGGCGGGTTATATAGGTTTGCCTTCGATCAATTGCTTTTCCAAGAAGTAAATTGTCTTTTTGATTTTGGACTTCGTAGTCAATTTCAACATGAAAACTAGGAGTGGCTTGGATCGTAAAAATGGTTTCAATCATTTCGGGCATTGTCTCCAATTCCCAAATATGCGCACCATCAGGGCGTTCTCCTTTGAACTTCACTTTGACTGGTGAGTCGTACCCTTTTAGATACAAACCATTCCCTGCCATCATCTGTTTGAAAAACTCTGGTAACGCACGGACAGCTTCTAGTGGAACATACTCGCGTTCTTGGTCGAAATGAATTTTGACTCGATTGATCATATTAGTCTATCTTCTTGAAATTCACACGTCTATTGCGAGATCTTCCTTCTTCTGTTTCATTGTCTGCAATGGGTTGCGAATAATGATACGCTTGTACCTTCATTCGTTCTTTGGGAACACCCTTCAGACGTAAATATTGGTATACAGAGAGAGCTCTATCTTCACTTAGATTGATGTTGTATTCTTTATTCCCTATATTGTCAGTGTGTCCACCAATTTCAACTTTTTCATTTTTGTGATGGATGAGGAAGTCTGCCAAAAGATCCAATTTTTTCTTATCTTCATCACTCAATGTTCGTTCATTGAACGGGAAATAAATAATTGTATTGTACAGGTCATCAAAGTCTTTTACATTCCGAAGATACAGAACCGTTTCTTTTCCTGACATCTCGGCGAGTTTCTCTTTGGAAAATAAAAAGGTTTCCTCTTTGTATCCTTTGGCTCTTGCTAGGATTTCAAAATCCATTGTAGGAGTTTGGTCTAAATCAAAATGACCATCCACGGCCGATAAGGATTTTCCTTTCCTCGTCAAATCATCAAAGTAAAAACAAATAGCATTGGGAATCACAAGGTCTGTTTTTTTATCTTTCACGACAAATCGTATCCCTTGAATGGTTTTGTCAGGACGATTGTCCTTTACGGGCCTTATGGGTTGTAGGATGATTTGGGAATATTGTTCTTTGTCTTTCCCCACATTCCCACGAAGGTCAAGAAGTAACTCGGTCGGATGAAACCCTGGAGACGAAACTTCCACTCGGTACAATTTTCCTGTTTTGATGGTTGTGCGAAAATTCTCTGCATCTTCCAAGGAAAGGTCACCACCGATTCGTTTGGAAGTAATCACCTGGATGGGTTTGGTATCATCATAGATTTTTAACGTGGAATCAAGTCCAATCATGATCGCTTCCGAACCATCAAGGACTAACCCTCGGAAAACAAACTCATATGTACGTCTGAGGTCTTCCGGTACCATTGTTCGGTATATATCAAATTGCCCTTCCCCACCAGGTCGATTTGATGCAAAATAAAACCATAGGTCATCAAAAGTGACAGATATCCCTTCATTATCGCTCTCTTCCCAAAGGCTATAAGTGGAATAATCAGAAGGTGTATCAAATGGAAACCCCGTAGATTCGCCTGACAGAGGTTGGTTGGTGTTAAATGGATTTCCTAATAACTTAGGCGTTTCAAATTGCCCACTCGATTCATTGTATTCACTATAATAAAAACTAAACTTCCGGTTTTTGTCCCCTCGGTTGGAACTAAAATACAACCGAAGTCCATCCCAATGAAAATTGGGACTGATTTCATCTTCCCCAGTATTGATCACAGGACCCATCGAGATGGGTTTTTGCCAAATCCCATCTCGGCATTTGATTTTTGGTTTGTCTGGACTTTTTTCTGTCTCTTTTGTCGTTGGCTCGCGTTTTGAGATCCATAAATCAAACCCACCAAGCCCACCTGGTCTGTTAGAGGAAAATACAACCGAACATCCGTCAGGCGAAACGGCAGGCATCTTATCTTCGAAGTTAGAATTGATTTCATTTAAATGAGTAGGGATTGCCCAAAGCCCAGTCCTTTGGTTGATCTTCGTATAATAAAGATTTAATCCGTCATATCCTTCACGATTCTTTTTGCTGTCTTTTTGAGACTTGTCCCTTACGGAAGTAAAGTAGAGTTCGTATGGTTTTTCTTCCTCATCAAAGAGAATGGAAAACATACCCTCAAAATTGGTCGTATTCAGCTCACGAAAATTTTTCGGCGCAGACCAAACAGGCAATTTCATTCGGTCGGGAAAACTTAAGTTTTCCGAAATCCATAAATCCATCCCCCCTTCCCCACCAGGCCTGTTGGATTGGAAGACCAAATACCTTCCCGTTGGGGAAATGATCGGATTGTATTCCACATTTTGGGTGTTGAGTGGTGGGTAAAACCTTACATCCTTCACCTTCGGAAGTGGTTGGCCAAGGAGTGGAAACACCGAAATGATTAAGGAAACAAGGATTTTTTTCATCTGCCGTCTCTCCTATGTATCGGCCGAACGGAATTTTCTGCCAAGGGAAAAATATGGCTTTAAGAGTGAGCATCCCAAGGAATCCTCTAAAACATGGCTGAAATCTTCGGAATCTTAAACATCACCACTGACTCCTTTAGTGATGGAGGTAAGTACATAAACCCCGATGACGCTATCAAAAAAGGAGTCCAACTCTTACAAGAAGGGGCTGATTGGTTGGATGTCTCAGGCCAATCTTCCAATATTGCGGCAAACCTCGTCACAGAGGAGGAAGAATGGAAACGTGTGGAACCTGTCATCCGTTACTTTGTTCCGAAAGGGGTTCGAATCAGTTTGGATAGTTTCCGACCCAATGTACAAAAGAAAGCAATTGAGGCTGGGGTTCGTTGTTTGAATGACATCACTGGATTTACCTACGAAGGGGATCGTGAGTTTTTAAAAACTTACGGTGCAAAGCACTCTGATCTAAAATTCATCATCATGCATTCGCATAACAGAAATATTGCGAAAATGAAATCAACTTTGTCTCCAGAAAAAGTAATCAAAAAAATCCAGATCTTTTTTAGAGACAGAAGAAATGATCTAACTGCGATGGGAATTTCAGAATCATCTATCTTTTTTGATCCAGGGATGGGTTTTTTCTTGAGTGATGACCCTATGGTTTCCTTTCGAGTGCTTCAAGATCTAGAAATCCTAAAATTGGAATTTCCACAACTGATGGTGAGTGTCTCTCGAAAATCATTTCTCGGAAATGTTTTGGGAAATTTACCAATTGAAGATCGGGAATTTGCAACTCTCGCATGTGAATTACATTTATTAAAAAATAAAATCCCTTTCATTCGGACGCATAACGTCCTTAAGCTGAGACATGCCGAAAAAATTTGGAATTTATGCCAAGAGAGTGAATGACATCACAGTTTTAAAAATCCATCCAACAAAAATGATTCTGGAATCTCTATTTAGAATCCATCGAAGCGTAGGCTAACTCCTACCTGATCGAACTGCCTTTCTCACATCCTTACCTTCTTTGGAAAGTGTTGGAAAAAAAACAGACTCAGGAACGGAATACCCTTTTTCTTTTGCTTTCCGGTAGTACGGTAACAAAGAATCCCATTTGGGATTGTCTTTTAAAACAAGAAGAGTGTCTCTCCAAAGTTCTAAAAAATAAATTTCTGTTTTTTCATTGGCGGAGGCAGATTCAGCCCATTTGAGGGCAACATCATAACGACCCAATTCAAAGTTTGCTTTTAAAAAATAATAATGATAATCCTTATTTTTTTTGGCAGAGACTTCCAAGGATTTTGCATAATCAAGCAAACTAAACCAATTCCCTTTGTGAATTTGGATGTCAGCCATTCCATACAAAGCATTTTCATGAAACGGAACAACTTCTAAAATTTGGTTCAAATATCCTTCCGCAAATGGAAAGTTCCCTACTTGTAAATAGTAATTTGCAAGTTCTTCATAAGCAATTAATTCCCAACCTTTGACCCGTGAAAGAGCATCTAACAAAATGACTTTCTCTTCAATTCGTAACCTTTGGTCCAACTCTTTCAATATGGTTTGGTAAGTGACGGAACTCCGAGAAGGTGATTCTTTTGCTACTTTCTGTTTGAGGATTTCATACTCATCTAAAAGAAAATAAAAACGTAGGCGATTGAGATGAACGACCACTTCATTCGGATTTGCCAGGATACAATTTTCCCAAGTGGCCGCGGCTGAATCCAATTGGATCGATTTGGTGAGCCGGATTCCTTCCTCATTACATTCTTTTGCTTTTGGATTGTTTGCCTCTAAAAACAATGTGTCTGATTCAATGACATCCTGTTTGGCGATTGGGTAACGACATGTTGCCAGTCCAAGGATTGGAAACATCAATAAACAAATGTAAATGCGTTGTTTCAATTTAGGAAATTCCGTCAGAATCTGATTTTTCCTTCATCTTTTGGGCAAATACCAAATACTGCATCGCTTTTTCTGGGTTTCCATTGAAAAGATACAATAAACTTAAATCCAAGGCTTCCTGCGGATCTGGAGGAGAAAATTCATCTGGATTTTCTTTGGAGAGCTCCAGTTTGGTTTTAAATTCTTTTAATTTCTTTTTTGCCTTGGATTGGATGCGTTCCAAACTTTCTTTCGCTATGGCATCATCCTCTTGCCATGTGGACTGTAAACTTTCGTTAAAATGAGTGAATCCAACATCTTCTTTTACCATCGCTGTGAGTAAATTGGCAGAAGCTTTATAATTCCCTTGTTTTGCTAAAATTTCGGATTGGATGATTTTTAATTGGGCATTCCCTGGATATAAGATCAAATAACGCTCAATCATTTTTAAACTTTCTGGAAAACGATTCCTTTCGTAATAAAACATCGCAAGCCCTCCTAAAGCTGATTTATGGTTCGGTTCAATTTTGATGACATTGTTCAAATACACTTCGGTTTTTTCGTCGTTCTCTAATTTTTGGTAAGCTTGCGCGAGTAACAAGTGTGCTGAGATAAATTTCTTTTCAAAGGATAAGGTTTGTTTAAGGAAACTAATCGCCTTTTCCGTTTCATTATGTTTATAAAGGGAAACTGCCAAATTATAACAGTTCTTTACATTCGCATGTAATTTGTAGGCTTTCGAAAAAAGTGGAATGGCATCAGCGTGTTTTCCTTGTTTGGCGTAAATCACACCTAAATTTTGTAAAGCCAAATGGTAATCGGGATTTTTTTCTAAAAGTAATTTGTATTGGGTCTCGGCACGTTCCCACTCACCATTACGCTCTAAACGTACTGCTTCATTGAAAAGGGCTAAAATTTCCTGTGCCATACAGAGGGATTATCGTTTCGGAATTCATTCTCCCCTAGAATTTTTATCACGCATTTAGAAAAACCTTCCGAAAGGTACACACAAGAGTCCAGAGAAAGGGGAAAATTATGCAAAGACTCATACTCATTACCATTTTATTGTGGTTGGTGTCCTGCAGTTCTGCTGATGCCACACGTAGGGATTATAGTGCTTCTGGTGATCCAGAGGATATTTTCTTCGAACGTTCACAAAAATCGAAACCTACCGGAACAAATGGATCGAACGACCCAGTGGCAAGATCCATCATGGATGATTTGGAAACAAAATCCAAACAAACCACCACAGCCCAGGCAGACCTACCAACAAAAAAACCAACCACTCAATTCGATGAAGTGGGTTTATCCTCTTGGTATGGACAAAAGTTCCAAGGACGTCCAACAGCAAGTGGTGAACCATTTGATCGCATGAAAATGACGGGAGCACACCGAACCCTTCCCATTGGTACCGTTGTGAAAATCCAAAACCTAGAAAACCAAAAGGAAGCTGTGGTTCGTATCAATGACAGAGGGCCATTTGTGGATGAAAGGATTGTGGATGTTTCCGAAAAAACAGCAGAAATCTTAGAATTTAAAGACAAAGGGATCACAAAAGTTGGCATCAAAGTTCTCAAAAAAGGCGAAGATGAACTAGCAGATGATTTAGATGATTCTGACCTTTTAGACGATACCCCAGCAAAACCTGAAAAATTGACTCCTGTCAAACCTGGTGTCACAAAACCAATTGCTGCGGGAAAAGGATTTACGGTCCAAGTTGGCGTTTTCCAAGAAAAAGAAAGAGCCATCAAATACCAAGAAACCATCAAATCTGAGTACAACCAAACCGTCTTTGTCACTCCAAGAGATGGAAAATACGTCGTTCAAGTGGGGGATTTCGCAGACCGTTCCAAGGCTGAATCTCTCAAATCAAAATTGAAATACGATGGGATTGATTGTTTTATCGCAACCCGTTAGACATTTCCCCTTTCTTCCGAGCAAAAAAGTACAGTTCTGATTTGCTCGGAGTGGGTGGAAAATGAATTGATTTCACATTTTCTCCTGTTACGATTTCGTATTAAATTAACAATTAGAAGACCCTATGAGTGAAACCACATTATCCGTTGACCACATACTAACAAATTATTATACATTCGGTAGTTTAATTGTCACTGTCCTCCTTGCGGTCTTGACTACATTCTTCTTCTCGTTGAAAGACAAAACCGTTGCCACAAAACATATGGGACTCGCCTGTTTGTTTTTAGCTCTCTTCCAATTTGGTTATCTACTCGGTGCTTTTTATTACCATCCAATTGCTTCATACCATCGATGGATTACAGGCAGTTTCATCTTGTTTGGTATCATTCACTTTGGGCAGTTTTTCTTCCGATTCCCTGACAATCGCAGTGAAAAAGCAGCGAACATTATATTAGCAGTTTTTTATGCTATTGGGATCGTTGTTGCGTTGTGGTTTCTTGTTACGGTCTCTCAAGGGGAAAGAAAATACCACTTTACCGCACACCATTGGGACTTCAACTCTGAAGGTGCAAGCCGAATCTTGAGTTTAGTGATCGCAGCATTATCGTTCCTCAACTTTATCGTGATGCCTAGTTATAGGTTATTCAATATTGAAAAAGAAAAACGTGGTACTCTCATCATCATGTTGCTCGCTGGACTCATTGCCGCAATTGTTCCAAATGTAACGAATGTAATGAGCCGTGATGGAGCCATGGAAAGGTCTACCTATCTGACCGCACTTGTTCTTTTGTTTACGTTTACCTTTTTTATCATCACAATTACTTTCATTAACAATAGTACAGAACGTACGACGTTTATGGTAAAGATTGTGGGTATTTCGTTTGTCACAATCCTTCTCATCATGCAAGCCTTCTCTTATTTGGTGGACCAAGAGAAGGAACTCTCCTTTGACAATACAGCCATCCAAAAGGCATTACGTGTTGCGGAAGGGGGAGAAAGGTCCAAGGACATTTTATTTGTCATCGAATATGATTCGAATGGACAAAACTTAAAAAAAGCCTATCTTCCATCAACTGTCACCTTGGACCTACCCCTTGTACAAGCAGACTTATACAATACAGCCTTGTATCATGAACTAATTTCCATTAACGAGGAAGATTATAGAACTTCCCTTAAAGGTCTTATAGGCAAAACACCTTACTACTTTGAAGGATACAAATTTGCTATTTTGAACTTTTTGGAAGAAAATGCAGATTTAGAAGGGCAAGAACTTAAATCAGAAGTCTCAAAACTCGTCGAAAAATTAAACAAACGGACCTTCATCAACACCAATAAATTGGTTGATATTGATCCTGATCTTTTCTGCGAAGAAGGTGTCAAATACATCGAAAAAGTAAAAAATGTAGATACTTTCCGTGATTCCATTTTGAAACATGTGAACGAATGTAAGTGGGATGGAAAAGAAATCTCCGGCCGTGACCTTAAAGTGGAGATGTTAAAATATTTCCGTTATTTTAAACCAGACTTAACTCGCCACTATCGCAAAGACTTAGATGGACTTTCGCATTACGTTGCTTATATGACGTATGATGCAAAGAAAAAAATCAATCGCGAAGTAGGTTTTAATTACCGCGATTATAGAAGTTACATGCACAAGTCAGCAAAACTAGAACTTGTCATTCTAGCAATTGTGATGATTGTCCTTTTAGTAGTGTTTCCACTTTTCTTTCGATCTGCACTAGTAAATCCACTCTATGCATTACTTGCTGGGGTTGAAAAAGTAAACCAAGGGAATTTAGAAGTAGAAGTTCCGATCAAAGTAAACGATGAGATTGGATTTTTGGCCGAGTCATTTAACGGGATGGTATCCTCCATCCGCGATGCAAGACGAGAACTCCAAGATTATGCAGAAAACCTAGAAGAAAAAGTAAAAGAAAGAACCAAAGAACTCCAAGAAAAAATGGATGAGATCCATCGTTTGAAAGTACAACAAGATGGTGACTATTTCTTAACTTCTCTTCTCGCCAAACCTTTGTTCTTCAATGCGAATAAATCAGAAAACATTCGCTGTGATTTTTTTGTGCACCAAAAGAAAACCTTTGAATTCCGTAATAAAACAGGGGATTTGGGTGGAGATATTTGTATCACAGGGAACTTAAAATTAGGAAAACCTGATGATTTCCGTCGTTATACTATGGTGATGAACGGTGATGCAATGGGGAAATCCATGCAAGGGGCTGGTGGATCTCTCGTTATGGGAGTTGTGATGAATTCCATCATGGCTCGATCTGCTGGGAACAAACGGATCCTAAATCGTACACCGGAAGAATGGTTAACTGATGTTTACGAGGAAGTCAATGCTGTCTTCAAATCCTTTAGTGGTACCATGGTAATCTCTGCCACTGTCATGCTCATTGATGATGAAACAGGTAAGGTATGGTACTTCAACGCAGAACACCCTTACAGCATTTTGTATCGTGATGGAAAAGCAAGTTTCATTGAAGAAGAATTAAAACTAAGAAAACTAGGCCTTGATTCTGAATATCCATTCGAAGTTCAAAGCTTCCAACTATTACCAGGTGACCAACTCATCCTTGGATCAGACGGTAGAGATGACATCGATTTAACTCCTGATGAAGATGTCAGAACTATCAACGAAGATGAAACAATGGTATTACGTTTTGTAGAAGAGTCCGATGGCGACATTTATGAAGTAGAGAGACTCGTTAAAAATGCAGGTGATATCACTGATGATATCTCAATGTTAAGTGTTGTCTTCAAAAGTGAAAAATCTCCTATCCACCACACACCTCCAAAAGATGAAATCTCGAACCAACCAATCGATGATTTTTTTGACACTCCAGGTGATGATTGGGATGAGGCACTCACCACATCAGGTGCGTTTGAAGAAGGGAAAGCACTCTACCAAAATGGTGAAATAGAGCGAGCCATCACCGTTATGAAAAAAGCATTCCTTTCTGATCCTAACAACCAAAAACTAAATAAGTTCCTTGGCCTTGTCAGTTACAAAGGAAAAGAATATGACATCGCAGCAAAAGTTCTAACAGAATTTTTAAAAGAGAATGAAGGTTCAGGTGAGTATTGGTATTATCTGGCAATGTCAGAGAAAAAACTTGGGAATTATGAAAGGGCTTTAAAAGCAGCTCAAGAAGCTTTAAAACATGAACCTGAAAACTTCCAAAATCTCATCAATTTAGCTGACGTTAGCCGATTGTTAGGAAACGTCGATAGAGCCCTCACTTATGTGACCAGAGCTCAGTCGATCGACCCAACAAATAAAAACGTTGTTAAACTTTCAAAACTCTTAGAAAAAGCAACTAGCCTCAATTAATTGAGGTTAGTTCTAGATTCTCTAAAGTTTTAGCTTCCAAATAGTTTATATACTCATCAAATGTTTTCGAAAGAACCAAAAAACACTCTTGTAATTTGGTTCTTTCTGTTTTCACTGCTTCCTTATCTTCTAAAAGCATAGCTTCTTTGATCCGTATCGCACATTGGTGTAATTCCTGGTGGGGGGCCTCTAATTTTTCATGGATTCGTTTTTGATTTTGATCGAGAACGGAACTTTGGTAATACCATAATCCCATTTTACAAAGTGTATGATTCAGTTGAGGAAGATTTTGCACTAAATTCGTTTGGATTGCATCATCCACAGCTTTCACCCAATGGATATGATCCATCCTTCTATGGAAAATAAATTCCAATAACCAAACTGAATTCTGATTTGTAATGAGTTTCACTGTTTCTTCAATTTTAGCAAAAATAGAATCGAAGTCAGTTTTTGAATGGATACTGTGATCAGAAAGTACATGCACTTGATTTGAGATACTCGTGGAATCATTTGCAATATTGGCAGAAGCACTTCCCACTTCTCGTAATTTTAGTTCTAATTCATGGAATTGAGATATCAAAATTTGAATTTCACTTAGATTAGAATTCGATTCCTTTCGATTGGCAATGATTGCAGTTTCAATACCTTGGATCTTTTCTATGATTTCAACTAAAACTGATGTCCTCGCCTTTGAATTTTCCTGGAATTCCAAAAATCGATTTCTGATGTGTGCCGCAGAGTCCTGGATTGTTTTCACTGCTATTTTCGTATTTTCAGCGAGTTTGGATACACCATCAGCAACGACAGAAAATCCACGTCCACCCTCACCTGCCCTCGCTGCTTCGATGGATGCATTGAGTGCAAGTAAATTGGTGCGATCAGAGATGTCTTTGACAAGCTGAATGTTCTCGTTAATCTTTTTCAAATCATTGTATAAGGACAAAAACTCTTCGTCATTTTTTTGGTTTTCCAATTTTACCCATAACGACTGCTTGGCGATATTTTCAATTTCCTTCGAAGTTTTTTCCAAACTTTTAACTAGTTCCTGGTTTCTTTGTCCAGTTTGATCAAATGTTTTTAAGGTTTCTGAAATTTGAAACGAAATGGAATGGATGACGGCATCCAATTCTTCAGCGCTACTAGCTAAATTCATCGATATATCACTGAAATGAGACAAACTCGAAACAAACTCCGACTGTACTTTTTCAATGTTCTTTAAATTGGTCGATGTTCCTAAAATGGAAGTTGCAATTCCATCAGCCGACGATGCGATGAAAGAACGAATTTTTTTTTGGATTTCAAATAATTCAAGGAATTCTTTATCCATAGGATTTTCAATCGATGTATTTCGAATGATGTGTTCTCTTATGGATTTGCGATTTTGGATGAGACTCAATTTTATAGAATCGTTCGTTTTAAAAGGAAACATAATACGTATCAATATTTTCATTGGACTCTTTCCTTCACCATTTTCTTACTTCGAATGGTTGAAATTTGAAAAAACCAGCTTGCCATAGATAGGAAAATCTGACAAAATAAGCGAATCCATTTTTTAGAATAAGGATCTGTATGAATTTAAGAATTGTATTAAGTGTTTGGGCAGTCGTACTACTTTCTAGTACTACTTTACTCGCGCAAGATGCCAATGTGGCTTTAGGAAGATACCTTCCACCTGAAAAAGATTCGGTCATCGAAATTTTCAAGTGTGGTGATAAATACTGTGGAAAAACAGTTTGTATCAAGGACAACGCTTACCCAGAAAAAGAGAAAGACAAAGGGATTCCTGGAACACCTTATTTAGATCACAATAACGAGGATCCTAAGTTAAGAACCCGTCCCAATTTAGGAATGGTCTTTATCACTGGATTTGATTATGCGGGAGAAGGTGTTTATAAAAACGGCCGTATTTACAATCCGCGTGATGGAAAAACATACTGTGGAAAATTCACAGCTCTTGACGGTGGCAATCGATTGGACCTTAAAGGAACTCTTTGTTCCATCACATTCATCGGAAAAACAAACAATTGGGTGAAATTAGGTTCTATGAACCTGGACGATCCTAAATGGGATTGTACGTTTAAAACTAAAAAATAATTGAAATGATCAAACACCTGCCGACCAAACTGGCTGGCAGGTAACTTTTGTTATAAGAAGTAAAAATTACTTTTTTTCAAAGTCTTTATAGAGTAAGGAAGGTTGGATCCCTTGATTCGCTTGGTACTTTCCTGATTTGTATTCGCTGATTTCCCCTTCCACAGTATGGTAGAATATCTGGCAAATTTGCACACCTGAATACACACGTAACGGATGAGTCACTTGGATTTCCAAAGTCCAAAATCCTTTAAACCCCACATCTCCAAATCCAGCAGTGATATGAACAAACATTCCAAGTCTTCCTATGGAAGACCTTCCCTCTAACATGGGAACAAGGTTATGAGTTTCCGTGAATTCTATGGTTCTTCCTAAATACAAATTCCCCGGTTCAAGCAACAAACCTTCTTCCGGAATTTTTAAGGTTCGTACAGGATTTGGTTTTTTCATATCCAATGGAAATTCAGAATAAACCAATAAATCTTCGTGTAATCGTAAATTATAGGAATTTGGATTTAATAGTTTTTCATCATAGGGTTCAATTTTGATATCGGAACCGAGTCTTTTTAAAATTTCTTTGCCAGTTAAAATCAAAGTTCATTCTCCCTTAAATATTGGTTTTCTTTTTTCGGCGAAAGCTTGTAAGGCTTCTAATCTATCTTTCGATGTTAACGTTTCAGAATAACACAATTGTTCCCAAACTAATGCTGATTCCATTGGCAATTGGAACCCTTGCCGAATTGCCTTTTTCGCAGCAGAAACAGCGATAGGTGCAGATTCTGATATCTCCCTTGCTAAGGCAAGAGAAGAATCCTTAAGTTCCTCTGGATTCACAACTTTCGAAACCAAACCCCGTTCAAGTGCCTCGACACTTGTTAATTTTTTACCAGAAAAAATCCATTCCATCGCAGTTGCTTCTCCAACAATACGAGATAATCTTTGTGTTCCGCCAGCGCCAGGGATGATACCAAGTTTTGTTTCGGTTAAACCCATAATTGCTGTACTATTCGCATAACGAATATCACACGAAATTGCCAATTCTAAACCACCTCCAAACGCAAAGCCGTTAATGGCTGCAATCGTAGGGATTGGTAAGTTTGTCAATCTGGAAAAACATAGATTGATATTTCGAAGGAAAGTTTTGACTTCTGTTTCCGACATAGTCTTTCGTTCCTTTAAGTCGGCACCTGAACAGAAGGAATCTCCGACTCCCATGATCACAAGGGCTCGAAATTTACCTGATTCTACGTTTGCAATACAGTTCTGTAACTCATTCAAAAATTGAATCGAAATCGCGTTTTTTGCCTCAGGTCGATTCAATTCCATGAATGCTACATAAGAATCAATCGTTTGGAGTGAGACAGTGTTCATAGAATTTCCCGTAATGTAAAAAATAGAAATGAATCTTGGAAAAAATATCCGATAATGGAAAAAGCAGTCATGAGAAGGATTTTATACACAATCGGATTCTCACTAGTGTTTGGAAACAGTTTTTCCTGCATTAAATCGTCATCAGAAGACCCCTTGGCAGCCCTTCTGACTTCACCACCTGTGATTTCATCTGTGACCCCTCAAATCGGCACACCGACTCAAAACAATTCCAATGCATTTTATACCGCGACAGAAGTGATCATCAAAGGTGAAAATTTTGGCCTCGAACCCGTGGTTCGGTTCAATGACACAGTAGCGACGCTCTCTTTGAATTTAGGCACTGAACTTTATACGAAAGTTCCTGATGGAACATATTCTGGTTACATCACCGTTTCGAAATCAGGTGGTTCCTGTTTACCGAATTCCAAAACGGGTGTGAATTGTTCCGGAATGGAATTTTTCGTCGATTGTTACTCAGTGACAAACAAACAGTATGGACCCGAAATCGAACTCAAACAAGGCCAAGGAATATCCGTAGAATATGATGGGAATGAAACCAAGGCATTTCGAACCGATACTCTATTGTCTGAACGTAACTTGACGATTAGTTGCGAAAGTGTTGTCACAGTCCGTGTGTTTAGCCGTTCTTGCCAAGCGACAGATTACGTTTTACAAAACAATCCAATCATTCCATTTCCATCAGGAGTTGCCACGCAGTTTTATATCACCGCAGAATCAGCGACTTGTAGTTTAGTTCTCTAAAACGATTTATTTTTAACGAATCGTTTGAATACAATGAGATTGGCTGCTCCCATCCACTCATTCATATACTCGCGAAATATGGTTTCTCTCGGTTTAGAAGTTTTGATTTCAACATCAAGATTTTCATAATTTTTGATCGCCAGTTTTGAAATTTCTTTGTATTTCTCTTCGATCATTTCTGTTATTTTTTTCAGTAATGCTAAGTTATTTTTTTCTTCACCAACATTTGGTAAAATCACTTCATTCCAATAATCGATCACATGTTTTTTTACATATTCCCCTGGAATCAATCGGATGACCTTTTTACCATCGCTGCCCCTAGCGTGAACATAACCTGTGTTTACTTCCATTAAGAATTTTTTTGCAATCATGTAAAAGTGGGAAGGTCCCAAGTGAAACAAAAAAACATATTTAAATTGCGTCGGTAACATCATATTCATCAAAATGATGTTTTCACAAAAAGTAAAAAATTGTTTGAGAAAGCTTTGGTATTCTAATTCAAAGTCCTCAGCTGATTTTCCTTTTTTTTCAATACTTGTCATGGAACGAATTAATTCAGAACGTAACACTTGTTCATCTGCTCCCAAATGGGAATCCAAACTGATCGCTGTTTTGAATAAGGCTTTTTCTGCATTGTATTTATCCAATTCATATCGAAAAAAATAATGTTGGTCCGAGTTCCAAGTATATTTTCCGTAAGCTTGGATATAATTAGGTTCCCCTTCGTTTTTGATCTTTTGTTTGACAACTTTCCAATTGTCCTTTGATTTTTCCTGATGGTTTTGAATGACTTCGTCTGCTTTGTATTCAATTCCAGAATCTTCCGGTTCCAAATCTTTTGGTTTGTCATACAATGATTCATCAAAAACAGCTGATAGCCGATACGTTGTTTTATCACGATATTTTGGTTTTGTAGGTTTGAATTCACTCAAACTATTTGGATTGTCGATTTGTAAGATAAAACTCATCCTTCGAAGTAAAATTTCCAAATGATTTAGTTTTTCTAAGGCAGGTACGATTCGATAGTTGAGAAGTCCATTTTTTTGAAATTCTAAATCAGTAAAAGGATTCTCTAAAACAGCGGCTTTTAATTTCTCCCATCCTTCTTTGGTTTCAATATAAAAAAATCGCAACATCTCAAAGATCAAATGGAACTGGATGAAATCATCTCGGTTATTATCTTCGATATGCCGAGAAAAGTAACGAGAGTAATCCTTCCTTACCTGTGCAAATAAATGTTTCTCATCTAAGTTAAAGATGATCTCTTTGATTTTTTTTTGGGACTTGTCGAGTTCTTGATCGAGAGTTTTTCGAAACGGTAAAATCTCTCGTTTGTTTGCTTCCGTTAGTCCTGTTACTAGGAATTGAAGAAAACTCCCGACTATGTTTTGGAAATTATTGAGAAAGTAAACGTAACCTTTTTTAAAATCGACTATGGATTGGATTTCGTTATCACCCTCTTGAAACTCTTGCGACATACCAAGAGGATGTTACGAATAAAAGACTAAAAAAGCAACAGGATTTAGTTTGAGTAAAAGATCTCGATTAAATTTTGACTAGGATCAGCAAACGTCAAACTTTCACCAGAATCGGTTCCTTCTGGTCCTTTGATGATCTTTACATTCTTTTCTTCTAATTCGCTTATGGCTTCTGTAAAATCATCCACATCCATGACAAAACTTAGGATGGGAAGTGAACGATCAGAAACTTCTGCTTTCACCAAACGAATTCTGAAGGAATCGAGAGAAAGAATTGCCTCAGTAGCCTTCTTTGTCTCCACTTCGAAGTCAAAAATGTCCCGGTAAAAATCGATAGAGGTGTCGAGTTGGGAGACGGGGATACTGACGTGGCCAATGCCTTCTACAATAATCATAATGGAATTACACCTTCGTGAACTTTTCTGTCATCATGCTTGAAAAACCGGCTTTGTCGAGAAAAAAGCAACCCCCATCCAACAAACTCGGACGTAAAATTTGAATTCCAATTCCAAGTCAGGAAAAAAGAATCAAATTATGAAAGTATTTCGGATTTCACTCCTTGTTTTAGCCTTTTTCGCCCTCTCTTGTAAGGAGGAGGTCGTACCCTTTGGTCCACAACATCAAAAATTGGTGGAAACTCTGCTCGCGGGCAATCAATCGGTACTCGAACAATTCTTGAAAGAGAATCCAAATCCAAATTGGAAAGAATTTTCAGAAACGATTCAAAGTTTGGTTGCGAGTGACCATCCTAAATTGCGATCGTGGGGGGAACAGATATTGACTCACATCCCGACCGATCCAACCGATTTAGAATCCAGTTATGAAAAAATTTCCAAAATCCAAGAAATATTGATTCAAATCCGATCAGAAGTACCAAATCAATTGAAGTACAATCGGTTTTATTGTCCAATGGTCGATAAATCCTGGTTAATGACGGGAAGAGAAGTAAAAAATCCATACGCTCCCGAAATGAGAGATTGTGGAGAGTTAATGCAATAATTCATGCCAAAATGTTTTTTAGGTACATCACTTTTTGAAGCCTGCCCACCTAGTTGCAGGCATTCATTCGCAAAACAAGACGTAGACGAAGATTGTATTGCAAAAAACAAACTAGAAGCATTTTTACAGGACAAAGTCACTTTTAAAATTGGTTTCTCGGCATTTTCCCAGATTCCTGCAAAAAATTTGGAAAAGTTTCTTTGGACGAACAAAGACAATCTCGAACTCATTACCTATTTTTTATACATCGGCGAACCTACTTTAGTTCGCGAAATCATAGAATCGTTTTCCAATCATACTTTAAGTTATTTATTTAAAATAGATTTTGAAAATTATATGAATCTTCGTGAATCACTCAAACGTGAAAAATCAATTAAACACATGTTTGACATTCGTAGTTTCAAATATTGGACATTTGTTAGTTATTTAAGAATTTGTGATTTGATTCAATACTTTGTTCGCTATTTAAAAGAACCTGAGTATGCATGTCAATTTCTGACCATTTTACCTTCCGAAGTAGTTTCCAATTTACATAAATACACTGGTTTGGATTTTGAAGAAGAAAAATCTTTATATACTGCTTTAGGAGATTCGATTTATGAACTCCCTTTGCAATCGCCAAAAATTTATGATCATATGTTGCAACTATTTGCAGAAGATCCTGAAGTTTCCATCATTCTTTCCACTATGGAAGAATTGGTACGTAGGCAAAACTTAATCTTAGAAACCAGTGCCAAACTGACTTCTTATATTTCCGACCATCGCATCGATAAATATTTTCAGTATATTTTTTCAGAATTAAGTGGTATCGAAATTGGAACCTCAGAAGAAATATTAAATCAATTGCTTGAAAAAAAGATGATCACACCTCCTCAAAAACGTATGATCATCGATTTTCTTGAAACTGGAAAATTAGAATTATAGTATAATCTAACTTTTGCTAACGTTAATAAATATTCAACCTGAGATTTTAATTTTTTTAGCTAAATACACACTAAACAACAGACTCAATACCGAAATCATCCCTACCAATTCATAATTCACAAATTGTTTATCTGCGTTTTGGTAAAGAATTAATCCTGCGACGTAAGAAGCGGCCCCTGAAGCAATCTGTTGGATGGCTGAATTGACAGACATAAAACTCCCTCGAATCCGAGGCTCCACAGCCGATGTGACCATCGCAAAGGCAGGGACCATCCTACCAGAAACAAATACCATAAAAATGGTTGTGATAACTAAAATCATGGGAAGGGCTGTTTTTGTCATAGTGACAACCAAAATGACTGGAATGATGGCAAGAACAGTGACGATTTGATAAATAATAAATTTCCCGAATCGATCGGCTAGTTTACCAATGTATCTACTTGTGAAAAACGTGACAAGGCCACCAAAGAAGTAAATGTATGGAATCTGTTTTGTGGAAAGACCTACATTAGAAACTAAAAATGGACTTAAAAACGGAATCACTGTAAACCCACCAAACATTAAAAAGACCATAAAAATAAACGGAGGGAAATGTTCTTTTTTCTTCAAAACCAATAGTAAGGACTTAACCTGAGATTGTTTTACTTTTATGTCTGAATCGAGATGATAACGAATCGATGGTAATAATTTATAACCAAGGGGCAAAATTAAAAAACCTGCAATCCCCAAAGAAAGAAAAGGAAAATGCCATCCGAATCTTTCAGCTAGTTCTAATCCAAAAGGAACGCCCACTACCGAAGCAACAGAAAAGGAACCCATCACAACACCAGTAGCAGTGCCCCTTCGAAACACTGGTATGATATCTCCAATGATGGAAAGTACCGTGGCACCAATCATTCCCCCGAAGCCACCTGCGATCACCCGTGCGATGAGTAAAAAAACATAACTATTGGCAAAGGCACATAAAAAAGTACCAAATGAAAATCCAAAAAATAAAACGAGTAAACTCAATTTACGATCAAAGGTATCTAAAAACAAGGCACCAATCAATCCAAACACTCCGGCACTTATGGAATAGGAAGACACAAGTAATCCAAATGCCGCAGCATCAATATTAAAACTTTCCATAAATACTGGCCCAAGGGGCATCATGATCACAAAATCTAAAACATGTAAAAACTGTAATGCGGCTAAAATAAATATGATGGCTCTTTCTTTTTGGATCGTATGAAGCGGATGGGTAAGAGGTTGGCTCATAATACGAATATTGACCAGCTAGTCAAAATTGCCAAAACAATTTATTTAAGAATTGCCAAGTTTTCTAAACTGAAATAAATTTCCTTTATGAAATATGCTTTAATCACAGGTGCATCTACGGGACTAGGAAAAGATTTTGCCCATTCGTTGGCAAAACTAGGTTATACTCCAATATTGGTAGCTAGGAATGCTGACAGACTCAAAAGTCTTGCGGCCGAAATCAAACAGAAGTATGGTTTAGACGGCATTGTCATCGCAGAAGATTTATCAGTTCCAAATGCTGCTGAAAAAATTTATAAATCAGTCAAAAAGTTAAAAGTACAAGTCAGTTGTTTGGTTAATAATGCTGGGTACGGTTTAAATGGAGAATTTCACAAAAATTCATTTTCAGAAGAATCAAAGATGATCCAACTGAATGTCACTACTTTGGCGGAATTATGCCATTTGTTTTTACAAGACATGGTGACAAATAAGGAAGGATACATTCTCAACGTGGCTTCTACTGCTGCCTTCCAACCAGGACCATTGATGACAAACTACTATGCCACCAAAGCATACGTACTCTCGTTAAGCGAAGGTTTAGCGGAAGAAGTTCGAGAGTATGGTGTAACCGTTTCCTGCCTATGCCCTGGTCCCACTAAAACAGAATTTTTTGAACGAGCAAAAATGTCAGATAGTAAGTTAGTGAAATCTTCGATATTAGCAATGAACTCCCAAGATGTTGTGGATATTGGTTTAAAGGCTTTATTTGGAAAGAAAGTCGTAAAAATTCCAGGTTTTTTGAACTTTGTATTAGCAGAGTCAATCCGTGTGACGCCAAGAGCAATGATTCGTAAAATAGCAAAGTATCTAAATAAAGTTGGTTGATTTGACAAAAAATTTATTCCCGTTTTCAAATCGTTTTTCTTCGTTAGGGGAAATCCAATCTGAAAATTCTATTCATAAAACTAAATCAGATTTAATAGAATCGGGAATTCCAATCATTGAATTAGGAAATTCCAATCCAACACAATTGGGATTGGAGTTTCCACCTTCTGTTTTAACTCATATACTTTCTAACCTCAATGTAAGTATCTATGATCCAATTCCTGAAGGATTGGAATCTGTTCGAAAAGAAATTAGTTCCTTTTATACAAATCGAGAGATTCCAACAAATCCTTCCAATTTTCACCTAACAGCGAGCACTTCAGAAGCGTATTCATTTTTATTTAAATTACTAACGAATCCAGGTGATGAAATTTTAACACCAAATCCAGGATATCCCCTTTTTAGTTTTCTTGTAGGATTGGAAAACTTAAAAGAAGTCCATTACCATTTGAAAGAAGATCCTAAAACTGGCCGATGGGTATATGATGCGGAATCCATAGCGAATACGATCAGTACAAAAACGAAAGCCATCATTCTTGTCAGTCCCTCGAACCCAACAGGATCCAAAACCACAGAATCATTTTGGAAAGAATGGGAATCTTTTGGCATCCAATTGCCTGTGATTGTAGATGAAGTTTTTGAAGCATATGATTATTCTGGTGATTCTCATTTCCTACCTTCGAAACCGAATTTCCCATTATTTGTTTGTCATGGTTTTTCCAAAATGTTGGCTCTTCCCCAAGCCAAACTCGCTTGGATCTTGAATCTTTCTCCTGAGCCCCTCCAATCGGAGATTCAAAAAAAACTCAGTTTCATCACAGACACCTATCTTTCGGTAAATTCATTCATCCAATCAGCTTCTTTTGAGTTGTTACCTTGGAAAACAATGGTTCAAAATAGAATTCGAACAAGAGTTATGCGAAATATTGCAACTTGTTTAAATTTTGCACAAGGAACCCCTAAAATTAAAACTTTTCACACACCAGAAGCAGGATGGTATTTTTTACTCGAGTTCAATGTAGAAAAAGATGATGAAATTGTGGTGTTAGAGATACTAAAAGAGACCAAAGTATCCTTACACCCAGGAACTTGGTACGGATTTTCGCATAACAGGTGTATTCTTGTAATTAGTTTAATCACAGAAGAAGAAACCTTAGAAAAAGGACTCAACTTACTTCAGTTCTTTTTTAAATAATTGATGATCTCTGATTTTTTTGCCAATGCGTCCGCTTTCCCTAATTCAAATGTTTCTCTAACACCTTTGGGATTGGTGTAATCGAAGGAAGTGATGGGAAGAGGTTTGGAAGGTGTGATTAAAAACGACCTTGCTAGTAAATCGGGATCTTTTCCTACAATTGTATTTGGTTCGTAATGAATTCCTATGATTTTTGCCTTCGGAGAGAAGGTTTCGATCATCATATTGTTTGTGAGTCCTCCATCTAAGTAGTATTCGTTGCCAACGGATTGAAAGTCAACGATGGGAGGAATGGAAGAAGAATTCAAAATGAATTGCTCAATGGTTTCTGAATTTACAAAATCCTTTTCTGTAAAGTCTACATCTTCCATATTCCACTTTTTGATGATTTCTGCGATGCGGTTGGCTGGGATTCCTTCTGAGCGGTCCCTGTCATCTAATATAAAGGCCCGGCCAGTTTCTGAAATCAAACGAGCCAATCGAAATTTGTTTTTTAAAGAATCTTCTTTTGGATGTGCTTTCACAGAATGGATCCAAATTTTGGCACCCGATTCTAAAACTCGATCAAAACGCATTCCGAAACGAATGGTTCGTCGATACATATCCTCGTGTGGAAATGTGGACTCCCCACGTAACAAATTTGAAAAATGAAAATTTCTAGAATTCCGTTTGGTGATTTCTTCGAAGTATTCAACGGATTCTTCCTCTGTTTGGGACAAAATACAAAGAGCCATCGCAGCACCAGCAGACACACCAGATAACTCCGTGAATCGCACTCCCCACTCTCTCAGAGTTTTCCCTACACCCAGTGCATAAAACGCCTTACAACCTCCACCTGCAATCGCAAGTGAGGCGTCGTAAGTAGGAAATATTTTGACTAATGTTTGTAAAACTTGTTCACGGACGCCCATAAATTCGGCTAATTCTAATCCCCTTCCCAACGAAAGCATAGTGTATTGTTTTCTCCCAGAAACCTGTCAAAATACAAACTTGCACGACAATCTTCTTCCGTTGCCAGAAAGAAGTCATACCCTCCCGCAGGGTATTTGATTTTACAACAACCTTTTTTGTCTTTTCTATCAGGTGGTTGTCGAACGGATTTGTCTTGGCCTTTGAGGTCGCCAAGACTTGGGGGTAATTCCTGTCTTGGATCAGCCCACAGACTCAAAACGCTGACATAGATAAGGAAAATCGCAAACGTTGTACGCATTCTACACATGTAGACGTAAGGAACAAAGCTCATGTTCTATGATTTTTTAAAAAATAGTGAATTGTGTTCAACCGTATAAAATGTATTTCTAATGGTTTGGAAATATTTTTCTTTACCCAATTCGAAGATAGTGGATACTCTGGACACTAATTATCCTTTGGGGAAATCAATGAGCAATACAAGACTACAATACCACGCCACTGGCGGACAACTCTTCATGCTATTTTTGAAGAATATGTTTCTAACGGTAGTGACTTTAGGGATCTACAGCTTTTGGGCAAGGACCAACATCCAAAAGTTTATGGCAGAGAATTTGGAATGGGCTGGTGAACGTTTTTCCTTTCATGGAACTGGAAAAGAAAGATTCATCGGGTTTTTAAAAGCCGCAGGAATTTTCGTCGTACTTTACATCGCGATCATGATCATACTTTGGATCGCAAACAAAATTCCCGTCCCTTACTTCGCTACAATCATCGGGATCGTATTGTATTTGGGAGTGGTGTTGGCACTTGTTCCTATCATCATCGTTGGTGGTAGAAAGTACATCACTTCCCGCACTGGGTATCGGAATCTTCGATTTGGATTTGATGGTAAAATCATAGAAGTTGCAAAAATTTATGGAAAAGGGATTCTCCTCACTATCGTTACACTTGGAATCTATTATCCATGGTTTTTTGCAGAAAAAGAAGCGTACATCCAAAGCAAAACTCGTTATGGAAATACAAATTTTGGTTTTTCTGCAGATGGTAAGGAAATTTTCTTTTTATACTTAAAAGGAATCCTTCTTAGCATCGTGACAGTCGGAATTTATTATTCTTGGTTTTTGGCTGACGTCCAAAACTACATTTGGAATCGCACTAGTTTCCAAGGCAAAAAATTTAGATCTGATCTCACTGGCGGAAAGATTTTTGTGAATTTTCTGATCGCTTATTTGATCATTCTATTCACACTCGGTATTGGATTTGCTTGGGCTGTGGTTCGATTGACAAAATTGTTCATCGAATCTGTGAGTTTAGAAGCAGAAGTTGACTTCTCAACGATTTCTGCCCAACCAGATGCAACTGCAAATGCTACCGCGGAAGGATTGGAAGCACTTGCGGAAACTTTAGAAGCCTTCCTATCTTAAACATTGTTTCAAAACCAAACATTTACATCACGATATTTTAATGGTGTCTCGGCGGTCCCTGAAGAGGGGACCGTTCTTGTCCATGGCCAAACTGTCCAATTCACATCATCTGATACTCATCATAAATTAAATATTTCCCAATTTACAGAATTCACACAGACGCATAAGGGCTGTAAGTTGATTCTTCTTCCAGACGAAACCAAAGAAAGTCCAGTTTTGGAAATTTTTTGTACAAAAGCAGAATCCAAACTATTAGAAAAAATTTGGATCCAAAACAAAAAATCACAAAGTCATTCCAGTGCTCTTTTTTACTCCATTCGCGAAATGAACCCGATCGTTCTTGGAATCCTATCGCTTACGGTAGTTTCCATCGTTGGTTTTTTCTATTTTAAAGGACTAGAACTCGTTACCAATGTCATTCCTCTTTCGATGGACAAATCGTTGGGAGATTCCGTTCAATTGAAAATGGAATCGCAATTTGAAAAATGTGATTCAAAAGCAACGGATCGTTTTTTCGCAGAAGCACTTAAAAAAATAGTTCCAAAAGATAGCAAACATGAGTTTCAAGTTTCGGTGATTGCTTCCACCGTTCCCAATGCCTTTGCCTTATCCAATGGTAAAATTTATTTTTTCTCAGGATTACTGAACGAAGCCGAGTCACAAGAAGAGGTGATAGGTGTGTTAGCACATGAAATTGCCCATGTGGAAAAAAGACACCATATGCGGAATTTGGTCAAAGCTGGTGGAACTTCGCTTGCGATCAGTTTGGTGGTAGGTCCTGGTTTAGGGAATATGGAATTTTTAGAAACCTTCACAGAAATTGGTTCCACTATTTTGGTATTGAAGTTTTCCAGAGACTTTGAAACAGAAGCGGACAAAACTTCTATCGAATATCTAAAAGCACAAAATATGTCTACAGATGGACTCCTTAGTTTTTTCAAACGAATGGAAACATTGGAAAATGATGAAACCGAATCGGATCAATCTGCTACCAGTGCGAAAGAAGGTGACTCTACTGTTAGTCAAATCACAGATTTTTTAAGTACGCACCCCGCGACAAAAGAAAGGATGAAAACATTAGAGACTTTGATTCAGAAAGGTAAAAAAGGGAACATCAAAAAAGTGGTTTCTGATAAGACTTGGAATGAAGTTCAAACGGTTTGTTTGAATTTAAAAAATTCGGATTCCAAATGATCATAAATTTCCTTTAGAGTTTCACTCAAACTATGTTTGTTTTTCCACCCTAACGATTTTAGTTTTTGATTGTTACCATACACCCGAGATGTTTCGGAGGAACGAACTCTGCTTTCATCTACTAAAAATTTAATATTTTCGCCAGAAAATTTTACGAGTTCTTCTACCATATAACGGATGCTACGTTCTTCTCCAGAACAAATGTTATATATTTCTCCCGATTCTCCCCTTTCGATCAGAGTCAGATAACCAGCAACGATATCCTCCACATGAGAAAAGTCACGAGTCGGTGCTAAATCACCCACTAAAATTTCTTTTTTCCCCGCATATTTTGCTTCGATGATTTGCGAACAAAAATTTGGAATCACAAATTCTTTTCTTTGGCCGATCCCAATATGATTGAAGGGACGTGCGATCACAACGGAAACAGAAGGACTATATTCAGAGTATTGCCGACAAAATGATTCTGCTGCTAATTTGCTTCCTGCATAAGGATTGACTGGTTTTGGCAATAAGGACTCTTCCAAGGGAAGGACATCCATGTTTTGTTTTCCGTAAACATCAGCTGATGAAACGTACAACATCTTACATGGTTTTTGTAATCGATGTAAAATTTCTAAAAGATTTAAGGTGCCGCCAACATTGATTTCTTCAGTTTCCCAGGGATTCGCGATGGCATTGGGAACAAATGCCTGGGCAGCTAAATGGATCAAAATATCTGGTTGGACTTTTTTTAACTGATCCTCTACGGTTTCTCGGCTTCGAATGTCACCTTGAAAGCAATGAATTTCATAACTACCATGGGTTTTGAGTGCAGGGAGGAGATAACTTCCCACAAATCCACTGGCTCCGGTGATTAAAGTTTGTTTTTTTTTCATAGAAAAGGGAATTTTCTGATCTGACCCTAAGATTTAGTTGCCATTCTTCCAATTTTTCAAATCCTCTCAACAAAAGAAAGAAAACTGTGGAAGACAAACAGAAATTCAATCCATCCCCCTTTGTCGAAATCCGAGACCCACAGCTCAGCGTACAAGAAATTGTCGAATCTCTGGAAGCAAAGATCCCCTTGGACCCAAATCAAAACACACACTGGTCTGAACTCACAAAAATCAGCTATAAACCAGAATCCCCTCTTGGATTTCGCAAATTTGACCCAGCAGGTACTGCTCACTTATTTGAAAAAGGGATTTCGAGTCCGAAGTTTTCGAATCCCAAGTTTTGGTACATACGTGGTCCTGTTAAATACATCATCAATCGACTGATTTCCGTATACGGTCAGATTGATAAAAAACTTTCAGAAAATCGAATTCGTGCATTTTTCTCCGTTCTTCATGAATTGGTTCGTTTGGGAAAACGATTGGAACAAATGGAAAAACGATTTGATGGTTTTTATCGTGATCATTTGTTGAATACAAATCAAAAATCTTCGCCTAACTTTAGTTGGGCAACAAATTCATACTTTATCGATGCCGGTATCAATCCAAGTTGGAATCTGGCAGTTGAAGATCTAAAAGATTCAAGACAAGTTTTGGTTTTATTTCCTGAATGGGGAGAGATCTTAAAACAATTAACAATTTCTAAAATTCCCTTCCAGGCGATTACTTCTAACTCAGATCAACATGATTTTATTAAAAGAAAACTTTCGCATAACATACATTTACTAGAAAGTATTTTCCCTTTGTCTCAATTGAAAATACAGAATTTGGATATATTGGTTTATTTACCTTTAAACAAATTTCCTTCTTTTGCGATTGAAAGAATTTTTGGTGAAATCTCTGCCATTCTCACAAAAGGAAATCATATTTACTTTTCGGTCTCAATATTACCAGAAAACAACCATCGACCGTTTCGAGATTTACAAGTGACAGAAATCAACTTAGATCTTTTGCCAAATTATTTAAACACTTTGGGATTCAATTCGTTAAGAGAACTAACTGTTTCTGAGGACACAAAGGTATTTCGATATACCAAATTCTAAGATGAATGTTTTCCAACATTTAGATGAATTAAAAGATTCTGATGGTGTAGGGAATGATGCTATCGGTTTAGCGGAAGTGTTCCAAAATTTGGGATACAACACTCACTTCATCACAAGATTACCTAGAAAAGGAAAACCACTAAACAGTGATTTTCATCTAGTACAATCATTTGATTTTCCAACTCACTCGAATGATATCCATATATTGCATTATGGAGGTTCCGGTTATCCTTACACACTTTTCCAAGAACTACCTGGAATCAAAATATTAAGGTTTCATAATGTCACACCGGCAAAGTTTTACGAACACACGACAACAGAAGATATTTACCATGCCATGGAAAAATTTGAATCTTTATCCTATTTAGAAATAGCAAGTTTGTCAATTTTCTGTGACTCTGTTTGGTGTGATTCTCAATTTAACTACGATACTCTCAGTAGATATCAGTTTCGAAATCCTTACATATTACCCATTTGCAAACAATATGAAAAAATTCCAAAAAAACAGGAACTTGTGAAGAACAAGTTTTCAATTTCGTTTGTCGGAAGATTTTCACCTCAAAAAAAATGGGAAGATTTAATCACTTTTTTTTCAAATTGGGCCAAAGAATTTCCTGATGCCGAATGTTTCTGTGTTGGGTCCATCATTGGTGCATTCGATGGTTACTTTGATCGCTTAACAGAAAATGTACGAAAATACCATTTAGAAAATAAAGTTCATTTTCTTATGGGTAAACCAGATTCAGAAGTTCTATCAATCCTAAATCAATCGAGTGCTTTTGTTTCGATGAGTGAACATGAAGGATTTTGTTTGCCAATCTTAGAAGCTTTTGGTGCAGGGATACCAGTGTTTGCATATGCACAAGGAGCGATCCCTGGAACCATGCGAGAAGGTGGAAAACTATTTTTTTCGAAAGAAAATCAGTCTTTGATCCAAATCATGAAAGAAACCCTCCTTGATAAAGAAAAATATCGAACAATGATTCAAACTCAATTCAATGTTTTGGGATATTATAATCAGTTTCCGTTTGCTGAGGCGATATCAGGCATATTAAGAAGTGGTATCAAATGAACATTCACCAATTTTCTGCAGGATTCCAACTAGGTGATGCCATCTCACAAGAGATGTTGGAAATCAAAAGATTGTTAGCAAAGGAAGGTTATTCCGGTAAGATATATGCAGAAAATGTTTTATCCAGTGATCGAAAATTTGCTGAAAAAATTTCAAAATTAAACATCAAACCAAATGATGTGTTCGTTTACCATCACTCCATTCATTCTAAGGTTTTAGATTTCCTTTTACCTTTTCCCAATAAAAAAATTCTTATCTACCATAATGTAACGCCAGAAAATTTTTTTGAACCTTACGATTTACGTTTTAGTTATTTATTACGTAAAGGTAGAGAAGATTTAGAAATCATTCGAGATCATTTCCAACATTCCTTTGCAGTTTCTAATTTCAATTTATCTGAACTTAAACAACTTGGATTCAAACAAGCAAAACTTTTCCCATTACACCTCAATTTTCAAAAATGGGATCATCAGCATATAGAATCAAAAAATAAAACTTTTATTTTTCCTTCTTTTTTATTCGTAGGAAGGATCGCTCCGAATAAATGCCAAGATGATTTGATTCGCTTCGCAAGAACTTGGAAATCAATCAATGGTAACCAATTTTCTTTAAGAATGTTAGGTTTTTGTAACCCAGACCAACAATCTTATTTGGATGAGCTCAATTTTATGATTTCACAACTTGATTTGCAAAATGAAGTAAAAATCATCCCTTACGTCGATGAAACAATGGTAAAAAAAATCTATTTAGAAAGTAATTTGTTTTTATCAATGAGTGAACATGAAGGATTTTGTGTTCCACTCATGGAAGCAATGCACTTCCAATTGCCAGTTGTTGCATTCTCCGCTGGCGCTGTTCCTGAGACTCTTGGAGATTCTGGCCTACTATTTCAGAACAAAGATTTTGAAACTTTGGTTCCTCAGATAGGTGAAATTTTTAAAGATGCCGAGTATCGAAATACGATGATTTATCATCAAAATTTACATCTAAACTCTTATTTAAAATCAACAAGCATATTACCATTGTTAGAGGTAATTAAAAGCTAGATTTTATGGCAAAAATTCTTTTTATAACTCCAAGATTTTTGCAAAATGCATCTGGTGGTGCAGAAAAATTAGCGTTTGATTATGTGAATATTTTATCTCAATCGCATACTGTTACTGTTTGTACAACTGCCGCTAAAAATTATGTTACTTGGAAAAATGAATTCAAAACAGGAATCACAGAAGAGAATCAATACAAAGTAATACGTTTTTCTGTCGAAAAAACTCGGAACATCCATCGAATGAATCAAATTTTGGATCGATGTTTAAAAGCTGGCGATACCGTTTCGATGAAAGACCAAATGAGTTTTATCAAAGAACAAGGTCCCTATTCGCCCGATTTGATTGAGTATGTAAAAAATCATCAATCACAATATGACCTTGTGATATTAATAGGTTATTTATACTATCCTATTGTATTGAGTGTACCTTTATTAAAAATTCCTTTCGTTATTGTACCCACCTTTCATGATGAACCACCTTTTCGGCTTCCCATATACAAACAAACATATCAAAATCATTATTTATATAGTTTTAATGCTCCGGAAGAGTTACAAGTTTACGAAACTTACACCAGACAAAAGGTTAAAAATTATTTTTTGATCGGAACATATGTTGATGAGCCACTACTTACAGAAAAACAAACAATCTCTCATCATTCGATAGAGAACTTTCAATTATTAACAATCGGTCGCATTGAACCAGCAAAAGGATATCCAGAACTTTTTCAGGACTATCATGATTGGAAACAATTGAATCATAGATATGATGTTTCACTCAAGTGTTTGGGTTCCGTGTTTTCTATGGATGTCTCAAAAGAAAAAGACATTTTGTTTCCTGGGTTTGTATCGGAAGAAAACAAAACAATTGAAATTCAAAAATCTTATTTGTTATTGAATCCATCAGCTTATGAAAGTTTTTCTATTTCTATCATGGAATCTTGGCTCCAAGAAAAACCCGTTTTAGTCAATGGTAAATCATCTGTGATGAGAGGGCATTGTCTCCGGAGCCAAGGAGGTTTGTATTATTCTGATAAGGTCTCATTCCAAAGGATGTTGGATTATTTGTTGGATCACCAATCTATCGCAAATCAATTGGGTAAAAATGGAAGAAAGTACGTCCTCGCGAATTTTACGAAACCTGTGATCAAAACCAAACTGAATCAGATGGTTAATATGCTACTCGGTTAATTTGACCTTCAAATTCCGCAAGTAAGTAGTCATGTACTTGACCGTTGCTTGCAAGTAAACTTGGAATCATAATCGAAAAATCGTTTCCATCCATTGAAGTTAATTTTCCTTTTGCTTCCATCACAATGAGACCAGCTGCCGCCATATCCCAAGGTTTCAAACCTAATTCGTAATAACCTTCAAATTTTCCTTCGGCTAACCAACATAAGTCTAACGTCGCGGCACCAGTACGACGAATCCCACGTGATTTTTGTAAAATCGATTTATAATACTGCATTAATGTATCCAAAGACAAGTTTCGATCATAAGGAAACCCAGTGACAAAAAGGGAATCTTTCATCGCTTTCGTTTGAGATACTTGGATTTGTTTTTTCTCTCGGAAGGCACCTTGTCCTTTGATTGCATGGTAATAGGTACCCAGTTCAGGAAAAAAAACCATTCCGATGACAGGTGCCATCGATTCTGTTTCCACAACTCCCACTGAAATTCCATACAATGGCAATCCATGTGTATAATTGGTTGTGCCATCCAAAGGATCTATCACCCAAGTATAACCAGATGTTCCAGGAATGGCCCCACGTTCTTCAGCGAGGATTCCATCCGAGGGGAAATTTTTTTGAATTTCTTCCAGAATCATCGATTCTGCTTTAAGATCAGCTTCTGTGACTAAGTTGTATAAACTTTTTTCATCAACTTTTAAGTCGGATTCTTTGTGTTTTTCAACGAGGAAGTTTGCGACATTTGGTAAAAAGTTTAAAAAATGATAAGACCTATCATGTAATTCAGAAAGCATCAATACCCACCAAATTCGATGTTTTTTTTCATCGCAGTGATCTCAACATCTAAATTTAGGGTTTCGTCAGCTTTTAATTTATTTCGCACTTGTTCCGTAGTTTTAATCACTTCGCTTAACAATGAATTGAGTTCCGATTTTCTTTTGTCTGCTTCAGGTGTATTCGTATTTTGATTCACGCGAATGTATTGATTCAGAATTTTCGAAACTGTTTCTGGGAAATAATTCAAAAATTGTTTAGCTTTCCGATAGGCTAATGGATCCTCTGCTAGTTTGACACGTAAGTCAGATAAGGAATGTAAATATTCATTACATAACCCTTGCAAACCTACATCTGTTAATGATTTTGAATCCTTTTCGGTCGACAAACGATATGTATCTAACTTTTCCATTTGTGACTTGTATTCAGAAAATTCAACTTTGTCTTCGAATTTCTTCTTTAACTCATTCCAATTTTCCTTTGTTTGATGGGACGAAAAAAGAAGTGGAAAAAAACTAAATGGATAATGGTGAGGTTTTCCGATCGTTGTGCGATAAATGGCAATCCCTAAAAAAATCACATGAAGGAATGCCATCAACACATAAGAGAATACAAGCAATACTCGATCTTCACCAAACTTTGTTCCGAACCCAAAGTATCCTAGAGACAATAAAGCTTGCAGATACATTGCCTCTAATGATTGTTTGGCGGAATAAGATGATTTAGTCCGAGACAACCACATGACAAAAGGATATACCATTGCCCCTAAAGATGAAAAATAGAAGGGAAAAGGCAAAAGTGCCATGGGATAAGTCAGCAAAGTGGAAATATGGGCGCGTCTGGCCCATTTTTTTTCTTCTTGGTTTTGTTCCAATTGTACGTCTGTCATTCTATTTTGATTCCAAAAGTTTTTGTTTGATATCGGATTCGATTTTGATCATTTCTTGTTCGGCTAACTTACGTTTTTGACGCCCATCTTCTTGGATCTTTAAGGTTTCGGTAATGGTCTCTATTAGTTGTTGGTTCACATTTTTTAATGTTTCAATTTCAATGATTCCCTTTTCCGATTCTTTTGCAATCTCAACAGTTCCCGATTTCAACATCTCAGCATTTTTTTGAATGAGATCGTTGGTAGTTTTCGAAACTTGTTTTTGTGCTTCCAAGGCTTTTCTTTGGCGCATCAATCCAAGTGCGATCACAATTTGATTTTTCCAAAGTGGGATTGTATTTAAAATGGAACTTTGGATTTTTTCGACCAAAACTTGGTTTCCACTTTGGATCAATCGAATTTGAGGACCAGTTTGTAAGGAAAGAATTCTAGTGAGTTTTAAATCATGGATTTTTTTCTCGAATCGATCGACCATTTGTACCATATCTTGGTATTGCTGAGAAGCTAAGGTGTCACCTTGTGCTTTGGCTTTCTCTAACATTTCAGGTAAAATTTTATCGCGAAGCTCTTGGATTTTTTTATCACCTGCAGCGATAAAAATTTGAATCTCTTTGAAATATTCTAAATTTTTCTCGTATAACGCCTGCAATAAAGTTATGTCTTTTGTGAGATTTGTTCTAGCTGAATGCAGTTCATCGACAATTTTTCCAATCTGCGATTCCAAATCTTCAAACTTTGCTAAAAATTTGCGAGAGGCATCAAATAAGCTACCGATCAATGGAATTTTGGAAAGTGTACTCCCTTCCCCAGCAAAACTATCCATATCCAAATCTTTGATTTTGAATAATAATTGGTTAAGGAGTTCCCCCGCATAACCTGAATCCTTAGTTTTGATCTCAGAAAGAACCTTATCGGCAAAATCAGAAACCTTTGCTTGTGCTGAGGATCCATAAGAAACTATGTCATTTGGATTGTTGAGTTTAATTTGTCCGGTAAGTTCCTCAACTTTTTGAATGTCTTCTTTGGTCAGTTGTAGTTCCGGGTCATTATTTTTGAGTTCCAGCGAGTCCATGCGATTTTTCCTTTATTGTTTCTCCCAAAGATAAAATCGTTTTTTTTAATTTGAATCAAGCAGAAAAATTCATCGTGCAAAAACATGAACTAGGAAATTTATTTCTTCGAAAATGGTGATCCAAAACTACAGTTTGGTGACAATTTAATTGCAGAGATTGTTAAACTCTGATACATTCCACGAGAAAAATATGCTAAATACAAATTTGAATTTACCAACCTTTCTTCCTCACATTCTCACCGTTGATGTTTGTACTTTAGGCAATCGACTATTAGACCAAACAGATGTCCGAAACCTACTGAATCGAATCAGGGGCCGAAACCATATTCATTACTTAATCATCAAATTTTTAGTCTGCACCGGGTTGTCATTACCCGAACTCATCCACCTAAAAATCGCCGACTTTAATTCCGAAATGGATCGTTTCCATTTAAAGAACGGCGGTCGTTTGCGTAGGAGGAATATTTTCCTAGATCCAAAGTTTGCCGTCGAACTCTATCGTTACGCCTGCGAATTTTCACCAAGTGATTATTTATTCCCAGGGAGAGACGGAATTTTGCGCACAAGAACCATCCAAAAGATTCTGAAAACGGCAAGCAGGCTAATCTCGAAAGAGATCCATATTCCGTTCTTAAGAGATGTGATTGCGCTGCACTTATTCCAAAACGGATTCCCCGTTTGGGAAATCCAAGAATTTTTGGGCCACCGAACGACCCGTTCCACAAGACAGAGGATTATGTTGCATATCCCAGAGACAGAACACAATGACCCTCGACTTTTTACGAGAAACAGAAACCAAGCGGCGTAAAAATTTCTTGAACCTTTGGTGTTTTCAAGGATTCTAGTCACCAAGTAGGCTCGCTTTGGAAATCAAAACCAAAAAAATCGGAAAGCACACACTCGTTCACCTCAATGGTCGTTTAGACATCACCCATTCTGATGAGGTTGAGGCAAAATTAGCCGACGATGTGCAAAACGGGGACGGTGACATCATCATCAACCTGGAGCTTATCTCCTATATCTCCTCCTCTGGAATTCGTATCTTTGTTGGAATGGTACGAGAACTCGACAAACAAGGAAGAAAGCTCAAACTTTGTTGCATCACACCACCTGTGAAAAAGGTTTTTGATGTTGTAGAACTTTTGGATTTGTTTGAAGTTTTTGAGACGGAACAAGAAGCCGTTAATTCTCTTTCAAAGTAGACCGAACGTGGCTTACGCCTCGTTTTTTATTATATCAATTTTATACTGTCTCCAGGTTGGAATCAACATAGGTGTCCTTCCTGTCGTATGGCCTGATGAAGTACTATTCTATTCACCTGCTATCTCGTTTGCAAACACTGGACACTTAAAAACAGAAGTCCTATCAGGACTCATTCCAGGTATGGAATCCAAAACACTTTGGATGCCACCTTTTTATCTTTTGTTTTCTGGATTCACTTTAACCATTTTCCCTGATTCAATCCTTACACTTCGCATAGCAAACGTTTGCATTGTTTATTTAACTGCCTTTGGATTCTACCGATTATTAAAACGTTTTTTTATTCCTGAGTTTGGCGCACAGATTGCATTTGCGAGTTTGCTTTGGGAGCCACTTCTCTTTCGTTTTGGAACAGTCGCCAGAATGGAAGCACTCACTGCGTTTTTATTTATACTAAGTTTATTTTTTGCTACGAACAAAAAAGTAAACAAATGGAATCCTTTTTTTGCTGGAGTCTTATTATCATTGTCAGCTCTTTCTCATCCGATTGGAGCTTCATTTGGACTTGTAACACTTTTTCTGGTGTATCAAAATTTTAAATTAAAAAATATCGTCTGGTTTTTATTAGGTGGGATTTTTCCGATTCTCTGTTGGATGGTTTATATTCATCCTAATTGGGATTGGTTTCAAATTCAATTTGGGGCACAACTCACAAGAAAACAAAACTTACTCAATACATTTACCATCATTGATAAAATTAAAATTTTCTCATTTGGTTTTGGTTTTCCGAAAATCAGAATACTAATCATATTGATTCAATTATTTTTATTATCATTTTTTACATATAAACAAATCCGAAACAATGGAACTTTATTAAATTCATGGTTACTATTTTGGATATGGACCATTTCTGTGTTTGCGGCATTATACACGTCTTCAGAAGGATGGTATGTTTATCATAGTTTATTCCCATTATCTTTGGGAATGGCATTGTTAGTACAAGAAAGAACATTTGTGAATCGACTCCCTGTCATTGGGATCAGTTTATCTTTATTTGCACTTGTATCAATGCACCATATCCATTGGTCCAAAACCAATTCCCTCGAGATACAAACATCGCACTTCCAACACATTCAGAGAAGTTTGAGCCAATCGAATGCCGTTTACCTACAAAGTTTACCCGATCCTTATTTTTATCTCAAATCCAAACGACCTGACTTGGATATTTTAGAATTCATTCCAGGCGAATTAGAGATCCCCTCTGAAACATATATCAATACCATTCGTTCAAGAGATAGTTTTGTTTTTTACGATGAAACTTTGATCAATGAAACAATCAAAGACTATCTGAAGCAAGGGAGTTGGATTCGGGAAGAATGGGAAATTCCTGTTCCATCCAACCATTGGTTGCACTACAAAACCATTGTTTATACGAAGAAGTAATTCATTTCGTTCTACCAAATGAAGGTAAAAGAATTAGGAATTTAAATCCGCTAAAATCTTTAATCCTTTTAATGTCATCATAGGATCAATTTCATCAAATACTTGGTTATGCGATGCATGAATCGTAGTGACAAGTCCACCTGTCCCAACTACCACATAATCTCCTGGGTGTTCGTCTTTAATGGCTCGGACAATTTCTTTCAAGAGTCCAATCCAACCAAAGAAAAATCCAGCTTGGATTGATTCTACAGTTGAATCACCAAGTACATGTTTGGGAGATCCGAAGACAATTGGTGGAAGTTGAGCCGTATTTCTTGTTAAGGCATCCATAGATATTTTTAAACCAGGTGCGATGACTCCACCAATGTATTCAGGTTTTTCGCTGATGACACAAAATGTAGTCGCTGTTCCCAAATCGACAAGAATCGCTTTTTTACCTGGATACATTTTTGCACAATAAGCAGCGTTTACTAACCGATCGGCTCCGATTTCAAATGGTCGTGGATAACTGATACCGAAATTTAAATTCATTTGGTAATGAACTCGGAGTGGATTCACATCAAACCAATCTTCTAACATTCTTTCAACAATTGGATTGAGTGAAGGAACAACACTGGAATAAATCGCTTTTTTCACTCGATCAGCTTTTACGTTTTCTTGAGTTAAAAATCCTTTCAAAAAAAGTCCAAGTTCGTCTGAAGTTCGATCCCTTCGCGTAACAGTTCTTTTGTGAAAATCAGGCGTTTCTTCACCTTCTCGAAAAACTCCAAATACAGTATTGGTATTCCCAACGTCGATAACAAGTAATAGTGGTGATTCTGACATTTATATTATCCGAAATTTTGGTGACGTGTCCATCAGTTCAATCTTTTGACCAGTTTCAGTCATAATGAGAAGGAATCCTAATTCATCAATTCCCAAAACTCTTCCTCTCACGATTCTTTGGTCCCACTCAGTTTCTATGACCTTGTTTTTTAATAAAGAATGATCTTCGATCCAAACCAAATCCTTTAATACTTGGCTCTGGTCGAGGAGAGTGATCACTGCTTGGTTGATTTCGACTACCAGCTGATTGGCAAATCTTTCCAATTCACCTTCACTTAATTGTTTTTCACATAAAAATGAAGCCTTGTCCGCTAATGGTTCAGGAATCGTTTGCCCAAAAAAATTTAATCCAATTCCAATCACAACGTCATAAACGCCGTTACTAAATTCAGACTGAATTAATATCCCTGCCACTTTTTTATCATCTTTGTAAATATCATTCGGCCACTTGATCGTAGTGTCATCTAAACGTTTTGGGAAAAATGAATAGATTGTTTTGAGAAGGGCTGAAGACACAAATATCGAGACGAGAGGTAAGGAAATTTCTGCTGCAGAAAGCCTGATTTTTCCTGAAAAAATGAATGGCTCTTCACCTAACGATTGCCATGAGTTTTGTCCCCGACCTTTTCCTTCCGTTTGTTCTTCCGCGATCACCCACGATCCAAATGGAATTTCTGGATTTCGGATCCATTCATTGGTAGAGTTTACGGAAGTGATCCTATGCCCTAATTCAGGTTTTAAGAGACGGTATTGCATTTGAGTCTTTTTCCTAAATGATTCGGATTGACGAAACTAAAAAATAGATTAGATTCAATGTATGAAATTATCAGGAAACACGATTTTAATTACAGGATGTGGAATGGGGATTGGTGCCTTAACCGCAGAACGATTGGCAAAAGAAGGAAATGATATCATAGGTGTCGATATCAATGTATCCCTTTTAAAAGATATCCAATTGAAAGTGGAATCACTCGGCAGAAAATTTTATGGATATGCTTGTGATATGTCCAAAGAAGGACAAATTGAAGCACTGATTCAAAAAATTAAAAAAAAACAACTCAACTTTCGAATACTCATCAATAATGCAGGCATCGCACCCAGCGGTCCTTATGAAGGTAAGGAGTTTTCTGTTTGGGAAAAAGCTCTTCAAATCAATGTCAACGGACCAATGAAGTTGGTTTATGAATCCTTGCCGATCTTAAGAGCGCAAAAAGAGGCTTGCATTATCAATTTGGCAAGTATTGCCGGAAAATTTGGAACAGAAGGAACTGTTACTTATTCTGCCACCAAACATGCAATGGTTGGATTTTCTCAAGCCTTAAAGATGGAGTTATATGAGACTCAAATCGGTGTTAGTTGGATTTGTCCTTCTATGGTAAAAACTAGAATGATTGATGGGGTAAAACCTTCCTTTTTTACGCCTATCATCGAACCTGACCAAGTCGCTAAGGCAATTTGTAAGGCCATTCAAAAAAATCCTGGTGAGGTGCTTGTTCCATCCTATCTCCGATCCACAATTGTCATCATGCCAGCTCTATTCCCCAAATTTTCCCTATGGCTTGCTGTGAAAACAAAAGCTTCAAAAGGTTGGTTACTCGCCAACAAGGGACTTGAGAAAAATATTCCTGTTTAGAGGATAGGTTTTATGCACATTTCTGAGATCCTTGGTAAAAAACAGACGACGATCAGCTTCGAATTTTTCCCCCCTAAAAATGAGGAAGCTTCCGAGGATTTGTTTCGAAATATCCAAGAACTTTCCCAAATGAACCCAGCTTACGTAAGTGTCACTTATGGAGCAGGCGGATCCACTAGACACTTAACACATGACTTGGTTGTCAAATTACAAAACGAAACGGGATTAACAATTGTTAGTCACCTTACCTGCGTCGGTTCCACAAAGGAAGAGATTGGTGATATTCTAAAACGTTACGACAAAAGTGGGATTCACAATATTATGGCTCTCCGAGGTGACCCACCCAAGGGGCAACAAGACTTCCAACAAACAGAGAATGGGTTTGCATATGCCGGCGAGTTGGTAGGTTTTATCAAAAAAGAATTTCCTAAAATGGGAATTGGAGTAGCTGGATTTCCAGAAGGACATCCCTCCACACCAAATCGATTGAAAGAAATTGAATACCTAAAATGGAAAGTAGACCAAGGTGCGGATTATATTTGTACCCAAATGTTTTTTGATAACAACCAATTTTATGATTTTGTAGAACGTTGTGAAATTGCTGGAATCAAAGTTCCAATCATCGCAGGAATTATGCCAGTCACTTCCAGAAAGGGAATGGCACGTATGGCTGAACTTTCCTTAGGCACCAATTTCCCTGCAAAATTATTGAAATCTTTATCTCGTGCAGAAGATGATGTTTATGCTGAGAATGTGGGCATCCACTGGGCTACAGAACAGGTGCGAGATTTATTGGATCACAAAATCGCAGGCATTCACATGTATACATTAAACAAATCGAAAGCCACTCGTAAAATTTACGAATCACTTGGGGTTCGAAATTTCGATCGTATCGTTTGATTCTTGTTTGGGCTTAAATCCGATGAATGAATTTTGGTGCCAATAACCTTCAAGTACCAAACTTCCCTTAGCATTTGTGATTTTTGCCTTTCCTGACAATTCATTTTGGAACCAAGTCCCTTCCAAAATGAATCCATCTGCAAAAATGTATTTTCCTAACCCTTGCTTTTTCCCTTTTACGTAATTTCCAATGAATTGATCGCCATTCGCATATCGATACGATCCGGGACCGTCTTTGTATCCATATTTATATTCACCTTCGAAGGTATCGCCATTCAGATGTTGGTATTTTCCAAAACCATGTTTGATATCTTCTAAAAAATCGCCTTCAAAAATGTCTCCATTTTCAAATGGAACAGTATGTTTCCCATTCCGGCAATTTTCCCCTTCACAGATTTTTTGGTTCGACTTACAAAATACAAAAATACAAAAAAATAAAACTATGAAGTATTTAGAACGCATGGATGACTTAAGAGATTTTTTTTCGTCCATTCTGTGTGTACGTACTCATATAAAACCAGTTTGGAATTAAAGCAATCGATATGTCACAAAAAAAAGCACTTATAGTAGATGATAGTACTGTCACCCGTTTGATGATCCGAAAGATCATATCCGAAGAATACCCGAATTGGGAGATTTTGGAAGCAGAATCGGCGGATAAAGCAAAATCGATCTTACCTGATCATCCTGACATTGATTTATTTAGTTTGGATCAAAATATGCCGGGGACACTTTCCGGTCTTGATTTAGTTGAGAATCTTAAGTCAAATTATCCCAAATCCAAAATCGTACTCATTACCGCCAACATCCAAGATGCTATCAAAAACAAAGCAAAGGATCTTGGGATTCTGTTTATTGAAAAACCGATCACCCGGGACAAACTCATTCCCCTTTTGGAAACTATATGAATCACCTGACGGAACTGGAACAAGATTCATTGTGTGAACTTTTTAACATTAGTTTGGGTGGTGCAGCCAAATTGATGAGTGAAATGATTTCAGATGAAATTTTGTTAACAGTCCCAAGTTTAAAACTCATCACCAAGGCGGAAGCTAGAAATTTTGAAAATTTAGCTTATCAAGATGTTTGCACTGTTGAACAAAAATTTATAGGTGATATTGGAAATGGATCTGCTTTCCTATTATTTCATAAAAGTGCAAGTTTAGAAATTGTGAAGATGATGATGAAAGACTATGTGGCGCTCAATGAGGTATCGCAGTTTGAAAAAGATGCCTTAAGCGAAATAGGAAACATTATCTTAAATGCAATTTTATCGAATTTGGCAAAATTGTCCCATTACAAAATTGAAACCCATGTTCCTGAATTTTTTTCGGGTAAATACGAGGAAATTCTGTTGAATCGAAATCCAAACGAGGACAATTCAATTCTTTTAGTATTTATTGATTATCAATTAAAAGGCAAAGAAATCAAAGGTTACATATTTTTTATTTTAAATTTCGACAGTATCAAAAATCTTTCTCGAGTGCTCATCGATAAGTTAAAGTAGTGAGTTTCTTGAATGAAAAACACCTATTAACGATTGTTCAAAAATCTGGAATTGGTATCCTGATTTTAAACGAAAACTTTAAAATCATATTAACAAATCATTGGTTCCTTAAACGCTCTTTCTTAGATGAACAACACTTAGACAACAAATTAATATTCGATGTTTTTCCTGAACTAGTTGGGACACGTACTTTAAAATCAATTGAACAATGCCTTGAATTTTCTCAGTATTCAATCCTGACACATACTTTAAATCCCTTCCCATTTCCTTTATTTGATAATGAACAAAAAATAGAAAAAAAAGAAAGGATTTATCAATACCTGCATGTCATTCCCATTTCAATCGATGATGAACAAAATCGATTTTGTATGATTCAAATTACAGACGTTTCACAACAAGTGACCCGAGAAAAATTATTAAGAGAACAAATGGTAGTGGCAAAAGAAAGGGAAGTAGAAGCAAAAAAAGCATCCCAAGCAAAAACAGATTTTTTAGCTTCCATGAGTCATGAAATCAGAACTCCTCTCAATGCAATTTTAGGAATGGCTGATACCTTAACGGAAACAAATCTAACAAATGAACAAATGGAGTATCTAACAGTACTTCGAAACTCCGGTAAGGCATTGTATAACATTATCAATGACATTCTAGACTTATCTCGAATTGAATCTGGAAAATTGGAAATTGAACACATTGAATTTTCAATCCGCGATTTACTCAAAGAAACAATTTCTTTATTTTTAATGAAAGCAAAGTCAAAGGGAATCCAAATTTCTTATTCCGTGAGTGACGATATCGCAGAACAAATCAAAGGAGATTCCACTCGAATCCAACAAATCTTAATTAACTTGATTGGAAATGCGATGAAATTTACAGAAATAGGAAAGATTTATGTAGATGCATCATTAAGTCAGGATCAAAAAAGTTTATGTTTGATTGTTGAAGATACTGGAATTGGAATTCCAAATGAAAAATTAAATTCTATTTTTGAAAGTTTTACTCAAGTGGATAGCTCCACAACTCGAAGGTATGGTGGAACTGGACTTGGACTTACAATCACAAAAAAGTTAATACTAATGATGAATGGCGAAATATCGGTTCAAAGCCAACTAGGCAAAGGATCCAAGTTCGTCCTAAATATACCCTACGAAGGTTTGGTTCATAGGGATTCAAACATCCATCAACATTGGTTGGATTTGGAATTACCAGATGCAGAAAATTTTCCAAAATGTAGAATCTTATTAGCAGAGGATTCAGAAGAAAATGTTTTCATCATCAAAACATTTTTACGAAAATATCCAATCGAACTTGTGATTGCAAAAAACGGAAAGATTGCATTACAAATGTTTCAATCCGAAAAATTTGATATCGTTTTAATGGATATGCAAATGCCTGAAATGGATGGATTAGAAGCGACAAAACAAATACGACTGTATGAACATAATCAAAACATTGATCCATTGTTTGCAATTCCCATCATCGCAATTTCTGCAAACGTACAAAAAGAAGATATCAGCAAAAGTTTTATGGCAGGAATCACATCATACATTTCCAAACCAGTGCGTAAGATTGAAATTCTGAAATTGATTTATTTCTATTTGGCTCTTTAACTGATAAAATTACCTTTTTGATCAGTTTATTTTAATACTTTTTCTACTGCTGTTTCTGGATATGCTTCCAAGACAATTCCTTCATTGAGTAACTCATTTGCTTTTTCCACAGAATAAAATCCAGGTTCTGTTTGGAAACTCACTAATCGCGGAGTCAATTGCCTTAAAATCTCGATCTTATACTTTTGGGCAAGTTTTGAAAGTGATTCCATGGATTGGTCTTTCTTAAAAGAAACAATGATGGCACCTGGTAACACAATATTCGGACCAGACCCAACTCCCGTATTGTAGACTTCCGTAACTTTTGTCGTAACATTTGATTTTGATTGTTTCAGATGAAATGGTTTGCCTGCTTGACGAATATTCCAACCAAACTTTACTTTTTGATTCCCCAAACTTTTGTTTAGCGAAGAATTCACCTGCTGTGGATCAAGATACTCTGCTTCTATGTTTGGATTTCGATAAAAGGTTTTTTGGATACCACCTTCGGTAAAGGAGATTTGGTTAGGTGGTTCTTTTGCCTCCATAGGATGGAAACATAGAATTATAACTGCTAATATAAGAATGTGAAAAATCTGAATGAAACAATTTCGAATCTCTTGTGTCTGCAAAAAAGTTGGTCTCTTCATTTTATTACCTTCCATAAATTCGTAGTCGAATGGATTGGATGGATCCGGTATCACCAACGCCCCCATCGTAAACTCGAATGTTCCAACTTCCGTTTGGATTTTCCCCGAGTAATCGTGTCAATCCAAATCGATATGTAGAAGAACCAGTCATCGTTGCAATGGAAGTATTCCCTGATGTACAACCGGAATTATTTAAAGGATTACGACAGGCATGAAGTTCCGTTAATACACTTACGGTTCCGCTTGGTGAAGTTACTGTGATCCTTAATTCCGGAAAATAAGTATGATTCGAAGTGAATTCAACATCCACAAACTCAACATAAGTAATGGAAGATGTGACAGGATAGGATACATTGGCACCTGTTACTAGATCATTGTCAGGTATGGAAGTGCCTGGCGAAACAGTATTCATCGCTTCTGTTTTGAAACTGGCTGAAATCGGAGTCCAAGTATTGGCTCGAACAAAAAGTTGTTCTGCGTCAATTGCTCCGAAACCATATTTATGATTGATCTTTAGGCCAGCAGCGTTTGTTGTCCAATCTGAATCAAAAGCATCATTTTGTCTGGCAGAATAAGCAATTAACTCTCGTACGTCTCTCCAAGTGAATTCCGGATACTTACTTAAGAGTAAGGCGGCAACACCAGCAGCAAGTGGAGTCGCGGAGGATGTGCCATTAAATCTACGTGTATAATTAGAAAAAACATAATCTCCACCGGTTCCACCTGCATTGAAGCCAAATCCGCCCGAGGCATCCGTTGTGGATATGGCTGTGGTATAAGCCGAGGCATTGTTTCCTTGTGTATGGGCTACGACCCAGAGGTTGGCACCAGACTCGGAATACGAAGCCTTCATTCCATTTTGTCCTATCCCACCAATGGCCATGACACCATAATAATTCGCTTGCCCATCAAAATTGGCATTGTCAACTAATGTAGGTGATGCGACTGTTCCACCATTGGCTCCATTGCCTGCTGCCCAAAAATATACAGTTCCTTTTCCACCTCTGCCTAAACTGACCCCTTCGTTGATCCCTTGTTGCCAAAGACTACTGGACGGCCATAACCAACCGTATAAATCCGGAGATCCCCAACTATTATTGGAAATAAATACTCTTCCAGACTCATTGACCATTGCTCTATATTCATCCGAAGTAAAGATTGTCGATTTTTCTAAGATATTCACTCCAACAAGTTTGGAACAAGGTGCAGCTCCTCTAACACCCATTCCATTTCCACCAGTAGCACCTATGACACCGCCAACGGCAGATCCATGGAAACTGTTGGTATATGAATGGGAGGGATTGAATGTGTTATTGAATAAATTGAGACCACGTGTGGAAATTGAAATATTTGCAGCTAAATCTTCGTGACGTATGTCTAGACCATCGTCCACCACACTCACAATGACTTGATTTCCCGAATAACCTTGGTCCCAGACAGGTTTGACTCGTGCGTCTTCCCCGGTGGTACCGCCTAATTGGCCGTAGTTTTGTAGATGCCATTGGTCATCATAAAGTGAATCAGTTCCAGAAGAAGAAAACGTGCAATCCAATTCTCTAGCAGTGGCAAATGAATTTAAAAGCAAAAGTAAGAGTAAATTGTCGCTGAATGGATCACTTTTTTTGATAGGATTACAATTCCCCAAACCCAAGCTAGTGATGATGATTGTGATCAACCCTAATTGCAGAAATTTCATGAGGTCTTCATCCTACTAAAAGGAATAACAATCAAATCAGTTGATTCAATCGAATTCCTTTGGTAAATTTTGTTTTTTTTTAAGCCTTGGCTTCTGCTAATCGTTTGGACCGATCTTCTTGGATCAAGGCATCAATTAATTCATCCAAATCCCCTTCCATGATGGCTGGTAGATTATGACTCGTGAATCCGATCCTGTGGTCCGTGCATCGGCCTTGAGGGAAGTTATACGTTCGAATGCGTTCTGATCTGTCTCCCGAACCAACCTGCGCTTTTTTCAAAGCATCAGCGCTGAGTTTAGCAGTCTCAGCTGCTTGGTCAGCGATCCTTGCTCTGAGTACTCTCATTGCTTTATCGCGGTTCTTGATTTGGGAACGTTCTTCTTGGGAGGCGACTACAATCCCAGTTGGAATGTGTGTGATACGAACCGCCGAGTCAGTTGTGTTGACGTGCTGACCTCCAGCACCTGACGAGCGATAAACGTCAATTCGAAGGTCACTTTCTTTGATCTCAACTTCTTTTTCTTCGGCTTCTGGTAGGATGGCTACTGTTACAGCAGAAGTGTGAATCCTTCCGCCTGATTCAGTTTCAGGTATCCTTTGTACACGGTGTGTCCCAGATTCAAATTTAAACAAATCATAGGCTTTATCATCATCAAGCGAGAATACGATTTCTTTATATCCGCCAATACCTGTTTGGCTCATATCAATGATCTCAACGCGCAGTCCCTTTTTATCGGCATACTTGTTGTACATTCGAAATAAATCGGCACAAAATAATCCCGATTCTTCCCCACCGGTTCCAGCACGAATCTCGACTAGAATACTTTTCCCTGAATTGGGATCAGGTGGTAATAACATAATTTCGAGTTCTTTTGCCAGTTCTTCTAATTTTTTTTCTCCTTCTTCGATTTCTGATTTTAACATGGAATGCATGTCTGGATCATTTTCTGATTCTAATAAGGATTTTGCATCTTGGCAATCTTTAGTAATTTTTAAATATTCATCTGCTTTTGTATATACGGGAGTTAGGCGAGATCTCTCTTTCGATAGATTCTTTAATGTATCCGATGCGGTGGCCTTTGCGAGCTCATCCTCGATACGCAGGTATTTTTCTTGAATTTTTTTCAATCTATCTATCATGTCTATGGAAAGGATACAGAATGCCTGTTTTTGATAAACTAAAATCTAACGGAGATTTAAGAAACCCGTGAACGAACTTCCCTCTCAGGGCAAATCCAATGGATTTTTGGAAGGCCTAATCGAATTATTTGCCGGTTTTGAGGACTATAGAAGCCCCTATGCTCCCACAATCCAACCTCCCGAGGAATTATTAAAGGAATTGGTTCAAAACGCCTCCTTCAAATCTGGACTCATTAGCGCGACCTGTTCCTTACCACCGGGTCCTTTGGGCATTTTAAGCATTTTACCAGAACTTTTGATGGTCTATCGAATCCAAGGGCATTTGATTATGGATATTGCCGCACTTTATGGTAAAGAAGTGCAAGTGACGAAAGAATTACTACTCTACTGTTTATTTAAACATGGAGGTGCCCACGTCTTTCGCAAAATCATCGAAGAATCCAGTTTCAAAATATTGATTCGCCCAACAACCGTTAGAGTTTTTCAAACAGTCTTGGAAAAATTAGGGATTATGATTTCTAAATCGATCATTCGAAAACAATTTGCCCGCTGGGTACCCATTGGCGGTGCCGTGGTGACAGGAACTTTTGCTTACTATGATACCAAACGTGTGGGAAATACTGCGATGGAATTGTTTTCAAAAGAAATCCATTCGGATGAAATCCGAGAAATGTTGGAGTCTCAGTGAAGTTTTTTTTCATCGTATTTGTTTTGTTTATCTCTTTCAACAATTGCCAGACCAAACACGAATCCTTAGTTTCTGAAATTGAAGATCTTATATCAAAAGAAAAATATGAAAAAGCTTTGGTATTATTACAAGATCGATTATCAGCTATTCGCTCCAATGCAGAAATCCTTTCTAAAAACAAACCCAACCAACCTAGACTTTTTGCTCTTTCTGAGGACCGAACAAAAATTGTTTGGACGGAAAACAAAACACTCTATTTCAAAGATTTGGTAAACGATAATCGTAATTCAATTGAACTAAAACTTAGACCCGATTCAATCCAAATATCAGCTAACGGAAATTATGTTGCGATACAATATCCCTTAAAACAATACGGGGGTTGTGCACTCTTTGGGTATTCCACCATGGATTCATCCTTAGAACACGAATCAATCGTTCACATCCCATGTAAAACGGGAATGGCAATTTCCAATTCTGGTGATTTGTTATTATACTTTTTTGAAAATCAACTCTTCATCGAAAAAACGGGAAAATCCTCTAAACCTGAAAAATTTCTCTCAAGTGATTTGTTTCCATCGCCTTATCCTAAATTAAAAATTCATTACCATATCTCTCCCATTGGAAATGAATATCTGGTATGGTCTGGAGTTGGAGGAGCCTACAATTTATTTTTTCTGAATATTGAATCGAAACGTGCATCCTTATTATCAAAAGACATCGTTCTTCCTAAATTCTATTATCATAACGGGAATTCTGGTTATGTTGTAGGTGGAAAAATTGGAGATTTGTACTTCAAAGAAGTTTTATACCACCAAGGAAAATCTCCATCAATCAATCGAGGAATTCCCATCGTCACAAGGGAAGCCTATTCATGGAAATTGACTGGAAAGGATGAATTCATCACCACAAATCAAAATGATCCTAACCAGCCGATGAAATGGAAAGTATCTGGCAAAAAAGAACATTTCCCATTTTTTATTGAAAGATTATGGGGAGTCGCTGGAGATAAAATTGTTTACGAAAGTAGAAAAGGTGAACTGGTGTTAGATGATTTAACGTTTAGTGAAGAAGATTGGAAGGTTTACGAATATTTCAAAAAAGTGAGAAAAATGAACGACGGTTAAGCCGCCTGTTCCTTCTCTTTTTTTACAGAAAACACTTCGCAAGCTTTGTACAAGTCTTGGACACAATGTGAAGTCAGTCGATCCAAGTCTTCTGACTGCAATCGATCCTTGGAACTAGGACAAACAGAAAGGCCTTTCGCATACAAAGGGCATTTTACATAAAATTCATTTTTAGGAAGGGTCTTCTGTGGCATAACTCTGAAAATTTTTTGCGAATTCAATACACTGTCAAACGGATTTTCAATGAAATCTCAAATTTAAAAATCAAAAAATTTACGCATAAGATTCACTTTTAAAAGTACAAATTTAAGATTGTCGGACTTTCTACCGAAACCGCCTGGTCTTCAAATGTAAAATCTCTTAAATTGAAGGTTTTTCCATTCCAATGATTTTCGAATAAATGCCCAGAGAGAAACACTTGTACCAAATCTTGTGCACGAGTTGATTTGATGAACTTTGGCATCCCTTCTTGTTTCCAAATATTTGGATCAGATAAATCTTTTTCGGACCATTTCATATTTGGATAAACTGACGAAGGAGAAATCAAACCATCGATTGCTTTTCCAGTTAGGCGACTGTAGAGGGAAGGCTCAAAAACTTCTTGTCCAATGAAAATTCCCACCTTCCATCCTGGTACAATCCAAATTCGATCCTGATTGGTTTCGCCCGCTGCATATACTTTTTGTTCTTCCTCTGCTAAAACTGATTTTTTCACCATAGGTTCCATCAGTTTACCATCAGCAGAAAATGGAATGGCGACATTATAAAGTGGACCCTTCGGATCTAAAACGAGGTTACCTCTTACAATTTTCGGATTGGGTAAAATGATGGTTCCACCAAGAATCGGAACATTGTATTCTTTCGCTAAAGAAGAAAATGTACGAACATAAACTTCCGCCATCAATTCCGATTTAGAAAGCAACAATTCATTGATACTGAAATTTTCTCCTTTGGTTTTGAGAGCTTCAGCCAAAGTCTCTGAATTGATAAATCTCGATTTTTCATTGAGGAAAACCAATCCTGAACCCAAATGTTCGGGAAAGATAACTATTGTTTTGCGATCAAAAATTCCTGATGATTTCCCTTTGATTAGAGTTTCTTCAATTCTTTCTTTCCACCATTCCTCTTTGACATAATCTGCTGGTTTGAGTACAAGTTGGATACCAACAAGGTTTCCATACTTACGATCAGTCCCATTTGTTTGAATCGTCACTTCATTCCAAGTTTGATTTGGTTTTTGAATGTCCTCATCAACTTCAGGTTTGCTAAAATTAAAATCAAATTTGAAATCAAAATTAAAACTAAAATCTGGTTTAGGCAGATCCAGTTTCGGAGTTGGTAGATTTGATTCGTTGTCTTTTAGGTAATTTGCAGTACCAAATCCAATCCCAAATAGCAGAATGAATAATAAAATTTTATAAGGCGGAACATAAAGATTATGCATATTGATTTAAATAAAGTTGGACTGCATCCAACATGTACTCCGAAAAAAGATTTTTGGGATCAAATTTTTTGATATCCACCCATTCCATGTAATCGTGTTCATCAGATAATTTTACATTTCCATCGATAAGTTTTGCATTATAAGCAATAATAATACATGGGAAATTCCCATCATTCACTCTATGTTTGTGAACAAAAATAGGAATTGGATTCACTTCTATATTTATATCTTCACCAAGTTCTTCATTAATTTCTCGAAATATACTTTGTGTCCAATCATCGAAAAATTCATCCTCGTTCATTCTTCCACCAGGAAGATCGCCATGCCCAGATTTTTGGTCTCGCAAAACTAGTAAAGAGTCCCCGTCTCTTAAAAATAACTTTTGTGTGATCTGAAAAAAACCGTGTTTACTCACAATATATTTCCCCAAACATCAATTTGGTGGTCAACCGCATATAATTCAGGTTGAGGCAATTTTTTATTCTTATACTGATTTACCATACCTAATGATACACTTGCTAATTGTGAAATGATTGGATCCATTGATTCTGTTGGAACACCAAAAAATAAAAAGTTCACTGGGCTTCCATCACTTATGAGATATATTTCTTTTTCTAAATTCATATCTGGAATTTTAAATACGATTTTTGCCCCCAAATCCATTTGAGTTTGTGGGTCTAAGATCCTGTGAAACCGAATCAATGCGTTTTTATCTTTCAATTTCGGATTCTCACTAGAATTCAATTCATTGGTCCATTGGATAAAACTTGCAAACTCAACTGTTTTGGTAGACCCTGAAGCTAAAAATAACTGTTTGTGTTCACTTTGAAAAATCCAATTTTCAAAGTCCTTTGATTCCAAAATGGATTCGCCCGTAACACCGATGACTAAGTCAATGTTTGCAAATTCTGCTTCTGAGAGCGAACGAAAGGATTGTTTTTGGAAATTTGAGTTCAACTCAAATTTTCGATCCACTTCCAAAACATCTAAGTTGTTTTCATGAAGCGAGCCGCCAACCAAATACCTCTTTAAGAATCCTCCAATATTTCCTTTGGCTCCAAGGATTAATACATTGCGTTTGGATAAAACTTTTCCAATTCCATGTAATGTATTTTCGATGGCATTGATAATCGAACGTGCGACTTCTTTTGATTCTTCTAAAGTTTTTTCTTTAGAAATCGCTATGGAATATGCTGGTAAAAATAAAGACGATTTCTCTTGCTTAACTTTTGTTAACCGGTCATAGCCATTGCGTGTATGTTCAACTGTTCCGATGACATGTTGTTTCAAAACTTCAGAGAATTTTTGATCTTTGGAAGAAGGAAATTTATTTTCTACCCAAAATTCAGCTAACACTTCTCCGAATGTAACTCCATCCAGGGCTCTTTCATTTAGGACTGGTGCTACATACCCACCGTCTTCGATGAGAATTATCTTTTCATTTTTTTCAGCAAGTTCCTGCAATTGATTGAGAAACAAGTATAACGCCAACCTTCTCATGGCGTCGAAGAATCCCAACTTTGCCTCTTCCAATTTATGTCGAAAGCCTGTATGTAATTCAAAATCACTATACAAAGGAGATACTCCATAGTATGGAGTATTATTTTTTGTGAGTTTGAATTCTAGACCTGCCATATAAAATGAATCGGTAGGAATATCCAATAAAATATCCAAATAAATGGGGGGAATGTTTCCACCATACTTCACAAAGGCGACATTCAATGAATTTACTTTTAATCTCCTGAAAGTTTCAATCAAAGATATGATTTCCGAAGTGATATGGTGAATTAAGAATACATGAATTCCTTCAAAATTATTCTTATGACCAACTCCATTGGCAATCGTCTCCAAGATAGGCATTCGCTTTAGATAAAAATTTGAATCTACTAGTGAACGTTTTTGATTAAAACTAAAATTCAACACTCGGTCGAGTCTTGAAAGGTCAACATAAACAGAAGTTTTTCCGATGATTGCTCGTAATGTATTTCCTTCTTTAATTTTTTTAGAAGCAGATGCATCTTCCAAAAGTAAAAATAATTTTTTTAGTATAAAAAGGGAAACACTGGGATCAGAACTTAAAATCAGATTACGATACTGTTCTTCCCAATAAAAGTTGATATTGGAAAGTTTACCCAAAGGAGTTTTTTCGATTTGCGAAAATACTTTACTAAAATGGCTATTTTCTTCTTCAAAAAATGTTTCCCCTTTTTGAGCCACATTGATGATTCCATTACTCAATGACTCACTGATTTTGGAAGCACCTGCAATATAGGTTCTCATATGAACATCGCTGATCACTTCGTGAGGGATGTTCTCTAAATTCAAACAACCATCTTCCCTAGAATCGATTGTGATCCGAAGGAAAAAATCACCGATTCGATTTTGACTCGGTACTCTTTCCATAAGAATATAATAGCCTGATGGATGAACAAATTCTGTATCAAATGGAAATAATAAAGCGATGGGAGAATTACGATTTGGGTCTTGGCCGTAAAATTCAGGATGTATTTTTTTAGCGATCGATTGTTGTTGGAATGATCCAAATACAAATCGTAAATTTTCTTCAAATTCTTCCCGAAACAAAACCCAATCTTTGAGGATACCTGCCCTAGCAAATACTTGGACATGTTGGATGTGCATATCCACTAATTCATGATTGATGTTTGGATTGATTTTATAAGTGAATGCTAAATCACCAGGTAAGGATTGTAATAAGTTTCCAATTTCTTCTCCAATTGTGCGAGATAAAATGGAGAGTCCAAAAAAAATCCTAAGGTTCGATAAATCAATTTCCCATAATCCGTCTTCCACATGATGTAAAACAGGACCGAGGGATGTTTTTATATTTTTTTCTGCGTTCATAAAGTTATTGGAAATCTACGACTACCTTTACGCTCGATGGATCTTTTGCTTTTAGATATGCTTCTTCTAACTGATCAGAAGAAAATCGATGAGAGATGAGATGGTTCTCCAAAGATTTAGTAATCTCTGGATTATCCTTCAATAAGGATATTGCCATATGGAAATCACCACAACGAGAACTATGAATTTCTTTTCCTTGTTTAAAAAACTCCCTCACCAAACTGAACTCAGCTGGCCATTGGCTTACATTGGAGGAATCAACTAGGATTGCTCCTCTTGGACGAACCAATGAATTTTCTGTTGAGGGATTTGGCCTGATGGTGAGCCCAATCTCAGATGGACTTGCTACAACAACCAAATCAAATCGTGGCATTTGGTTGGCAAAACTTTCCGAAGCCAGGATTGATTCTGCTTTCGAAATGTTTCCTTCGTATACATTGAAATTTGTTTTTAATTCATTTTTAATGAAATCTGAAACACCATCAAAAACAAAAATATTTTTGTTAGATCTCGTTTCTTTTTGCCAATGAAACGTAGTATTTTTTTTCTCATACGGTAAAATCGACAATTCATCCACAACCAGCTCTGTTAAATGTTGGAGACCAGCCATCGTTTGCCCGTTTGTTGTTTTGAGATGAACTTCTCTTTTAGAAATTTGTAGTGCTGTCTCAAAACCTGAAGTGGTTGATGTGGTATCGTATACAATGTCAAATTTGTTTTGTAAATTTTCAACATTTGTTATGCGAAGGTCAATCACATCATCGGCACCCATCTCTTTGGAAAGATCCACCAAATGATCATGGCGAGTAATTGCTGTAATGCGAAAATTGGAACCATTTGTTTTACGATAAGAGGAAAGTGCAGCAAGAACCAAACTACCGAGTCGCCTTGGACCAAGAACGGCAACATGGTCTCCAGGTTTCGGAGGAGAGGCAATGATGGCTTGTAAAGCAGCCGCAAAGGGTTCCATGAGTACTGCCGCCTTTGGAGAGACACCTTCTAAATTGATGGCGGCATGAATTGGCGCTAAAATATAAGGCCCAAATCCACCGGGCAGGCGATCAATTCCAAGAACCCTTCGCTCTGGGGAATGAGTTGGGATGCCTTCTTTACAAAATATATCGGGATTTTTGTCACCCCTTGCTTCGTAGGTATCGTTGATTTCGACAACAAACTGTTTGCCTTGGTTTTCCTCTAGTCCTTCTGCGAGGACTTCGTGGCCAATGATTTGAGGGAGAGGAAAGGGTAAAAAACGTCTATCGATGTCTGTGGAACAGACTCCGCAGGAAATGGTTTTTAATGGAATGTAACCAGGCCCTAATTGAAGGTAGGTAGAACCATTTCGTTTGATTTCCCATCCCTCGTTCTGATTTCCAATGTATTCGTATTCCGCTGATTCGAACGAGTCATCGGAAAGGTAATCCTTTGCTCGGAATTTTAAATTCATTACCTATTGTTGATAAAAAATAGAAGAATGATCGTCAATGTAAAAAAGGTAAAGTTAAGGAGAAAGCCTTGTCGGATTTCTTGTCTTTCTTTTTCCCCTAATAAATAACTTGTCACAAATACAGAAAAAAATCCACCTAAGTGTGCCCAATGCGCCACATTATCTCTGGCAAACACATTGGTCACATCGGAATACACCATCATCCAACCAAATAAAAACACGGGAAACGGTATCGATTTGGTTTTTGAAATCGGAAATCGGAATGGAGATAATAAGGTCGCTGCAGATGCTAAACCTGAAATAGAACCGCTGGCACCGACGATGGGAGTTTTATCTCCCAAGATCAATCCACGAACGATTCCGTCACCTAACACCGAAAGCAATCCTGCCATAAAATAAAAGAGTAACCACTTCGCCTTCCCTACTCTTTTTTCCACAACTCGACCGAGTAATAAAAGGAAAAATAGATTGGATAACAAATGAGCCCCAGACCCATGAAAGAATGTGGATAAAATCCAGTTGATTGGTTCTAACTCACCTGGTGTGGCAATGAAGTACTCACCAACTAAGTTTGGCATAAATATGGAAACTATCGGATAAAGTAAAAATAGAAATAAAGCAAAACCAGCAGTTAATGGAAACTCCCAAATGAATGATCGCATAACTATTTGAAGGTTGGAATTTTTGCTTCTTCCGGATTTCGGAAGTAAGCAGGGTCAAAATTCGGAATCCCTGTGGCTAATTCGTGTAAATCTGGTTGTTTCCAAATTTGTTCGTAATAATTGAGAGTTCCATAGGAATCAAAATGACTATCATACAATAATCGTAAGTATTTTTCCTTATCACTCACGATGATCCGAATCACTTCATTCACCATCGCTTCGAAACTTCGACTTTCTTTGTCAAATTCATCCACGGAATCGTGTAATAATCCAAGAAGGACAATGTATTTCTCCGCTTGTTTCAATGATTTTAAGGAATAGGCCAATTCTTGTAATTTCATCAAATACAAATAGGGCCGGATATTTTTCCCAATGATTAATTTTTGTTTAGCGACTGCAATTTCCCGATAACCCAAACGCAAATAGAGTTTTGTTTCTGTTTTTTCTTTTCCATTGGCAAGGCGAGCCAAACGACCCAGCTCAATTTCCAATTCTTCAATTTCATCTTCCAAAACATGGATGTACAACTGGATGAGTAAACCTTGGGTTCTACGGAGTTCCGCGTATGAATTCCCCAAGTCCATTTGTAAATGGAGGATTTCCGATTCGATATGGTGTTGTACGCATCGTTTGAAGTATTTTTTTTGGTCTTCGGTTCCACGATTGCTAATGGTTGAATTTAAAATCCGAAGAAACTCGTAGTTATCCTTAAGTCCATAGCTAACACGGATTAACTGTGTTGCTTTAGAACTGGATTGGTCTGGCGTCATCTCCCCCATGGCAGTAAAGAGAAGCAGTAGTATGACCGAAAAACGTTTCATCTATGCAACTAGTTTCGGTCGTACCTGGAAAACATTAGCATGATAAAAAAGAAAAGACATATACGTCTCATATTCTAGAATTATGTCGAGAGGAAACTGTGCAAAAGTTAGGAACACTACCCATTTCTCCCCTAGAAGCCATTGACCAATTAAAAACAGAAATGGACCAACCTGTCTGGGAAAATCGCCTCTTAGATTTGATGAAATTGGCCGCAAACAATGATAAAAATGTTTGGGCTATGATCTACCAGATCATAAGAGAAGCGGATTCGGGTCGTTTGTCTTGGGGGTATCACAAGGTTTTGCTTTCAGGAATGGTTTATTTACTCGCTTATGTGGGAGATTCCAAAAGTTACCGAGTCCTTGTGAATTATGTCAAATCGTTGGATCGTACGATTCCGATTGGTGCCATGGAATTGATCTCCGATTTACTACCGACTTTTGCAGAACTCGACATCCGAGAACTCTTCTCCATTGCCGCCAATACGGATGAACTCAAATCTGCATTTGGAGTTTTGGCATTATGCAAACTCAATATGGAAAATCGACTTTCCGATGAAGAAAAAACAAACTTAAAATCCTTTTTATCAGATTATCAAAATTTGAAATATTATTTAAACGATACCATAGAGCTCACTTTAGAACAACTCAGTGAAACTGATTCGAGTGATATGTTATCAGAACTTGATGGAATTATGTTATGAAAGCCGCCGTATTACCTTCGGGATCGAGATCCCTAGAAATCCAAGAATTAGACCTTCCACCACTCCCACCAAACCAAGTCAAGGTGAAAGTAAAAGCATGTGGGATCTGCGGATCAGACATTCATTTCATTTTACATGGAAAAATGAAGGCCACGTATTCTCCTTGTGTACCTGGTCACGAAACTTCAGGAGTTGTCGCAGAGATTGGAGACCAAGTCACTAAATTTAAATTAGGTGACCGAGTGGTAGTGAGTGCGGGGACATCTTGCGGAAAATGCAAACATTGTTTGGCAGGAAGAGAAAATCTTTGCGAAAATATCGGCGTCATTGGGTTCAACCAAAGAGGAGGATTTGCAGAATTCATCCAAACAGAAGAAAGGTACCTTCATTTATTACCAGAAGAAATTCCGTTTGCCGAGGGAGCCATCCTTGCTGATGCCGTATCCACTCCCTACCATGCTATCAAATACCAAGGTGAATTAAAAGCAGGCGAATCGGTGGCCATCATCGGATGTGGTGGACTCGGAATCCATGCAGTGGCAATTGCTAAAGCCCTTGGAGCGGCAAAAATTTATGCCATAGATATTGATAGTGGAAGTTTAGAAAATGCAAAAGCATATGGTGCCGACGAACTAATATTAGTCGAAAAGAATATGCAAGTTGGGAAAGTTTTAAAAGAAAAGTCGGGTGGGATCGATCTATTATGCGACTTTACTGGTTACATGCCAAATATTGAAAGTAGTGTTCGTGCCATGAACCGAGGAGGAAGGATTGTCCTTGTGGGGATTGGAAGGAATAAACTCGAAATCCCGATGCCATTTTTTCTTATCGAAAGGCAAATCCGAATCACAGGGTCTTATGGTTCGGATCGACGGGCCATTCCAGAACTCATCCAACTCTATCAGGAAAAAAAATTGAATCTCACTAAATCCATCAGTGGGATTCATAAACTGGAAGATACGAACGAATTCTTACATGCGTTAGAAGAAAAAAAAGGGAATCCCATTCGTTTCATCATCAACCCTGAGTTATCATAAAAACGAAACGAATCACTTTTTTTTGTCCTAGTCGAAGGACATCGACATAGGAACAACATGTTTTGTCTGATACCATCTGTTGTAGATTGGGAAACCTTTGTTTCCATTGACTTTATTTGATTTCGACCATCAAAAAACTTAAGTCATCCATTTGGTGCCTCCATCCATTGGAAAACCGAAAGAGCGTATCTTGTAAGATGGAAGACAAATCCTGAAGACTGTGGAAACGATATTCCCATAACAAGGATTTGAGTCTTTCTTCCCCAAAACTTTCCCCTTCTGCATTCAATAGATCAAAAATTCCATCCGTATAGAGTAAAATTTTATCCTTCGGTTGGATATTGATGGTTTCTTCCGCATAGGCTTGGTGAGAAAAAAGACCCAATGGTTTTCCTTTGGCAGTGAGTTGTTGCACTTCTTTTTCAGAATTCCGAATTAGAAAAAAACTTGGGTGTCCTGCATTACTAAATGTAATCGTATAAGATTCTGTATCAATGAAGAGATACGATGCAGTGATGAACAAATTTTTCGTTTTTCCGACTAAATGTCGGTTCATCAAATGAAAAACCCTTGCTGGAAATTGTAAATATGGACCAGCTCCGACAAAGGCCATCTTAGACATAGCGGCAACCATCGCAGAAGAAATTCCATGTCCCGAAACATCGGCAATGAGGAAGGCCCAATTTCCCATACTATCTTTGGTATGATCAAAGTAATCTCCGCCAACCGACTCTAAATTCTGAGAAAATCCAATGATTCGAATTTTATCGTCTTCATTGTATTTGGAAGACAATAAAGATTTTTGTAATGCATGAGCCAAGGCTAAGTCTTTGTCAATTTGGATGAGCCTTTGTAATTCCTTGTTTTTGGTTCTCAACTCTGCATTCATTCGATTGATGGAGTGTAATAGTTCAAGGTAGTGTTTGAATACATAATATCCGAAAAAACCTAACATCAGAAAAAATCCGTAGTGGATGATTCTAATCTGTTGATGTATCACCTCCAAATCTACCAAGGTATCATGAAGGCCTGCAACTACGATGATCAATATACCAATGATAATCTCTCTGAGTTTACGATTCCCTTTCATAAAAACATAAACAGATGCAAATATCGCAACAAAAGCCTCCAATACAACAATCCAATTATATCCTTCTTCACTATTTAAAAACGATATTCCATTTTCATAATTTCGAAAGATCGAAACAAAAAATACAATGACGTGTAATGTCGCGATGAATTTAAATAAATTGCGAAAGAATGGAGGAAACACACTGATCAAAAATAATAACAAAGCAAAAGGAAAAAATGTAAAATTAAGAAACGTAAGAGGAACAATATAATACGCATATTGGCGAAGTGAAAACCCAACAAAACCATTCAATGCTTCTATAAGTGATGCAGATAATAACAAAATGGAAAAATTTAGAAAGATCATCTCCTTTCTACGTAGAAAATAAAATCCCATAAAAATAAACGATAACACAAGCAATATGGGTGCAAAAAATGTTTTGGAAAAATTTTCCATAAACAAATCGATGAGTGCTTGCGAATGATTTTTAAAAATCACATCATGATCAATTCCAATATATCCTTCGTAAATAGATTGGAATTGAATGTATATTGATCCTTTTGGATCGGAATTTAATGGAATCAAATGTGGATAAATGAAATCAGAAACATCAGATTGGTAAACAATCTCTTTCCCTTGGAATACTTTAAATCTTTCTAACGCAATCTCAGAATACAAAATGGGACTTTGTAATTGTCTGATGAACTGATCACTAAATTTAAGGTATAAATATTCTTTTTCCTTTTTTTTAAATCCAAGAGATTTGGAAGGAATTGGAATCCATTTTTCTTGCAATATACTTTCTGGGTCTAAAATTTCTTCCTCGGACCAATAATAATATCTGTCGATCAAATACACAGATTGTTGTAATTGGCTTTCTTGATTGTTTTCAGAATGCAGGTCAAAACAGCTTTGAAAGGATAAAATCGAAATTAAAAAAAGAACAAATTGAATCTTAATTAGAATGAATTTATATGATTTGACTTCTTTCAATTTGATTGTTCCTATTGGAAAAGCAGGATTACGTTCAATGAATCGCACTCGATTCCAATCACTTTTTTACCTACTCCCTTTCCTATTATTGTCTCTTTCCACAATCGTGGCACAAGAGTCTAAAACACCCCAAGAGATCTTCAAAGAAGATAAAATGGAATGTTATTCGATTGCAACAGAGATCGATGGCCAAGAATACCAACAGTCTCTCAAATGCATTTCGCAAGATTCCATTTGTTATATCATCCAAGGATTTGCAATGAGTTGTATTCCCAGGTCTGGTCGGTATCCATCTGAACTGCCCAACCTAACTCCGAAACCAACCCAACCATAATCGTATAACAGGAGATTTATGAAAATCAAAACAAAAATCAGTGAAATGCTAAAAATTGATCTACCGATCATCGCAGCACCCATGTTCCTCGTCTCCTATCCGGAGTTAGTAGTAGCCGTTTCGGAAGCAGGTGGAATTGGTTGTTTTCCTTCCCTCAATTACCGGACCCCCGAACAATTACGCGAAGGAATCCTCGAAATTCGTTCCAAAACCAAAAAACCAATCGGTGTGAATTTGATCCTCCATAAGGAACATAATCCTAATTGGGCCAAACAATTTGAAGTTGTTATGGACTTAAAAGTAGAGCTAATCATTACAAGTCTTGGTACCCCTCGCACCATTGCCAAAGAAATCAAAGCCAATGGATCTTCTTTGTTCTGTGATGTAACAACATTAAAACACGCAAACATTGTCGCTAAGTCTGGTGCAGATGCGCTCATTGCCGTATCACAAGGTGCGGGTGGTCATGCTGGAGCCATTACCCCTTTTGCACTCATACCATATCTTAAAAAAGAAACAGGTCTTCCTGTCATTGCCGCTGGAGCCATTTCCAATGGTTCACAAATGGCCGCTGCCTTATCTCTCGGAGCAGATGCAGTGTACATTGGAACTCGCTTCATCGCCACTCCAGAATCACGTGCGCAAAACGAATACAAACAAATGTTAATTGATTCAAGTCCAGATGAGATTGTTTATACCGAAAAAATTTCTGGGATTCCTGCCAATTGGTTGGCAAAGTCTGTAGAAAAGTCCCCTGATATTTTAGAAGACAGTCCTAAAAAAATTGCGGCAGGTCATGCAGGTGGCGAACAAGCGATTGAACAAGAATACAAACGTTGGCGAGACATTTGGTCTGCAGGGCAAGGTGTTGCTCAGATCGAAGAAGTCAAACCTGCAGGTGAAATTGTAAAAGAAATTGCGAACGAATACCTAAATACAATCAATTCACTTCCTCGCTAAATTCGCTAAACAAATGTAATGCGAATCTTATTTAAATAAAGATTCGCATTTTTTTACTCATTCATTATTTTTTTGCAATTTTCGAATGGTTTCGATCATTCCTTTGGTATCCAAATAATCATTGGATTTATATAACATTTTTCCGTTTGGACTTAGGATCAAAAAGAAAGGTAATCCTATCTTTAATTCAGGATAATTTGGATCGTTCACAAATTCCTCGAAGATGGGATCAGTATCATACACCTTCCATAAAACAACATTTTGAAACGTCTGATTCAATTCCTGATGGGAGAGAGTCAGCTTTTGAAATTCCTTACAATTGGTACACCAATCCGCATAAAAATCAATAAAGATGGGCAGATTCTTATCTTGAGCTAATTGAAACGCATCGTTTTTGTTACGGTACCAAACTAAATTCCCATGCTCTTCTTTTTGGATTGTTGATTCGCTCATTCGATTCCCCATCGAAATTCCAGGTCCCAATTTGAGAATGGAATGGGTTAGGATTAAGAATAAAAAGAGAAATCCAGTGATGGCAAAAATTTGAAACAGAGAATGTTTCATCCTTTCGCTATGGGTACCTTCTTTATTGAGAAGGTATAAAAAGACTAAGGAAGTGGTCCATAAGAAGTAAACTTTTGCACTTAGGCCAGAATCAAATCCCCATAAGAGGAAGGCTTTTTCCAGATACGTATAGGAAAAATAAAAGATGAGTATGGCAAGAACCCATTGAACATACTTCATCCATTTCCCAGATTTTGGTAAGGAAAGTCCAAAGACTCCAATCATCAAAAAGGGAATGCCAAGACCCATTCCAAAAACAAACATTTTAAATGAGGTAAATAAAATTGGTACGATTTTAAAGCCTTCCGTTTGGTAGGTGACCAATTGTACCAAAATGGAGACAACAACGGGTCCCACACATGGGGATGATAGTAATCCCGCTCCCATTCCTAAAAAGAATGTATTCGCATAATTGACGTTAACTGAATTTTTCAAGTCTCCAGAAAAAAATGGAAAGTATAGATACTCGGCAACACTAAGCCCCAAAACAAATAACAAAATCGAAAGCACCAATTGAGTTTCTGGATAACGTAAAAAGGAATTGAATACACCTCCGCTCACACCCGCAATCAATCCGAAAATGGCATACATGAGAGCCAGGCCAAAATAATACACAAGCGGATGGGCCCATTTGTGTTTGGCAACACGTGTTTTTAAAATGCCAGCAGTGATGGGATACAATGGGTACACACAAGGGAGTAACCCCGACAATAACCCACCGAGAGCTAAAAAGAATACAGTCGCAATGGAAAAATGCCCCGAGGACAATTGGGATTCAATGAAGGTTTGGATTTCAGAAAACATAAACTCTAACTTAGAACGTGGCTGTGGCCTTCAAAACAATGCTTCGATCCAATCGTCCAAATTCGGAGATGGGAAATGCCACTGGTTTTGAAAACTGTTCTCTATATTCGACACGATTTGACGACTCTCCGGTACTGTCTACATACCATTTATTTGGTTCTCCTTTTGTGTCATAGGAGCGTACCTCGGTATAACCTAGAGCAAGCCTAGTCGAAGCCGATAAAAACCACTCTCCAAAGATTTGTCGTGACACGTAATACGATTGGTCTGAATAACGCGGTTCGGTCGTTCCTGGTTGGAAACGCACCCAAGGCTCTCGTTCGACAGTTTCCGTGGCTCTGAGTCCAGGCGATGGACCTCCGGTTGCCACTTCCCCCCGTGCGACCAAACGGAGAGTTCCATTTCCGATTCCCAACCAAAGGTAAGCACCCCGCCCTGTAGATTCAGGAACCATCACCCCTGGTTGGTAAGGAGACAATCGATCCACAATTTTTCCGCCCAATTGTTTTTTGAACATCCCACCGAGTCCGAAATTGACGGTGTCCTTCCAAAGGAGGTGAGATTCAATTGCCACCACTTGTTCTTGGTTTAAGGAAACAGGACCTTGCCTTCTTGTGTTCGGATTTCCATCATCCAAAAGGCATTTTGTTTTTCCTTCGCGGCATTCATCACTCGCATAACCGAAAGCATTCGACGCACGACCAAGAAGATGGAGTCCTGTTTTTAAATTTTCAGTCCAGGTGGGCTCCCAACCAATTTTCCCAATGACATCATAACCAGTGTTTGTTGTATTTTGAACATTCCGGTAACCTTCTCCATTTACAACCGCTGCCTGCACAGAAAAAGATTTCCATCGTCCTATATAATTGATTCCTAAATCAACAGGGTCTCTTGCAAAACCAAGGGACTCGAGAGGGGATTTGTCGATGTATCGCCAATCATAATTCCCCGACCAAACAGAAAACATATGTGGCAATTCAAACATTCCAAATTGGATTTGGTGTTTGGTGTTGCCGAGTTCAAATGTTTTTGCTAAATTTGCTCGCCTAACTAAAAATACATATGGATTTTCCTTTGTTCCAGTTCCAACAGAAGTATCATTTGTCAAAGCATCGTTTCTTAAAATTTCGCCCCAAAATTCTGCTTTTAACCCTAAATCTTCCCATTCTTTGGAAATGGAAAACATCGTCCAAGGCATCGAAAATCCAGATTTATCGGAGGGAGAGAGATCGGTGGTTCCGGACGCTTTGTCACGAATCCGTAAGGACGCAGTGGGGGTGATGATGGCACCAAGTTTTAATCCATAGTAGCCATCGGGTTCTTCTTTTTTTGTTGTGATTACCTCTTCACCTAATATAGGATAGATGAAGAGGAAAAATAAAACTATAAACCTATAAAAAAAATTCACTTATTGCCGTACGTTTCATCCGGTGTGAACGATTTATCTTCCCAACCAATTGGTTTATGGCATGGAAGGCATCGATTCAACATTGGAAATTCCTTTCTTTTTTCTTTCAAAAGAATTGTAGCACCATCTTTTGTGATGATATCTTTATATTGTTTTTTTTCTAGTTCTGTGGCTCCTACTTTTTTGGCTCCACCAGTCCCTTTCGCAAAATCCTCACCATTGATATTCACCAAACCTTCACAAACGCAAGTATAACCCGTTTTTTCTTTTTCTTCGAAAAATACCCCAAAAGCTGTTCCGCGCACTCCTGCAGTCGTTGTTGGTGTGGAAACTTCAAAACTTCCTTTTTTAAAATTGTTCACGCGAAACCATGCAGCTCCGTTTTGCACAAACGCTTTCGCCTCTTTTTTATCAGAGTTCCATTCTTTTAACGTAAAATCAGTGTTTGGTTGGATTCGAATTTCTGTTTCTTGGTATAAAAAATCAACTTTGGATCCATTGCCCGTTTTGATCCGATCACCTGGTTTGAGCACATCATTCACTTTGAGGGTTTTCCAAAGTTTGGAAGTATCAGATGCCGATAAAAAACTCACTTTCCCACGTGTGAAGGTCGCAACTGCAAACTCTTCCGCAAATAAGGAAACAGTAGTTAGAAGGGAAAAAAGGATGGTTAGAGGGATTTTGAGGCTCATAATCACTCTAACAACCATGTGGAAATAAATTATCAATCAAAAACTAAAATGGGAGGGAGAAGCAAAGACCCTACCAAGGGATGGAAAATCCCAACTGAGACAATTTGTACTCCAATTCCTCACGTTCTCGGCTTTTTTTAGCGGTTGTGCCTTGGTCGTCCAACATTCCAAGTTGGATCGCTTTTTTAATTGCTCCCTCTTTTCCCGAAACATTCAGTGCTGCGATGATTTCAGTATCATATTTGGTGAGGTGGAGGGCACTCAATCGGTAATCCACAAAAGCTTCCCAAGTATGAGGCACCCATTTTTGTACGATTTGTTCACCAATGGTTTTCGCAAACAAACGGATTTCCAATTGAGCATGGTCATCCATTCGCAGTGCTAAAAAATGAAGTAAATTGTGCAGGTCAATTTTCCAATAAGCTTCTGTATATGTGGCAAGTGGGAGGTCTTTTCTTGCCTGTTCGCGTGCCACTCCCATTTCCAAACGTTCATTGTAAATATCATTGGCAAATTTTTGGAACTCTGTTTCTCTCTTTGTTAGGTGGTCGCCTTTAGATGATTCTAAGTATCCATCACTTCCTTGTTTGTTGCCAACTGATTGCACACGCCATTCACCCGGTAATGTCGTTTGTGCAGAGTCAATGGCTACGGAATAACGCGTAGAGTATTCATTGACATTTGCCATGCGGTGGCGAATCCATTGGCGCCAAGTATCCATTGGTACTCGTACGTGTAGCTTGAGTTCGCACATTTCAAAGGGAGTACTGTGTCTGTGGCGCATTAAATACCGAATCAGTCCTCGGTCTTCATTTACCTTTTTTGTTCCTTTTCCGTACGAAACGCGTGCCGCCTGAACGATGGATTCATCTGAACCCATATAATCAACGAGTCTGACAAATCCATCATCTAGAATTGGGAATGGTTTTCCTAAAATGGAGTCTAATTCGGGAACGGATACTCTTGAAATGGATTCGAAATCAGATTGTTGCATATTAGCTTTATTTTTTAGTTCACAGGCATATGAAAAGTCGAAAATAGAGTTATAGCGGACAGTAACGGCAGATAAATAGAAAGGATGCTAAATGGCACTTGAAGAAAATACATTGGAAGATCGATTGATCAAAATTTCCACAAGAGAAAGTAACAAAAATCTCATGGTGAGTCCGGATAAAATTTATATTTTTCCTGTTCCCAAAACGACCTTCCAATTTTTGGAGAATATTTGGCAATCCTTCACGAATAAAATGGTTTCACTTGTGGATTATAACGATGATCCCATTTTTAATTTTTCCATTTTTGAGGTCATTGACCAAGATGAAATGAAAATTGTGGCGACTGCCACTCACTTTAAACTCAAAGAAATTGCAGAACGCCGAAAGATCCCAGGGATCGAAGAATACATCAAAAAATCGAGACCCATCCATTTGGCCGACCCTAGAAATGAATCAGCACGTTTCATTCGAAAAGCGATCATCGATTTTAACAAAGGACTCCGCCCTGAAGTCACCTTTGTGAATCTGAAAGAAGAAGAGATCCATCCTGAAAAAAAAGTCTTACTTTCTGAAACAATGAACCATGCAATCGGGATTCCACTGTTTGTGAATGAAAACCCGATCGGAATTCTATGGGGCATCACAAAAGATCCAATTTCGGAAGAACAAATCCGCCCCCTTACGTTACAATTGTATTCACTCTTTGATGTCATTGAGTTTGTCGTGGCAAAGGAAATGGAATCAGGAAACGACCATTACATTGCTCAAAAAAATATCGAAAAAGCGGATACCGTTTCAAATTCAAGAAATCTTTTTTACACCACCACTAAAGACCAAAAAGAACCAGTTACATCCATCATCTTCAAATCTCACCAATATAACATTGAATATAGAATGGATGCATCGTTCATCATTCCAACAACAGATGGTTATGCAGTTTCACTCAAAAGTTTTATCCCAGAAAAACTAAACAACACAGGCAAAAATTTGTTACTCATCCCTGGATTTTTTTGCCGGCGTTCCGTCATGGACAAACTCGCAAAAGAATTAGCGCTCAAATACGGATACCGAGTGTTCCTGATGGACATGCGTGGTCGGTCTAGGCAAACCATGCCAAAACACGGAAAAAAAGAAGGATGGACCGTCGACAATTACATCCAAGACGATTTTCCAGAAGTGTTACGATGGATTCGCTGGCACTATCCAAGTGAAAGAACAGTTGTCGTTGGACACAGTATGGGAGGCATGATCCCTAGGTTTTATGTTTCTTCTTACGAAAAAATCAAAGAACTCAAAGAAGAATTCAATTTACCACAACCAGAAGAATACATTGCGGGCATTGTATCAATCACCTCGCCCAACTACATCAGTTTGAAGTCCAATTTCATTGGGTTGGATACACTAAAAAGAGGATTTAACTTACTTCCACATAAAATGATTTCCGATATGATTTTGAGTATGGCAAGTTTTTCCATGCAAGCCACAATCCAAACCATCGATCTCAAAAAATTCTTCAAATTGATTTTAAACCTTCACTCCAGTTTACGAAGTTTTAGTTATAATATTGGAACAAAAGTATTAACCATCAAAGACTTCGTTGGTTATAAAGAAATCACTCCTCCTGAATGGTATTTTCTCATGGAAGACGTGTTTTGCGAAGAATCAGTGTCCGTGATCATGCAATTTTTCCAAAGCCAAATCTCCAATGAACAAAGTTTTTGGTCCAATGATGGGCGGATCAACTATACAGAGAATTTTTTAAACAACTTCACAATGCCAATTTATAGTGTGGTAGGAACTGTAGACAAAATTGTACCGGAGGAAAGTTTAGCAGAACTGAAAGACCTCAAATCGGAAAACAAAGTCACGACTTATTATGAACAAGGCCATCTTGGGATCATTTTCCATGGAGAAACCGTAAGAAAAATTTGTAAGGGAATGGATGAGTGGATCCAAGGTTTAAAATAACCTTCCTTTCCCCTAACGTCCGCTAAACCGGTTGCGAATCAGTTCCATTTCTTTCAGAAGTGTAGCATCGCGACCGGCTAAAAAATAGGCACCTCTCACCGGAATACTTGTGATCTCTGAATCTTCAATAATGGTCACAACTGTTCCTGGAATTTTTGGTTCCAAAACATACGTCCATGAGCCACGCATTTTGAAACTGGCATCGGTTAGTTCAATTTTCCACTTTTTCCTCGGAATGAACTCTCGAAGTTCAAAGATCATAAAACCACCCATATCTGGTGTTTCCTTCCATTTTGTGGGAGTTCCATCAGGTTTTGATTCCAAAATTTGAATCGCAACGACTTCTTTGCGACGGTTGGGAAGGTCGTTGATGTCTGTGATATAATTCCAAATGTCTTCTGGTTCTGCTTTCAACCATTCGCTCGTTTCTTTATGAAACTTTGGATCTTGGAAATAACCAACCGCCAAAAATAGAACAACAAGGCCAATGAGTAAAAAACTCGTTCCAAAGGCAAAAAGTAGGATCCGCTTCATAGCTTTTTTTCTTGCTAAGTGGCCAAAGGATCAATCATAATCTTTTCCACAATGAACGCAAATGAAGAGTTGATCCAAAAGTTTTACACAGCCTTCCAAAACAAAGATGGGCAAACCATGGTTTCCCTTTACCATCCAGAGATCCAATTTGAAGACCCAGCATTTGGGAAATTAAAGGGAAAGGAAGCAGGTGCAATGTGGCTCATGTTACTCGAAAGGAGCCAAAATTTAACCATTCGTTTTTCCAATATCAAAGCAAATGAGAAAGAAGGATCGGCGGATTGGGAAGCAGATTACAGTTTCAGCAAAACGGGACGGCTCGTTCAAAATAAAATCCATGCAAAGTTTACCTTTCAAGATGGAAAAATCATCCAACACAAAGATCATTTTTCTATGTGGAAGTGGCTTGGAATGGCAATGGGACCTGTTGGGTATCTACTTGGATGGTGGCCAGCCCTCGGGAACAAAGTCAAAAAAGAAGCAGTCACCGGATTACAACTTTATATGAAACGCAAACGTATGTAGTTTTGGTTGGAGATGAATTTCGATGAAATGGAAATTGGAAATCGAGATCTGAAAGGGAAAAAAATCTAGATAATAGAAAACTTGCCAAATCCAATTACGGATTTGGCATATTCGAAAGTCCACCGGCGTTGATCACTTGTTTGTATCCAATGGATTCTAAAAAGGATTTCGCACTACCACTCCGTCCACCTGACGCACAATAGACGATGATGGTTTGGTTTTTGTCACCAAACTCATCCACTCGTTTGGAAACTTCATCAATTGGAATATTACGTGCATTGGGAAAATGACCAGAATTGAATTCTGTTACTGTGCGAACATCCACCACAAGAGCACCAGCATCAATTTTTTCTTTGAGTTGTGACTGGTCCATACCCGAAACATTTCTCAATTGGTAAACAATGAATAAAACAGCAACAATGGCAATGATGATTAGGATCATTCGATTCAAACTGACTCTCCGACTTTATTAGAATAGACGAATGAAACAGATTCATTCTGACCGAGTTCTCTAAAAAAACAGGAATAATAACCTGTGTGGCAGGCGGCACCAATTTGATCGGTGATATATTTGACAAAAAAAGGATTGGAGTGAACATAAATCTGTTTCAATTTTTGAAAGTGCCCTGACTCTTCTCCCTTTACCCACTTTCCATTCCTTGATCGACTGAAATAGGTTCCATTCCCAGATTCGATGGCATGGATGAGACTTTCCTTTTTCCCCCAAGCCAACATCAAATCTTTACCAGTCAAATCCTGAGCTAAAAAGGGAGATAAGGGTGGCATACTGTCTAAGATCGAATCAAATGTTTCCTTCGAAACTTTAAGTGTTCCATTTTCCCATAACAATTGTTTAGCGAATGATCTTTCTTCGGGGGAAACTTCCAGAAAGGTATCTTCATCACAATCCACATATAATTGTTTTTTTGTATAATCAAATCTGTTTAAAAAATCCTGAGTTTGGGCCAAGTTAAGAATTTGCAGAGAAACTTCAGGAGATAAATACGATCGTTTTGAAAGTAAAACGATATCTTTTCCAGTTGGAACTTGAATCATGAAGGAACCTCAATTGCTAAAATTTCAGTGGTTTTGGTTTTGCCACGCAGAGATAAGGTTCCCATCGTTTTCATTTTCAATGATTGTTTTAATTCTTGAGAGATGTGATCGTATAATTCCTTAGAAATCAAAAAATTTCGTTTTAATTCTTTGCCAAGTGTTTCCAATCGGCTGGCAGCATTCACTGTATCACCAATCACTGTGTATTCTAAACGTTTTTCGATCCCCACATTTCCAACGATCACAGGTCCATAATGGATTCCGATGCGAATGGAAATTGCCTTCTCTTCATTGGTTTCCCTTTTTTTGTTCCACTCAGCTAATGCCTGTAACATAGCAATTCCTGCTTTTACGGAATTTGTGGCATCTTCTTTGGAAGCGGTTGGAGTACCAAAGGTTACCATCATTCCATCCCCTATGAATTTATCGAGTGTTCCATGGTTTTGGAAAACAATGTCCAACATAAAACTATGGTATTCAGACAAAAGAGACATGGTTTTGGCTGGCCCCAAAGTTTCCGAAATCTGTGTAAAATTGGCTATATCACAAAATAGAACTGCAACTGTAGATTCCTTGCCACCAGGTTTAAAAAAATCCTCATCCGCTTGGTCCATTTCTTCCACAACATTTGGTGAAAAATAACGAGTGAGTTGTGTCATCTTCACTTCATTGGTAACAGCCATAAGCACTGTCCGCCTAACGCGGTAGGTAAGGTATGCCAAAAAAAATCCAAGTACTCCAATGATCCCCATTGACATGATGTAATTATTCACATGGGCTGCAGGACCGATGATTGCCTCTTTGAAATTTTCAGTACTCACAAAACGAGGGTCTTGTTGGGCATACACTAAAATGCCTGCCTGACTGATCACAACACCTAACGCATACATCATTGGATAAATGGGTTGGATACTGAACGCATTGATCACAAGAGTGCCTGCGATGATAAAATGAACATAGGTTTTGATGAGATAGGTTCTTGGTACTTGTGATTCACCCCCCACTGCATTGTACCAAATAAAAGGCAACACAGTGATGATGACCAAATCAATCGCTACACAAAATAGTCCAACAAAGGATACATACTTTCCCTTTTTTAAAAATTTGGAAAATATATACAACACGATATTAAGCGCTAAGGAAATTGAGGCGATTGTAAATAATTCAAACAAAGTCTGAGCAACAAAGAAAGTACCGATGGTCAATAAGGAAAAAACAATCATCTTTCCATAGAGACTAAACTTAATCCCTTGGATTTCTTTCTCCCTTAATATTTGTTCTGACTTTGTTGCCATTGTTTATTTCAAAAGGTCACCAGGACTTGCATCGCGGTCAGGAACAAACAAGGATAATGTTTTGTCCTTTCCTGACGCAAGTAACATCGCTTCTGATAAACCAAACTTCATTTGGCGTGGTTTTAAATTGGCGACAACAACTACTTTTTTGCCCACCAATTCTTCGGCTGTGTAGCTTGCTTTGATTCCCGCAAATACGTTTTTGATGCCTTTTTCTCCTAAATCTACTTTTACAAACAAAAGTTTGTCGGCTCCTTCCACAGGATTTGCTTCTTTGATGAGACCAACTCGAAGTTCCACTTTTGACAATTCATCAATTGTGATGAATCCATCTTCGGAAACGGTCGCCGACTTTACTTCGTTTGTATTGGACTTAGATGGATCTTGTTTTGCTTTCTCAGGGTTTGATTTTTCAAACGTTTCTTTCGTTTCTGTAATCATAATGGTAATATTTTTTTCCTCAACACGTTTGGATAACATTTGGTAGGGACCAAGAACTTTGTTTTCGATGGTCTCTGTTAAATTCAAAAAACTCAAATTTGGAATTTGAAATAAGTCCGCGAGCGAATGGACAATTTTCGGAGTCACTGGCGCCAGATAAGTAAATAATATTTTGGCGCAATTGAGGGAAGTGGTCACAACCTCTCTTGCTTTTTCCACATCTGTTTTGATCAGGTTCCAAGGAGCATAATCATTTACGTACTTATTCACTTTGTCCCCAAGACCTGTGATATCACGCATCACCTTGGAATAGTTACGTGACACATACGCTTCCCGAATTTCTGTTTCTTTGGAGAGTAATTCTGAGACCAATGATTTGCCTTCCGTTGACAAGATCCCCAATTTTCTATCCATTTTATCGAGAATGGAAGTGGAAACTCGAGAAACCAAGTTCACCAAATTTCCTATCAGGTCTGAATTTACCCGGGAAACAAAATCATCAAAGGAAATGTCGACGTCTTCCATTCCGGAACCCAAACGACATGCCAAATAAAAGCGAAAATGTTCCACATCTAAATACTTAGCAAACGTGGATGCATTGATAAATGTCCCACGTGATTTCGACATCTTTTCGCCATTGACAGTTAAAAAACCATGTACATTCAATTGGCTCGGTGCTTTGTATCCTGAACCCATAAGCATCGCAGGCCAAAACAATCCATGGAAATACAAAATGTCTTTTCCGATGAAATGGACAATTTCCCCTTTCCCTTCTTTCCAAAACTCATTGAATTTTCTTTCATCCTTCAGATGGTTTAAGGAAGAAGCCATATAACCGATGGGTGCATCCAACCATACATAAAAGTATTTGTTTTCTTCTTCCGGGATCGCAAAACCAAAGTAAGGACCGTCACGACTGATATCCCACTCTTGTAAACCTGATGTAAACCATTCTTGTAATTTCTTCTGGGCACCTTCATTCAATCGATTCCCTTCTTCCATCCAGTTTTTAAGTTGGTTTTGAAAGTCTTGTAACTTAAAGAACAAATGTTTTGATTCTCTTAGCACAGGTGTGGTTCCGCAAATGGAACAGTATGAATCTTTTAAATCTTTAGGTGAGTAACTTGTTCCACAGACTTCGCAAGAATCTCCGTATTGGTCTTTGGCACCACATTTTGGACAGGTCCCTTTGATGAATCTGTCAGGCAAAAACATTTTGTCATGTTCGCAATACGACTGTTCTATGTTACGAGCAACGATATGTCCGTTTTTTTTAAGAGTTAGGTAAATGGATTCGGAAAACTTTTTGTTCTCTTCCGAATTGGTTGTGTAATAATTATCATACTCAACGCCAAAGGATGTCAGATCTTTGTAATGTTCTTTTTGAACTTCCTCAATCATGGACTCAGGAGTTTTCCCTGCTTTTTTAGCAGCGATCATGATGGGGGTTCCGTGTGTATCATCCGCACAGAAAAAATAACATTCATTTCCAATCAACTTTTGGAAGCGTACCCAAATGTCAGTTTGGACCGCTTCCAATATATGGCCTAAATGGATAGAGCCGTTTGCATAAGGCAAAGCACTTGTAACTAAAATGTGTTTCGACATAGATTAATTCCAGTTTCCCAATGGGATTTTCCAATTCAGCCTATTTTTGAGAAAAATCAAGAAAAGAGAGAAAAAATGAAGTTGAAGGAAGTGAGAGAACCCATAAACTTCCTGTTTGTTATGGCTAAGAAAATCGTTCAAAATTTGAAACAAGTTAAGGGAAATAAAAAGAGTCACCCGGATACCATTCACAAAACCCTCGATATCGAAAGTGACCTCCATATTGAATACGCAAAAGTCCTTTTGAGTTTGTGGTCTTATGCATGTAATGCAGACGGGCAGTTCAAAAAAAAGGAAGGGGAAATTGTAGGAGAACTCGTCAATGTTCTATTTGAACCCGATTGTTTACTCAGTGGCTTTCAGGCCCAAAAAAAACAAGTCCTAGACATCCTTTCCAAAACTTTTGACAACCCACTACCGATGAAAACCATTTCCAAGGTTGTGGCAGACAGTGATGAGTATGCACTGAATTTTTTTGAAGATGCAGTTTGTATTGTCGCCTCTGACGGTTCCTTAAACCAAGCTGAGATACAATTTTTAGAGGACTTAGCCAAAGAATTCAAAATTAGTCCAATGGACAAAGTAAGAGTCGAAAAAAAATACCTTGCTTAAGATTGTTTTCATCCTATCCCTATTTGTTGTTTCGATCACTTCCATTGGTGCAAGGCCAGGGATGGGGAATTCTTATCGATCTTCCAGCTCGAGTTCAAGTAGTAGTAGTCGATCATCCTACTCAAGTTACAAACCTTCTGCCTCTAGTTCCTCCACATCAAAATCCTCTAGTGCAACAAGTTCTTATTCAACTCGTAGCGCTCCCGAGCCAACTTCCTATTTTGAATCAACAAACCATCAAATCTTGGTTCAGTTTTTTGCTGATGGGAGTGCTGAAGTAAAAGAAAACTTTCGTATCAAAAAAGACCAATCTAAAATCGGAATCAGAAGGTCTTCTTTCTTAATTCATAGAGAATCCGAGATCTCAGATTTGAGAGTTTCTCCAGATTCATTATTATCTTCGCATAACTCGGGTATCATTACGATTTTTTGGCCGAATAGTGATCCAAATCCAGAAATGGACATCAGCCTAAATTACCGGATCCAAGAAGCTTATTTTCGTTTAGGTGGACTTTCTCTTATCAACTGGCGATTCTCGAAAACAAGTCATTCTTCCACTCCATTTGTTTTGGATTTACAATGGGAACCAAATTCCTTCTCGAACGAATTCAGGATCCAAGAAGAAATTTTTAATTCTTCGTTCTCCGAATATGAAAGAAAGGACATTCCCGTTCCAACAAGCGAGAAACAATTCCAATACCATCAGTCTGGCAATGTGGAAAGTAATGGGCTCGTGATCACTGATGTCCTGAATTGGGAGAAAGAAGCTAATCAAATCTCCAAAAACAATTCAAGTTCTGAATCACCGAATCACACATATACCTTACATCAAACAGTGACACTTAAAGACAATGGAGTTCATTTTTACCAATCAAAGATCCAAATTTCAAAGGAGAATCCAAATCTTGACTCCTTACAGATTCAGCTGGGATTACAACAGTTTCGCGAATTTGGAGAATCTTTTTGGAATCAAATTTGGACACCAGCTTATCAGATTTCTTATGCATTTGAAGGAGTTTCCACCTATTTTTGGCATTTGTTCAATGTAACCTTATCTGATGGCATAGACCAACCAAACAACCAACGCATTTATGAATTTGCATTCAAAACAATGGGGGAAGTTTCCAATCGGATGGAACAAGGAATCGAACGATGGGTTCGCATCACAAGTTTGGAAAAAAGGGATCAGTTACTTTTGCAGAGATTTGCATTACGAGTGTTAAGCGAATCAAAAATGGATCCTTCCCAAACAAAAATGGAAATCATTGTAAAAGATTGTGACTTTTGTTCAGATACTCTAGACAATTCCTCGTTAATCATACCAATACAACCCAAATGGGAAGAAGATGGATTTTTCTTGGAATGGAGCCATCCGATTCCACCAAACTATACGTTGTATCTAAGGATGACCGAAACAAACAAACACATTACCTACAATCCAATTCTCATCTATTATGCTGTATTGAGTGCATTCCTGCACTCACCAGGCTCAGGCAATCATTTAGGGCATCTTACCGTGATTGGATTAATCTCCTTCTGTCTATTGGTCACTGGATTTATATCATTCAACCGAAAACAAACAAAGAAATCTGAAAAACAGGTTTTCCAATCTATCTTATCCAAAATCCAAAACGAGGACCCAAGTTTTGATTTCAAACAATTCAAAGAAAAGGTAATCTTTATCACAGAAACGACTGTTTCTGCTTGGGATAAGGGAAATATGGAACCTGCTCGAAATTTCATTTCTGCGGCTGTTTTCCAAAGGTTTTCGATCCAATTACACTTAATGAATTCAATTGATGGTGAAGTCAATCGGATGAAAGATTTCCAAGTTGTATCTGTCCAAATCATTGGTTCAGAGATCGAATCAGAATATTTTACCTTACATTTAAAGTTAAAATGTAAAACCAAAGACAAAACTTTTCCCAAACAGACTTCCGAATTGGAAATTCAAAACCAATTGAATCACGTATCTTCGATTACCTATGAAGAAATTCACTCGTACACTCGAAAGTTAGGGACAAAAACCAAACCAAAAATTGACCTGATGCACAAACTTTGTCCAAGTTGTGGAGCCTCGCCAAAATTTTCTCATACAACCAATCGATGCGAATATTGCGGAGGAATTTTTAATTCAGGTGAAGCAGATTGGGTTCTAACGGAAATTACACAGACTGTTGAATGGGAATCAGTGAAGGATCCAAAAGTAAAGTCTTTACCAATTGGAATTGCAAAACAATTGTTAGAAGATAGGGCTTCTTCAGTTTTTTGGAAATACCTCCATTTTTTATCCATTCCCAATAGCCAAATTTTACACAGAGAATCTCTGGAAACATCATACGATCAATTAGGGAGACCAGGAAATGAACCAATGCATTCACCTGTTGTCGGATCCTGTCATTTGATAGAGTATAAACATGATTCAAACCCACATCAAATGACATGCGAAATTCGTTGGAGTGTTGCTAGAAAAAAAGGATTGGTTCCAGAGCACCGCAGATCTCGCATTACTTTTGTTCTACCGTCGGAGAGGCCAAAATCTCTAGGATTTTCTGAAGTTTCGTGCAGTAACTGTGGTGCTCCCTTACCAGAAATTGATGCAAACAATTGTAGTTATTGTCAAAAACCAATTCCTGAAAAAGTATCAGATTGGTTATTTGCATCGATCAATAAAATATCTTTATAAGTTTTTTATCTGGGTTTTGTATAACAAATCCAATGCCTATCGGATATGATTTCCAAATTGAGTTTATGGCTCATCCGAATCGTAACAATCATATCAGCCACCTCTTCCAATCGAAACGCTGCCATTAAACTATTATAAAAATCTGTTTTTAAAATTTCAGATTCATTTTTCGCATAACGCTCTACTAGTTGATTTACTTCAACGGTTGAGTTGGGTCTTAATAAATCGGATATAAAGATAAAACTATCGTCATCTATAGACCTTTGTATGGCTGCCCAAAACTCATATGGATTGTGTGTATGATGAAGAAGTGAATTGGAAAAAACTAATTCATAACTGGATTCGGGAACAAAGCCTTGAATGAGTTCGTTTTTAAAAATCATTTTATTGTTTCTTTTTTCACCAACGAATGTAGAAAGACGCTTCTTACAATAATCTAACATTGAATTGGATCCATCAAGAAAGGTAAAATTGGAATTAGGAAATAGGGTGACTAGTCTATTCGACATATCACCAGGACCACATCCTAAATCCAAAACTGATCGTGGTGAAAATTTGAGAGGAAGTCTGTTTTGAAACTGTTTGATGATCATCGAATGCGCCGATTCAAAATCCGCATTTGCATACGATTTTACCTGATTCGTATCTTCCATGAGCTCAGGCTCTGGAATTCGAACCAGAGATTGCAGGTTAGTTTGTTCCCATCGATTCATATTGTTACGAGGTTTACTTTTCTATGAAACAAATCATTCTTTCCATTCTTTTCTTTGTCCTTCTGACAAATTGTATGCTAACCGAAGGATTGGGAATCCCCACTTATGGAGCTGTCAAAGGCAGTGAAGCAAAAGAAAGGATATCCGATGCCATATTAGTTGCAGAAGGAACAGCATCTTCTTTTTGGTTGGCCCAGTCTGGTATGAAAGGAGGACAAGGCCCAATCTCTCCCCTCCTCCTTGTGAATGGATTTTTAGCGAAAATACTCTACACTTTTGTTTCCACTATCGAAGACAACGATTCCTTTCTGGAATCATCTGTTCTACAGTGTGAATCCGACATTCAAACAAAAGGTGCTTTAGTTTTAGGAAGTATTTATGATGGTCTAACAACTGTTGGGGGAGTAACACGTGATGCCCTACTATTACTTGAGTTTGCATCCTGCGATTTAGAAAAAACAGGAAAAATCATTACCATCGAACCAATTTCATTTTGAAAGGAAATTATATGAAAAATAAAACATTTACATTATTTGTTTTCGCAAGTTTATCCTTATTCTTAATTGAATGCCAAAAATCAGTTCAAACTGATAAAGATACCCAAGCCACCTTGATTGCAGGAATCTTTGGATCCTGTTTTAGTTTGGATTCTTGTTTTGACCAGTATACCAAATCGACGGATGAAGGTGCCAGTTTCCAGGTGTTTGACCAAGATGGTTCACGGATTTATGCAAGGCAGTCTGTACTTGATTTTAATACCTACAAACCAATTGCATCAGGTTCCAAATGGGTGACTGCCATCACAGCAATGAGGGTCATTGATTGTAACACAAATAGTGCTATATATGCACAATGCGGAACAGTGACTACAGGGACTTGTAATAACGGTGCCGTTGGCGGTGCCATTTCGTTGTCTCGCACGACGGCCCAAGTACTTGGATGGACAGGCACGTATGCTAATGTCACCTTACGTCAGTTATTGTCATTTACTTCCGGACTAAATGCAGGTGGAAGTAGTGGAGCGGGGCAAGCAAGTTGTATTTCAACACTTCCAGTGGGGGCAAGTTCAACAGAAAAAGATAGTTGTGTGAATAATATCAGAGACCAATCTACTGGCACTCCTGGAGCATTGTACCAATACAATTCCAATCATATGGCAGTCGCACAACGAATGTTAGAAGTGTCATGTAACAAAACATGGGATACTTTATTTTCTCAACTCATCGTCACTCCTCTAGGTTGGGATGCTAGCCAAGCAATCTGGCGAGGAAATTCGAGAGGGGGAACCGATACCGATGGAAGTTTATCCGGTGCTTATGGACTCTCCATATCTCCAGAACATTACGCAAGGATGTTAAATGCACTTCTTACGAATGGTACTGCTAAAAATTCAGTAGGTGCAAACATAACCAATTTTCTTTCCACAACATCGGTGACAGAAATTTTGGCAGACCAGTACAATGGAGCAAAAATTGGTTATTCACAATTTTCAGCTTTTGGTTACCGTTGGCAATATGGACTTGGAAACTGGAGGTTTTGCACTGTGACTGATGTCCCTGCGGAATGTGATCGAGATTTGATCTCCCATAGCATTGGGATCAATGGATTTTATCCATGGCTCGATAAAAATCGGAATTATATGGCAATCCTTGCTGTGAATAATATCGGAAGAAAAAATGGATTGAGTTTGTTACCAGCTTCTTCAACCTCATTATTCTTTGCAGAAACTGTAAGACCGCTCATACATTCGCAAATAGGTAGGTAACCATGATCCAAAAACAGACACTCTTTCCATTCCTCTTGGGATGTTTTTTATTCGTAAACGTCCTTCCACTCATTGCCCAATCGCCAGAGTGGTCGGAATCAAAACGGAAAAAAGGAATCCAAATTCTCACAAGGCCAGTACCAGGTTCCAACATTGAAGAGTTTTTGGGCAAAACGGAAGTGGAAGCTTCTATCTCACAAATCATTGCTTTGCTAGTAGACCCACAATCTTGTAAAAATTTGTACCACCAATGCAAAGAACTTACTGTAATTTCTGGATCAGAGAAAAAATCATCTGTGTATTTACGAAATGGTGCACCTTGGCCGGTGAACGACCGTGATGTGATCATGGATAGAAGTTTTGAACAGAATGACAAAACTCTGACAACAACCATGAAGATGAAACGATTGGATTCCAATGCAAAAGGATCGCCATCTGGTGTCACTCGTATGCCTGGATTTGAAGGCTATTGGAAACTCATTCCACTTGCGAATGGTAAAATCAAGATTGAATACCAAGCGCATTTTGAACCAGGTGGTTCTGTTCCACAATCTGTGATCAATTTGGTTTTAACTGACACTCCTTATGAAACTTTGTTAAACTTAAAATCTTTAGTAGAACAAGGAAAACACAAAGAAGCGAAGTATGATTGGATCAAGGAGCCGAATCACACTCCTTCCAATTAATCGAATTCATTGACTCTTATCAATGTTTGGTTGTCCATTCCATTGATAGGAGTTACTGCCTAAAATTCTCAGATTTTATACTTAGTATATTTGTGAGGATCAATCGATCAAAAAAGTTCTTCTATCACCTAGTATATGTTACAAGGATGTTCGAAATCCATAGGATACAAAATTAGATCCACAATTGGGGTCGGGCGGACAGTACAATCCAAAAATCCCTGACCGATGGTGGATCCTTAAAAATACCTCTGTTTTACGTTCGAAAGGCAAATAGGAGCTCACTTCCACCATCATATAGTTTAAAAGTGCTCTGGATTCAATCGCATCTTTTTGCAGTCCACTTTCCAAATAATATCCTTTCGCTTTATTTTCTAATTTTGGATTCTCTGAGGCAAAGGACATTCCTTCGCCGAGTGATACGCTGAATGGTGAATCATAAATTCGATCAATTTTAACGATATAAAATGCATTTGTTTCCCAATGGTTCATTTCTCCAAAATGTTTTGTGGCATTGGCTTCCCACAAAAAATCAAACCATCGGATTCGGTAATCAAACGGCCGACTCACACCGATGGTACCGATGTAGGATTCTTTATAGTCAGTTTTTTGACGAAAAACGATGGGGATCAAATCGGTGGTTGTAAAGATCCCTCCATACAAAACAACACTCCAATTTTCTTTTGGTAGGGAGACCGAACGAAGCCCTTGTGAGGGGGAGATCAAAATGCAAACATATGCGATGAAGACAGAGTAAATTTTATATTTCATTCAAGATGGTTACAATAAAATATTTTGATGTGAATACAATGGATTCATAAGATTACTTCTAAACACCAACTATGGTTGGAACCAGTCCTGATTACGTTTTTCCCATTCAGTCAGTTGCAAATGAATGGTTTCATAATTCTGTAACAATAATCTCTTTAGGAATGTTTCGTATTCTTTACAATTTTTTTGATAGGACTGTTCCGTTGATTCTCGTAACTTGGAAGGTTTTTCTTGGATACAATACTTTTGCAAATGAGAAGGATACCTGTTAGAATTGAGGATGGGTGCAACGATACTCGATCCAGTTCCAATGTAAAACGGCATGGGAGCCCAAATCGTTTCCTTCGTTCTTAAAAATGAAATTCGATGGAGATTGGTTTCCCCCGATGTCCAAACGAGTTCTGCTTCCGTTTCCATGGTTCCATAATACAACATCGTCAATGCCAATAAACTAATACCAATACTCGTGAAAGGTCTTTGGCTTTCATTTCGAATGACAAGAGTTAAGTTGTCAATATTGGTCAATTCAAACCCACGATCCCATCTCGGAAGTTCGTTGGGGTTTTGAGGTTTTTGTTTTTGAATTTTGGGTGATTGGTTTGGATCAGGTGGTGGCATTGGTACCGTTGATAGATCGGCAATATTGACTTGGTCTTCTAATAAAACAGCGGGAGGTACAGGAAAAACTTCAGGAAATACTTTGGCAAGGATGGGATCGGTTGTTGTCCATCGGATGGAGATGGTTTTGTTTTTGGAAAGTTTCGCTTCCGAACTAAGTTCAGGCATAGGAGTTTTACAAGAAAAGTTCAAAACAAACAAAATAAAAACAGAATATACAAGTTGAAACTTCATATAACAGAGATAAGATCTCGGACAATAGTTTAGACTCATGTTCATTTGATGGAAAGCACAATATCAATTTGGAATTCGGATAGAAACATAAAAAAAGCCTGATTTCTCAGGCCTTCTTGCAGTTTGTGTCATTTGATTCATTACAGAATGACATCGTTTGGATTGGATCTTTACCGAAAGAGTTTCTCCCATCGGTAAAGATTTTTTGTGATCTTACGAAGCGAGTGCTTGGTCAAGAAGGTCTTTCGCTACGACGCGAAGAGCCATCACTTCCTCTGCCCCTTCAAAGATAGAGAATACGCGAGCATCAACGAAGTAACGGGATACTGGGTATTCTTCCGCATAACCCATGCCACCATGGATTTGCATCGCTTCCCGAGTGACCCATTCAGCAATTTTGGATGCATACAATTTGACAAGGGTTGCTTCCATTTGGCCTTTGTGGTCATCGAGGAGAGTTGCTACATAGTTTGTGTATTGGCGAGTTGCTTGCACAATCATAGCCATCTTCGCAATTTTAAACTTTGTTAAAGTGTAATCGTAAATTGGTTTTGCGAATACTTTACGTTCTTGTGAATAACGAAGTGCTGCTTCAAGAGCAGCTTGCATCACACCATTGGCACGAGCAGCAGTTTGGATCCTTCCACCAGCAAATCCTTCCATTTGGAAGTAAAAACCTTTTCCACGGCCTGCATCACCACCAAGAAGGTTTTCTTTTGGAACAAAGTAGTCTTCAAAAGAAACTTCATAGGAGTGCATTCCACGGTAACCGATGGTTCCGATTGCTTTTCCTTGGATCGATCCACCACCTTCTTGTTTGTAACTGAATTCATGACCGTCAAAGGATGGTTTTTCAGCAAGTAGGATGGAAAGACCTCTGTGTTTCAAACTTGGATCTGCTTCCGTGCGGCAAAGGATGAGAAGGAGGTTCGCATAACCTGCAAATGTACACCACGTTTTCACACCATTGATGACAAATCCACCTTCCACTTCTTTTGCAGTGACAGAGACACCAGCAACATCGGAACCGTAGTTAGGTTCTGTCACCATGATTCCCGCAAATTTTTCGCCGGATGCAAGGAGTGGTAACCATTTATTTTTTTGTTCTTCAGTTCCCCCTTTGAGGAGAGCCTTCGACATGATTTCAGGACGAGTGATGAGGGAACCTGCAGCTCCAAGGGAACCACGCGATAGTTCTTCAGTAACCACTAACATCGATATGTTGTCTGGACGATCATCTGGTTGGATCCCACCGAACTGTTCTGGGATACAAAGACCAAAACAACCCATGTCTTTTAATCCATTGATGATTTCTTGAGGAATGAGGTCATCATGTCTGTGTACATGTTCTGCGTGTGGAACGACTACATTTTCAGCGAAATCTTTGAAAATTCCACGGAAATTTTCGTGGTCTTCAGAAAGTCCGTAAGCACCGAAGTGTCCGAGGTCGACAATTTTATCAACGATGGCTTCGTAGTTTTCCATTTTGGAGGCCGCTTCCACGAAACTGTTGATTTCGTCGGAAAACAATTTGGAGAATAATTCCTGATACGTAAGTTCGTATTCTGCAGGACGCGCTGCTAGTTCAGAACGAATGTTGGAAACAGTTTCTGCCGCAAAAGTGAGGGCCATTTTCTGTTCCAATTCACCAGTTCCTTTGGAAGCATCCCAAGCATAAACGATAAAGTTTTCAGCAACACGTTGTTGTGCTGTCATCCAAGCAAGTTGGTAAAACACATGTTGCGTTTTGTCCATTTTGCTGACGGAAACTTTGCCGTTATCGGAATTTTTCTGTGCGAGTCGTTTCGTAACTTCATTGAGGAGGGCGGCTTGGGCGTTCAATGCCTTCTCCGCCTGGGATTTTTCGAGTTTCACTGCCGTTGCGGTCATGTGTTTAACGTTCCTGCGGGTGGTTTTCTTCCACTATACGGAAGGAAAGTACCCTGTCATTTTCATTTTTAGACTAGGTTTTGGGTTGAGCCTTTCGAAAAATGTCCCTAAGAATGAAATTAGGAAATAAATGATTGAAAATCATTGGAATTGATCCAGGGTCCCACCGTGTCGGGTATGCCGTTTTGTCTTTCCCTGAAGGAATGCGGCGCAATCCAGAACTTCTAGCCTATGGAACAATTGAAGTGGCTCCGAAAACCCCTTCTCCCGTCAATTTATTGCAAATTCGTTCCGAACTTCAAAAAATCCTCTCCCTTTACCAACCAGAACACGCCGCCGTGGAGGAGTTATTCTTTGTCCAAAACACAACCACGGGGATGAAGGTTTCTGAATCACGAGGGGTGATTTTACTCACTCTGGGCGAAAACCAAATCCCGATGGTGTCACTCACTGCCACACAAATCAAAAAAGGAATCTCTGCCAAAGGGAACGCCACCAAAAAGGAAGTCCGGGCGGCGATCCAAATGATTTTGGGATTTAAGGACCTAAAAGGCCACGATGACTCCTGGGATGCCATCGCGTGTGCCTTTGTCGGTCGGTCCTTAGTTTGAGGAACTACGAGCCAAGTTCATTGACAAAAAGATCTCATTCTTTTGTTCCCGACTGGCATTGGCTGTGATTGTAGAATATCCAGTTGTGATTTCCAGTTCTCCGTTTTGTAATCCAATCATAACGGTATCCGCATATTCGTCCAAATTCAGACTCGCCGTATGTGTGTTAGGGATTCCTAAGTCTGTATCCACCATTGGTGGCGAAACTTCAATGACTTCAATGGGTTGATTTCGAAATTGAAATCGTAGTGTGAGTGTGAACGAGTGTAAAGCGGCTTTGGTCGCACTATAAATAGGTGCATACGCCAACGGGATGTGCGACAATCCAGAGGTTGTATTTAAAATCGCCGCATTTTTTTTTGCGAACAGGTGCTTGGCGAATAACATCGAAAGATGGATGGGAGCTCCCAAATTTACATCGATCTCCTTTTCTAAATCTGTCCAAGGTTCTACTTCACTCAATTTCGGATACCTTTGGATCCCCGCATTATTGAATACTACATTGAGTTCTGGAAAATCTTCTGTGGTTTTTTGAAACAATTTCACCCTCTCTTCTGGTAGAGAGATATCAAATCGATACGTAGCCCAGCTGGGATAAGATATAGAAATCTCTTCCAATTTCTTTTCATTCGTACCACAAACCAATATTTGGTTTCCAAGATCAGAGAATCTTTTTGCGAGAGCGAAGCCGATCCCACTCGTTCCACCGGTGATGAGGATTGTATTTCCTTTCAATAACATCAATTTGTACCTTTTCCTTACTTACATTTACAATATTTTGTAAGTTACAAAATGTCAAGTCTGTAAGTTTCAAAACTAACATTTTTTTCATTTTGTAATTTGAGATTGACCCTCCGATTCCGAATTCGATCCTTTCTCTATGCCAAGAACTGGTCTTACCGCTTCGGAAATCCAAGACAGAGCCGTAGAAATCGCAATAGACCAAATTAGAGAAAAAGGTTTCGAAAAGGTTCGATTGGTGGATGTGGCCAAAGGAATGGGAATTAGCCATGCCGCCCTCTATTCTCATTTTCAAGACAAAACAGCCCTCCTCGATGCGGTTTCCGAACGTTGGCTTGTGAAGTTGGATGAGCAACAAGAATCGCTTGTGGTAGAAAAACGAGACCCAATCCAAAAGATCCTCACTTGGTTTCTCAACCTCCACCGAATGAAGTTGGAAAAAGTTAAACTGGATCCCGAACTGTTTAAGGCATTTGATATGGCAGCGGAAGAGTCAAAACCATTCATCCAAACGCATTTATCCAATATGCGAAAACAAATGTCGAGTTTGGTCGTTGAGGCGATCAATCAAAAGAAAATCAAAAAACGTGATGTGAATTTAATCACCGAAATTTTAATCTCTGCTGGTACAGCATTCACTCACCCAAAACTTGTAGCCCAATATTCAGCTGAAAATAGGGAACCTTTACTATTAGAAACGATTGAAATTGTTTTGAAAGGGTTAAGTTAAAACTGAAGGTAACAAAAATAAATTTCTGTTATGCGAAGTTTTCATTCCTTCAGGAGGAAAAAGGATCTAACGTCAAATTTCCTGCTATGATACCAAATTTAAATTTTGGTAGTCCTAATGAATGTACAAAACTAGTTTGATCCGTTTTGAGTTGGGCAACGACTGGTCCTAAAAATAAATTAATAACATGAAATTGGGAAAGGAAATCGGCAACTTCGCTACCTTGATTTGGTGGAGCTAACATCACTGTGTTTCCAAGATGTTTGATATGATTTGAATTTAAATAAGACCTTAGGATAATTCCACCAAGTGAATGGGTCACAAAATGAGTCTTTTGGTTTTGACAAACGTCTGATAGATGGGAAAGTTTAGAATCTGCAATTTCTTGAATGGTCATTGATGTTGATTCGTAATCGATAGAAACAACATAATATCCTTTCTCAATTAGAAAGTTCCTCAGGTTCTTTAGGTGATTGGATGATCGAAGGAATCCATGAATCAATACGACACATTCTTGATGATCAGCAATTTTTATTTTTTGAGATAGGTTTTGATCCGAGCATAGGAATACGCAAGTAAACAAAGTCATTAAAATGAAAAGGTAATAGGTTTTTTTCATATTGTATTAAGATTTAAGCAATTTCACATAACTTTTATTATGTGTATTTAAGATGATTCCAAAGCATTTCAATGCAATTTCTGTTTGTTTTCCATCATTTCCAATAGTTGGTTCAGTCGCTTTTCTCTTGTCTCTGGTTTTTTCGCAGTTTGTAATCGCCAGGCGATTGCAAAGTGATTTGCTTTATTTAAGGATTTAAAAAATTCATGGGCTTTTTTGTTCTTTTTTAATTGAATCAAAAAATCCTTAGGCATTTCCATATTACTTTGTGAATCATAGGCCTTCTCCCACCTCCCATCTTTTTTAGCAGCTTCTACTTCCTTGAGTCCGTTTGGTTGCATTCGTTTTTCTTTGATCAGGATTTCTACTTTTTCTCGATTCCGTTTCGACCAAATGCTTTTAGCCCTACGGGGAGTGAATTTTTGAATCCATGAAGATTCATCGAACGTTTTTTTCAGGCTATCGATCCAACCAAAACAAAGTGCTTCGTCTAAGGCCTCCTCATAAGTGATCGTTTTGACCCCGGAGTTTTTCTTGTATATGCGAAGCCAAATACCATCATGATTTGAATCAAAATTGCCTGAAAGCCAATCATTCCATTCTTTTGGAGAAGAAAATGATTGGATGACGATGTCTTTTTTGAAAGTCATAGAGTTTTCGTTGGGTATCATCAGTGAATTCGTTTAAATATTATTAATATAATACGACAGCTTCGATCCACTATCGTATTATTGTTGTTAGATATGTCTACTATGGTCTCGGGCAAACCAATAAAAAATCTTCGAATACTTGTGAAATGAGAAGTTTGTCTTTGTAGGCAAGACCTGTGCTTCCTGCAGAAATTTCTCCACCTTCGTTCGCATACACTTCTATCACTTCCTTGGTATTTGGATTGATTTTAAATACGCGAGTGGGTGCTAAATTCGTTCGGTTCATGACATGGCGGATGAATTTGTAAGTGGAATCATGGGCTGCAAGCCATAACATCCCTGATTCATCTTCTAATATATTATCGGGACCTGCTCCAATTGCAATGGATTCCAAATACTTCAAACTGATTTTGCCATTTTCACGATTCACTTCATACACTCGGATGGCTTTTTCAGAAAACACAGAACGATACAAAAGTTCTTGTTTTCCATTTTTACGAATGTAAATTCCATTCCCTAACATCACAGGTACACCTAAGTTTTGGAATGTGTTTCCATTATAATAAGAGATATCAGCCCTTCCACTGCGAATGATCATGTCCCAATACTTACGAAACGCATTACTGGTTCCGTTATCGTTGGATGTAAAAATTTCGCCGGACTCGTTCATAAAGATATCATTGGGACTTGTGAGTGATGGATCGCTTAAAGTTTTGGTATGTGTCCATTTTCCAACCTTTGTTCTCTCAAAGATTTCGAGTGTATGAGGGGTATCATCATCCAAGGTGTGAGAAATCACAGCGAGTGTGTCCACTCCATTAATTTTCGCATAACTGATACCATGCGGACGAAAGTTTTTTGGGTAATTGCTTTCGATTTTTTTGGCTTCTAATTTTTGGTTAGGGTTTGCGAAAGAAATTTCAAATAAAGCACCAATGTCTTTTAATCCATTTCGCCTTTCATGGGAAGATACAATGATGGTTGCTGTTTCTCGGATGAGATCAAAGTCTTCTGGGCCTGGGGTGCCAGAAATTCGTTCACAACCAACAATGGGTTTCTCTTGGATTTGGCCTCCGCAGGCTACTATCGAGGTAAAAAGGGTGAAAATAGTTAAAATCGTCCAAATTTGAGTGATACGCATCTGCCTATCTTACCGTAAGAATTCAGTTTCCACTATCAATTTCTTTCTAGACATTATTGTGCACTGCAAAATAATGGAACCAAGAAGGAGTTCCCTCCGATGAGCAACGTGGAAAACAAACTACAAGATATCGTGAACGCTGGAATTGGTGCTGTCAAAACTTCGAAAGAAGTTTGGGAGAAACTTGTTGTAGACCTGAACGAGAAAAAAAGCCAGTTCGAGACTAACTTTCAAAAATTGAAAGAACAAGGGGAAAGTGACACGAGCGATAAAGCCCTAAAAGTAAAAATGGGTGTGGCTTGGGGAATTGTTCGTTTTGAAGAACTCAAAGACAATGTTGTGAAGTATCTAGACCAAGTGAAAGAAGGCAAAGACAATAAACCTTCCTAAGTTATATTTTTTCATCTCACCATCCTGAATTTTCTACCGGCAGGTTTGTGCTCAAACCTGCTGGGTTTTTTGCAAAAAACAATACCAACCATCGGAGTGACCGGATTTGAACCGGCGACCCCTTGCCCCCCAGACAAGTGCGCTACCGCTGCGCTACACCCCGTGTTATGGAATCCAAAAATCTGATATGACAAACTTGGTCAAGTCTTACTGTCCTTGGCGTAGGATTCCAACTAAATTCCGAGATGATCGGGAGAAATGGCCCAAATGATTTGGCCATGATCGAACTTTTCGCGAGCAACATTGATGGCAATGGTGGAACCAGGTTGGAAAACTAAATTTTCCGCGACACTGGCATTTCCTAACAATTTGGCCGCAAAAAAGGTGATGTCTGGATTGTGACCAACTAACAAAACGGTATCGGAATTGGTAAAATTGACCAAACAAGAAATGATATCAGTACAACCTCTACCCGCTGCCAAGTCTTCAGAGGCTACCATTTCACCATTGTATTTCAATTCTTCGGAGAGTATTTCTGCTGTATGTTTGGTTCTTGTGTAGGGACTATAATAAACTTGTTTGACTGAAAGTGACGAGTTTTTTATAAATTTCCCAATTTTATGAATATCGCTCTTTCCTTTGTCGGTCAGTTCGCGTTGTGAATCGGAAATGGTAGCGGTGGAGTTTTCAGCCTCACCGTGACGAACCAAAATGATCTTCATACTATCTCCTAAACCCAAGATTGAAACCACGGATTTCCCAAGAAACAAAAAATTAAGGAATTTCTTGCGAAAATGGATGAGAGAGACATTCTAACGTTTATGACAAACAAACCCTACCGCAAAAATGTAGGAATGGTAGTCTTCAACTCTTTTGGAAAAGTCATTGTGGGCGAAAGAATTCAATTTCCTGGTTCTTGGCAATTCCCACAAGGTGGGATCGATGAAGAAGAAGATTATCTAGAAGCCGCTAAACGTGAATTATACGAGGAATTAGGGATCAAAAAGGCTACTTATGTTACGGAGTATCCAGATTGGATACCCTATGATTTTCCAAATTCGTTAGGACTCAATTCCCATTTACAGAAGTTTCGTGGTCAATTGCAAAGATGGATTTTGTTTTATTGGGATGGTGGGCTCGATGAATGTGATCTCATACATCATGAACAAGAGTTTTTGACCATCCGACATATGGAAATTGAGGAAACTATCCAAGCAGTCGTTGAATTCAAACGACCTGTTTATGAAAAGTTTGTCCCTATTTTTAAAGCAGCAATTCAAAATTACATTGCAGAGAATGTAAAAACAAAGTAAGGTTAAAGAAGGAGACAATCTTTGGGAAAATCAGAAGAAGCAAGAGCTAGAATTATCATTCGGGGTACCGTACAGGGTGTGGGATTTCGGTATTATATCCTACAAAAAGCCCAGGAAATGAGACTCAAAGGTTATACACAAAACTTACCGAACGGGGAAGTGGAAGCAGTTGTGGAAGGTGACAAACTTTTTATCGAAGACTTATACCGTGCGATGCAAAGGGGTCCTACAAAAGCAAAAGTAAAGGATCATGTCATTGACTGGAGTGATCCTAAAAACCAATTTAAAACTTTTTTAATCAAAAAATAACATGAAAAAACGAAGACTTGGCAAAACAGGAATGGTGGTTTCCGAAATTTGTATGGGAACCATGACCTTTGGATCCTCATGTAACGAGGATGAGGCGTTTAAAATTTTAGATCGTGCATATGATGCTGGTATTGATTTTTATGATACTGCAGAAATTTACCCTGTCCCTCCTCAAAAGTCATGGGTACACCGTACGGAAGAAATTTTTGGCAAATGGATCAAAACTAAACCAAGAGATGGAATCCTCATAGCATCGAAAGTGGCAGGTCCTGGCCATGGATGGTTTAGTCCACCACTGCGTGAAGGGAAAACTGCCCTTGACAAATACCATATCCGAAGAGCAATTGAAGGCTCCTTACAGCGATTAGGTGTTGAAACAATCGATTTGTACCAAACCCATTGGCCTGACCATGATGTTTCTTATGATGAAACGATGGAAGCTCTCACCGAACTTAAAGAAGAAGGAAAAATTCGTTATGCTGGTTGTTCTAATGAAACCTCTTTTGGACTCATGAAAAGTCTTTGGACATCAGACAAACATAACTTAATTCGATATGATTCTATCCAAAACAATTTTTCGATACTCAATCGTCGGTTTGAAGATGAATTAGCTCAAGTTTGTCGAAAAGAAGGAGTGTCATTACTTCCTTATTCGCCTCTTGCAGGCGGAGTCCTCACTGGAAAATACAACGGTCCTACAAAACCAGAAGGGGCAAGGTTCGTCCGTTATATGGTGGAAGGCGAAAGGCAAAAACGAATGTCCAATCGTTTTTTAAACGAACAGACATTAGCTTCTACAAAAGAACTGATGGAAATTGCAACCAAGTATGGAATGAGTTCCACAGTTATGTCTGTTGCTTGGAGTAAACAACATGATTTTGTTGCTTCTACTATCATTGGTGCCAATACAGTTGAGCAGTTGGAAGAATCTTTAAAAGCATCCGACTTGATTCTTTCCGATGAAATTTTATCAGAAATCAACCTTGTCACCAAAAAAATTCAATACCCAATGGGTTAAGGACGGAATTCAAATGAGTTCGAACTCGGAAAACCCAATCCCATCCAAGAGAATTAATGACGAAGTTTTAATGTCAGAAGAAAAAAAAGTTTCTAAATGGGAAACGATGACTTCTGGTATCTTTAGAAAGTTTTTAATCCTTCTCTTTGTTACATATTTATTCCCTGAATGTTCCAGCTTTGGTCCAAAAAATTCACAAAGTAGTTTGATAATCATTCAGATGACCATTGTAAAAGATGAAATGATCCTAGACGAACTCATCGATCCTCGATTTCAAAAAGTCACTTTGCGTAAAGGGGAAAAATCAATTGAATACAGTGAAAGTTCCGGTCATTATTATTACTTTCAAAATTTAAAAGAAGGTCAGTACGAAGTGTATGATGCCATTCATTTATTAAATCGTGGTGCATCTGATTTTGCTTTTAGTAGTACAAAACAACCAAATAAAATCGATATCGACTTTGATATCGATACTGTAAGAAAGTCTAGAGTGGACTTACAACCAGGTACTGTTATCTTTATGGGCAGTTTTCACGTGACAGTGGATTTTAAATTCCAAGAAGAACCAAAGATTACAATTCGTTATAGTAAAACCAACGAAGAAGAACTTGCCGCTATGGACCATTTACATAAAAATTTTCCAAGGTCAGGTTGGGGCCAGAAGGCAAAAAATCGAGTGAAGTTATTATCCTCTTTTGCTCAATAAAAGTAGCTCCCCAAAAAATCTAATCACACGATGGTAATCCAATCTGGATCTTGCAGGTGGGGAGTAGCATTCCAACTCACGGGTTCCCATCCCTTCCCATCACGGCGAAACACACTGAGCGAAGAGTTTAGAATGGATTTCATAAAGATTGGAAATTCTTTTGAATCCATTTTACAGGAAAGTCCCATCATAATGGCAATGGGAGTGCTAGAAGATACTACCAATGTACTTTTCGCATCACCAGGAATTTTTTTCGGCCCCATCGATACTTTTTCAACATATTCCGCAAATGTATAAGGTTCCACAGGATCCCAAACTCCATTCACCCAATCCGCTAACACGAGTTGAATGAGTTCTTGAAAATAAAGGCGAGTTTCTTCTTTTCCTTCTTCCCAGGCTTGTTTGTATGATTCGTATAACTTTGCAAAATGTTCATTCGAATTACGAATTTTGGCAGCGATTCCAAGCCACATTCTAGAATCAAATTCATCCCAAGCAGAATTTTCTAAAGGATCAGGAATACAAAACCGATCTGTTGTAAAACGTTCGATGATTGCTTCTGCTGTTTGTTTTTGCCGATTCAAAGTACCGGTATACACAGAATCAAACTCAATTCTTTGTTGTTTGAAGTATTCTCCTAAAAGACTGGCTTGTTTCCATCCAAGTTCTGTTAGTTGATCATAATTTTTTCCGAGTCGATCTGCTTGGCCATGCCTTACTAAATACAAAAAGGACATTTAAGTTTGGAACCTCGGATTAGAAACAGATAGGTTTTCTTTTAATTGTGACTTTACCAAAGTCCATACATTCCCTTTGGGATTGATGTCCAATTTTGTTGAGTGATCGTTCGAATGGGTTTTATTCATCTGTGAATGGACGGAAGTTTCACGAATGGCTCTAGCGAGATCTTGGTTCCATTCATATAGAATTTGGTATCTCTCTTTTTTACTTAGGTTACGAAATGTATCTATCGAATATTTTTTTTCCAATTCAGAAATGGATAGTTTGGATGCCAAAATGTCCAACCAAGTATTTGTATACTCAGTAGAATCAAATTCTCTTGCGATTACACCTAACATATTCCAAGAGACAAGAGTTTTATATGATAATATATCATCCCCTTCAAGTTTAGGAAGTAACTCTTTCATCATAAAATCTTGGATGGCAGATAATAATTCTTTTGCATCTGGTCTATACTGCATTTTCAATTTCCTCAATGAGTCGCATAGCTTCCCATTCCATTTCCGCTGTCCTTCTTCCAATAGAAGCAAGTTCAATCCCTTTGTCTTTTCCGGACAAATGCCTTTCTGCTTGTTGGGCACTACCGATTGCCCAACGTACATTTCCCATAATCTCCCAAAACGAGACTTTCATCGGATCGACCGGAATGCCGGAAGTGGTTTCATACTCTCTGTAAAAGTCCTTTCTGTCACCAAACCCACCAACTTCTTTGTTTAGGCGACCGAACCTCCAATCACGCATACACAACCATGCAATGTCTTCGTGACGGTCTCCCCAATGGGCAAATTCAAAGTCTAAAATTCCTTGTAATCCATCTGAATTCATCATAAAATTTCCAGTGCGAAAGTCACCATGCACCAAAACAATCTGATCAATGTTAGGCGCGTGTGTTTCCATCCAATACAAACACAACTCGATGGCAGGGTGCGCTTCTGGCAATTCATCTAAGGATTGGCGTAGGTCTACTATCGCTTGAGAAATATATGTATCTATGGTAACTAGTTTTAATTTTTGTTTTAAGTCTTGGTCTGTGACAGAGTTTGGATTCACTGTATGTAGTTTTGCCAAATTGGATGCTAAATCAGAGACCATATTTGTTTTGCGATAGGAATCCAATTCTTTGTCTTTTGTAATGTAACGTCCCGTTGCCTTCCCTGCAATTTTTTCCATAAGGTAAAAGGGGGCACCAATGACTGAAGATTTCTCTTCCAAATACACCGGTTTTGGTGTTTTGACGCCCGCTTTGTAAACAAGTTCTGCCACTTTGAATTCATCCCGTTTGGACAGAGAAGAGAGTAAACTTCCACCTTTGTCTGTTCGAAGCACAACCGATTGTTTGGTAGAATTCGAAATAAGTTCAATTGCAAAATTGTCTTGGCATGCTCCCCCACTTAAATGAAAGATTTCTGATACTTTCACTGGAGTTTGCCAAATCGATGTTAAGTGAAGTTCTACTTTTTCTTGTAGTTCTTTGATGTCCATGTTCCCTTAAAAATCCCACTTCTCCGAAACATAGTTACGTCCAATGACCATTTTATGCACCTCCGATGGGCCGTCGGCGATCCTTGCGGCCCTTGCATCTCGGTAGAATAATTCAAGGGGAAGGTCCCTTGAATAACCTTTGCCCCCACAAATTTGGATGGCCATATCGATGGTATTACATAATGACTCACTCACTTTCCATTTTGCCATCGATGTTTCTTGCCTTGCATCTTTTCCTGTTTTTAAGAGCCAAGCCGCTTTGAGAGTTAATAAAAATGCCATCTCAATTTCTGTTGCACGTTCGGCAAACATCCATTGGATCCCTTGGTGGTCTGCGATCCTTGCGTTAAACACTTCTCTTTCTTTCGCATAACTTCGAGCTATCGAAAGTGCTCGTCTAGCCATACCAGTCCATCGCATGCAATGCGTAAGGCGAGCAGGTCCCAACCTTTCTTGCGACAACCGAAACCCCTCTCCCACTCTACCAAGAACCATATCCTCTGGAACTTCCACATTTTCAAAATTGAGTTCACAGTGACCACCTGGTCCATGAGATCCCATCAGTTCAATTTCGCGAACCATCGTATAACCTTTTGCATCGGTAGGCACAAGGAACATTGTGGTTTTACGAAAACTCCCATTCACCTTTGCCATAACAATGAGATACTTGGCTCCGTTGGCTCCCGTACAATACCACTTTCGTCCGTTTAAAATAAACTTATCCCCTTGTTTTTCCGCATTGGTTTGAAGGGATGTTGGATCAGATCCAGCACCTGGTGATGGTTCTGTCATGGCAAAACCAGTGCGGAGTTCTCCTTTGATCAGGGGATGTAAGATCAATTCTTTTTGTTTTTCTGTCGCGGCAAGAGACAACAAATGCATATTCCCTTCATCAGGTGCATCACAATTGAATATATAAGGTGCTATGGGAGAACGACCGAGTTCACTAAAAATGATACAAGTTCCAATTAAATCCAAGCCCAATCCACCTTCTTTTTTTGGAAGGTGTGGAGTCCAAAACCCAGCTGCCTTTACTTTAGCGCGTGCTTGTTGGTTGATATCTTCCGGCATCCGACCTTTTTCATAGTCATAATGTTTTTCCAGAGGAATGATTTCTTCTGTGATAAAGGATTGGATATTTTTACGAAGTGTTTCTACTTCTTGGGGAATTTCAAAGTCCATTGTTTCCAAGAAGTAACACAATCAAGAAAGGTCGTAAAATCTTTTTTTAGTGTGAATGAAAAATAGGTCTTTGTCTTTTTGAATTTCTTCTAATTTCAAAATGTAAATGTGGACCGGTCGCTCTACCTGTTTGACCAACTTCTCCAATTTTTTCGCCTTTTTTTACCTTTTGTCCTTGTTTCACAGCAAAGTTCAAAAGATGGCCGTATCTTGTTTCATACCCCAAACTATGTTTGATGATGATTAAGTTTCCATATCCACCTTGGTTTCCAACAAAACTTACTTCTCCTTCCATTGAAGAATAAACATCTGATCCTTGTTTGGCGGCCATATCCAAACCACCATGAAATGTTTCCTTTTTAGTAAATGGGTCCAAACGTTTTCCAAAGTTGGAAGAAATTCTAGCAGTTGTTAGTGGAAATTGAAATCCAAATCCATAAAAGAAAGATTTTTCGGATTTTCCCATTGAGATTCCTGGTAAAAACCATTTTCCTCTTTCTGAATCATATTGTAATTTATTGGCGTCGACTTGGTACTTCTCAGCAAGAATTTGTTTCGTTTTTTCATTACCGTCAGTCTCTTCTGGGTGAAAAGTCCCTCGCATATTGGGAATTTCTAAAACCATTCCATGCGAAAGATCATGAGGGGAACTCAACTCATTAACGGAAGAAAGCGTTTCCAAATCCATTCCTGTGCGGGCCATGATTTTGAAGAAATTATCTTCTTTTTGAACTTTGTATTCGTAATATTTCAAGGGAATGAGGATTTCTTTTTTGGTCCCTGATTTGGAAATTCGTAAGTTTTCTTTGATTTCAGAACGAAGATTTTTGAGAGACGGATTGCTATATTCTAAATTGGCTAAGGTGAGTGGTCCAGCAATCAAATGGGAAACGGCACCTAAACTAACCCAAATCACTGCCCAATTGAGAAAAACGACGCTTTTAGACATAATCTTCTAAAATGATTATCGACCTTTTCTCAAAAAAACGATGACGATTCTTGCCGAAATTGAGGAACTGTAAGGCAGATGCAGAATCGATATTTTGAGATCTTTCGGCTCACAGCCTATTCGCTTGGTCTCGTTTACGTTTGTTCTTTTTTTTATTCCGTATTCTTTTTAGCCTTCGTGAACCATTCGGTTCTAAACCATAGAATTCCAGAAGAGCAAGTCCTTCCGCTTTATGAAGAATACTCTGAAGGGAAATTGGATTTTTCAGGCCTACTGACTGAATACCAAAAAATTGTAACTCCGATCAAAGACCAATTCCAAAAAGAAATCACCGAAAATCCAACTCTACTCTTCAGCCAATTTTATGAGATCGTTTTTACTGATAAACCCCATTACTTATTAGGAATTTCCATTCCATGGTTTTTATGTTATGTGGGACTCGGGTATCTATTATACAAAAAAGTACTACAAATTCCGGTTACCAATTTACAAGACGAGTTGTCGATCCCGATTTTACTCCGGGGAATTACCAATGGTTTCATTTGTTTTTTTGTCGTTGTGGTCATTGGCGTGATCCTCGAAAAACTATCGGTTCCTTTAGAATCAGGTTTATTTGCCAAAAAATTGTACGAGTCCATCCATGGAAACGGTTACCTACTGGCTTGGGGAATTTATGTTGTGGGCATCATCACGGGAATTTTGGAAGAAATCTTTTTTAGAGGATTTTTACTCAAAGCTTTTATCGATAAAAACCTTACACAAGAAGGGCTATTGATCGTATCCTTATTGTTTGGTTGGTTGCATTATGGTGAAGGGACTTCCATTGCAATACCTTTCATCATCTGCGGTGTAGGAATGTTTTTCGGTTATTTGTATATCAAAACAGGAAATCTTTGGATTGCGATGGCATGTCATGCCACTTACAATTCTTTAGGATTAATCAATGCTTATCTTCAATTACCAGTGGTCCAATCATGAAGTCATTTACTAAAGGATTTTTGATTCGCATAACAAAGGTCATACTTTTTCTTGCGTTACTTTTTATTCTACCAAATACAGTTTTTGCAGGGGAAACTGTGGAAATTTTAGGAGGGCCAGAGGATGTGAACATCCGACTCCTGGCTGTTCTAAACAAACTGGATCCAGATTTTTACGCTGATGAAAAAACCCAAGGGTTTGTGTATCGTTACAAAAACCGATGGAACAATCCTTATGATTTTAATATTTATGTTGGAAAAGTGGGAAAAACTTCTCCTGATTCCATCATCCGGATTGAGTCTCCAAGAAGGGGCCAAGAAAAGATGTGGAAACAAATTTTAGAACAAGAGCTATTACAAAAACCTCCACATGAATCCGCGGTACCTTTATCGGAAAAATACCATATCGTATCCCAAGGTTTGAACTTAATCACACCGATGGCATCAGTTGGTTACAATTCATGGAATTCACCATTATTCACAAATCGTGATACATTTGTTAGTATGAGTATTTATTTTTTATGCGATCTGATTTTGGTGGGCGGTGCGTATTTGTATGCGCAGGAAAATTTACCAAAGAAAAACATTTATGACAACATGTTAAATGCTAAAGGTCCAGGTAACGTTTGGGATTCTCCCAATGCTGTTGGAATTTTTGCGGCAATGGCTGTCACAAGAGCTGTACGTGCCTTTGATGCATGGGAAGATACAGCAGCCCATAACAAAACTGCCCAATTTGGTTGGTCCTTTAAATTTTAGGTTTTGATTCCGTCTTATGATTTGAAAAGGTCTCGCGCCGCATCTGAGGCACTGGATCTTTCAAAATCTTCTCTTTCAATCAAAGTAAGATCTAATCCTTCTTTGTCGATTCTGCTGAGAATTTTACCGATATCAGCCACCTTACTCAGTTTAGTAGCTAAGTATTTAAAAGTAATCCCACAATCAGGACATTTTTTGTCTTTGAGATAATTGAGACCAAGTTTTTTACAATTCCCACAGGTTCCATAAAGATCATCGATATAAAGCAATTGTTTTTTAACATCTTCTACACTGAGTTGTCGCCAAACTCTTACAAATTTAGTATTCTTTCCGGATGCATCTGCAGTCATAGGCAATAGGAAGTATCCAATATGAAACTTGTCAAGAAGCAATCAAACTTAGTTCTCATCCTACTCATTTGTTTCTCTGGATTTTTAGCCGTTGCCATCGGAGCTTTCGGAGCACATGGCTTGAAAAACATCATACCGCCGGAATTAATGATAACATTTGAAACAGGGAACCGGTATCATTTTTATCATAGCTTCGCAGCACTTCTCGCCTTTATCCTTTTACTACTTGCGGAAGGATACGAAGCACCAAAAAAATCCCTAACACATTTGAATTTTTCCGTTTGGTTCTTCTTGGTTGGAATTTTGATATTTTCTTTTAGTTTGTATGCACTTGCCATTACAGGCATTCGAATCCTTGGAGCCATCACTCCTTTTGGAGGAGTGAGTTTTCTCTTTGGTTGGATTTTTTTAGCTTTAGGGATGTATTATTTTTTAGTACCAAAAAAATACTGACCTTGTTTGCTGATCAAGTTTCTGGAAATAAGTCCGTCAGCGATTAAGAGTAATCCTTCGGCGGCGGCCTTTTTCGATTCCTCTGCGCTATCTTTCTGTAACGCCATTAGTTCATGAACGTATTTTCTGCGTTGTAAATCCAATACACCTAACATCGATCCTGCGATTTTTTCATCCATTTGCAAAAATGCCAAGGCAAGAGTCTGGGGTGGGGTCTCATTGCATAAGTAATACAATGCTAAATTATCGAAATACGAAAGTTGGCTGAGTTTTTCTAAAACTTGTTCTGATCCTGACATATTGGTTCCTTCTAGTTCAATTCATTAGAAATTGATACTTCTTTTACTTTTTCCTCTAAATAAGAAATGAGATACTTTGCATTGGCAGGTTCACCAGTTGCGTCTTTAACCAAATTTTCTATGGTTAATATTTTCCCTTTGGAATGGATGTGCTTCCGCAACCAATTTAATAAATCTGAAAAATCACCATTCGCAGAAAATTTGTTATGCGAATCAGGAAATTCATCTGTAAATTTTTTAAAAAATTGTGCGCTGAATATATTTCCTAATGTATAGGTTGGAAAATAACCAAATGCTCCCATCGACCAGTGGATGTCCTGCAATACACCTTCTGCATCATTGTCTATGACCAAACCAAAACTTTCTTTCATTTTTGAATTCCAAATTTCTGGTAGATCGTTCACCCTTATTTTTCCATTGATCAAGTCTCTTTCGATTTCAAATCGTAAGATGATATGAAGGTTATAGGTTACTTGGTCCGCTTCTACGCGTATTTTTGATTTTTCTGTACTATTGATGTATTGGTATAATTGTTTGAAAGGGAGTTCAGCTTCAGACATTTCAAAATCTTTTAACAAGATTGGATACATAAATTCCCAGAATGGCAAAGACCGACCGACTTGGTTTTCCCAAAGGCGGCTCTGTGATTCGTGGATTCCTAAACTCAAATATTCGGTTAAAGGATTGGGCCAATCTGGCATTTTTGACAAACCTGATTCATATAATGAATGACCGGTCTCATGTAACACACCGAAGATGGAAGATAGTGGGTCAGATTCGGAATAACGAGTGGTGATTCGTTTATCACCTTTTCCTAAACTTGTGGAAAACGGATGATTACTAATGTCGAGTCTCGATTCTTTTGAGGTCAGACCTAAGATAGAGGGAAGTCGATTGCAGAATTTAGTTTGGTTCGCAATGGAAATTGGTTTTTGGAATGGGCTTTTAAACCTGGGGGCTTTTGCCACAATCGGAATTAATGAATTTTTTAAATCGTTAAATAATATTTGGATTTGGCTGGCTTTGGCACCTCTTTCATAATTATCTAATAAAGCATCATAAGGTTCAGTCGTATAACCAAAGTAATCTGCTTGTTTTTTCGATAAATTGACAAGTTCTTCTAACCTTTTAGAAAATAGGCTGATTTTTTTTTCTTTTTTTGCCTCTGCCCATTCTGCATGAGCTAAATTAGTCAGTTTTGCAAATTCAGCAACAAATTCGGAAGGTAACTTATCAGCCTTTTCCTTCTCTTCCATCAAAATTTCCAACTCACGATTCCAAATCCCTCTATCGGATTCAGGAAGGTCCTTGATGGAAGATTTTGCCCCTTGAATTTGGGCCAAAAAAGTTTGGTCGGTCATCCAATCATGAGTTAGTTCTGCGACCGCTGCAATTTGACTCGATCGATATTCGCGTCCTTCCTCTGGCATCATGACTTCTGAATCCCAATGCAGAACGGATGAAATGTCTTGGAAAAGTTTGATTTTTCGATACTGTTTTCGGTAATTTTCAATCGATTGAGGGAGGGCCATAGACTCATTTTCTGCCTCCCTCACATTCTGGAACCAAAAATCATTGACCCTTAACCCTCAGCCAAAACTATGTATTTACGTCGCGGGTGTGGTGTAACGGTAGCACAGCAGCCTTCCAAGCTTCTGGCGAGGGTTCGAGTCCCTTCGCCCGCATGACAAACTTCCCAACAAACTAATCTCAATTTACAATCCAATCGACTCGAACAGTGGCGCGAGCTGGAACATGAGTGACCCATAGGGAACGAATGTTACAGTAAGAAAGCCAGGATGGCTTTCGACGAGCGACGCCGTGCCTCGGAGCGCAGAGAGGACAGGATGTCCGAACAGCGGAGAGGGCGAGTCCCTTCGCCCGCATGACAAATCTTTTCACAATCCAATCATTCAAATCAAACCAATTGACTCGAACAGTGGCGCGAGCTGGAACATGAGTGACCCATAGGGAACGAATGTTACAGTAAGAAAGCCAGGATGGCTTTCGACGAGCGACGCCGTGCCTCGGAGCGCAGAGAGGACAGGATGTTATTGCGATGCGGGACGGTTACAGGATTGAATATTTTTATCCCCGCCCGACCTAGGGTGGGGAACTGAACCCGCCACCCAATACGTCCTCTCTATCACGAACCAAGGATGCTTGAAATGAAATTTCGCAAATCTAGTTTTTATTTTCTCAAAAGTTCATATTTTAGAATAGAAAGTAATAATATCTCAATACCAATAATTCGTCACCTAACAAATGATTGAATTGTCTCTTCGAGTTTTTTATTTTCGTTTTTTTTTTACATTCAATTCATTTTCTTTGATTCTAAATTGAACAATCTTACGGATCAGATCATAAGGAATTGGTTCGTCATATTGAAATTGGATAGAGCCTTTCCCATGTTTGTAATTTTTTATTTCTTTCTGAAATTTCAGATTCCCAGATGGTAACGAATAAAAACCCAAGTGTTTTTTAAATGCAGCAAAATGAACCAGATTACCATTTTGAATAAATGTAGGTATGGCATATCGAATCGCTTCTGTTGCATTAGGAGCTTCCTTTTGTATGGTTTTTCTCACTTTTGAGAGAATTGTTTGCACCTCTTTTGGAAAGGATTGGATATACTCATCAATGGAAACTTTTTTTTGCGAATTCATAGTTTCTAATTTTTATACTTTCATTTCTTTCCATTTCCCCTTGGTAAATAACCAAAGAGTGTAAACACCGACAGAAGTTTCAGACAGCATCATGGCCCAAAATACTCCACTATAACCAAAATGAAGATACTTGCCTAAAGTATAAGCTAACGGAATTTGGATGATCCAAAAAAAGATAACATTGATTTTTGTTGGAGTCATTGTATCGCCAGCTCCATTAAATGCTTGGCTTGCTGCCATCCACCATGCATAGATAAAATACGAATACGATACGATCCTTAACCATTCGGAACCAATCTTAATAACCAATGGATCATCTGTAAAAATTCCAATGATGTTTTCACTAAAGAAATAATAAATGATCGATACGATGATCAGATAACCCATATTGCAGAAACCAGTGTACCAAACAGACTGTTCTGCACGATCAGGCTTACCAGCGCCTAAGTTTTGTCCAACTAAAGTTGCAACCGCATTAGACATTCCCCAGGAAGGCATCAATGTAAACATCATTGTTCTAAGTGCGATAGTAGCACCCGCAACTGTCTGACTTCCAAACTCTGATAAAATTCTCATAATAAAAATCCAAGAAGTCATACCAACGACCATTTGACCAATTCCACCAAGAGAAGTGATTAGAATTCCCGATATCGTCTCCCATTCAATTTTTAGATGACTAACTAGTATCTTAATGTGTTTTCCACCTTGAAACAACAACCAAAGTTGAAACAAAACACCGATACCTCTTCCAATATTTGTTGCAATCGCAGCACCTGTGATACCGAACGCTGGTATAGGACCCCAACCAAAAATAAAAATTGGATCCAAAATGATATTAAAACCATTCGCAATCCAAAGGACTCGCATTGAAATTGCGGCATCACCTGCACCGCGAAAAACTGCATTGATTAGAAATAATAATACGATGACTAAATTTCCACCTAACATCCATTGCATATAATGGAATCCTTCATTGAGAACCCATTCGTCTGCTCCCATTAATGTTAGTAGTTCCTTCGAATAGAAAATACCCGCGATAGCAAATGGTATCGAAGAAATGATTGCAATCCAAATAGATTGGATGGCAGCAATTGCCGCTTTATCTTTTTCTTTTTCACCAATCCTTCGGGCAACGATTGCAGTCACTGAAAAAGAAAGTCCCATGGCTACTGAATAAAGTAGAAAAAGGTAAGTTTCGGTCAATCCGACAGTTGCGACTGCTGATGCTCCAATTTTACCAACAAAATATATATCAACTACTGCAAATACAGATTCCAAAACTAATTCCAAAATCATAGGTATCGATAAAAGAAAGATAGCCTTTCGTAAACTCACCTCTGTATAATCAGCCTCGGAACCAGCTAAGGCTTTTTTTAAATCATCCCATAAACTTGCACGTGTCATATATTCGTATCCTATAAAATTCTTAATGTTTATCTCAAATATTGGTTTAAGCGACTAAGAGTTTGATGAGCACCTTCGATGGCACCAAAACCAACGACCATATTTCTAATCTCTGAATTAGGAAATCTCATCTTCATTTTAATGATTGTTTGGTTTTTTTGAATTGATGTAAACCAAATCTTAACTAAAAAATTGTCATCTTTTGATGGATCGCCAGATCCGTGTATGTATTCGATATATTGGTAATTTACTATTTCCTTATATTCAATTAGGTTTGGATATACGGTTCCATCGGGTCCTACCATTGTATAAATCCATTTTCCACCTACTTTAAATTCTCTCGATTTCGTAGTTGTGGTAAAACCATCTGGACCCCACCACTGATTGATATTGATTTGATCTGCAAATGCAGAAAAAACAGATTCTATCGAATGTGCTAATTTTTTCTCGATGATCAATTCATTTGCATTTGGTAAAGCATCTGTTTCTAATTTTTCAAAACTTTGAGACCATCCTTCCTTCATTCCAGAATTTGCAAATCCATCTCTGATTTGATTATTCATAAATTCTGTGATCAAAATTACTTTCGTTAAACCGTCTATTTCTTCAAATAACACTCTTAATTTGGAATTTAACATGGCACGATCTCCCGTTACTCCTGCCATTTTTTGAACCTCTTTTACCCACTCTTCTGGATGTTCATCTACCAAATCAGTCATAACAAAACTTTCAAATGGTGTGATTTCTAAAAATTTTCCTAGGATTGGATAATCTACTCCATCTGGTGACCGCATAACAATTCGATATGAACCTCCAACTTTGAAATCAAATTCTACCGTAGGATTGGTAAATCCTTTTGGTCCCCACCATTTTTCAATGTGCAGAGGATTTGTCCAAACTTCCCAAACAAGTTTTAAAGGAGCTTGGAATTGTCTTTCCATTCTAACAATTTTTTCTTCTAAAGTAACGATAACGTCTTGTTTAAACATTTTTTTCCTTTCCTTTTGATTGTTGTAACTCCATCAAATATTGATCGAGTCGATCAAAGCGTTCTTCCCATAACTGCTTATATTGTTCTAACCATTGGTTAGCTTCTGCGAGTGCTTCTACTTTCAAACGACAAGGTCGGAATTGGGCGGATTTCCCACGTTCAATTAACCCTGCCCTTTCTAATACTTTGATATGTTTTGATATTCCCGGAAGACTCATTTGGAATGGTTCCGCTAATTCCAATACCGTTGCTTCGCCGGAAACCAACTGCATCAGGATTTTTCTCCGCGTTGGATCCGCCAGTGCTTGGAACGTAGCATTTAAAGTTTCTTCCGATTCGAGCAATTTAACCATCTAGCTAATTAACCTTTTGGTTAAATGAAAATGGAGCGATTTTTCTGTCAAGGCGTTCTATTCAAAATTGGAGTTTTTGACAGGAAAATAGGCGGTACAGAATGGATATCAATATCCCCGCCCGATTGAGGGAGGGGAACTGAACCCGCCACCCAATGCATCCTACTTACCACAAAGCATCCAAAAACGAAAGAGAATTCAAAGTTTCAAAATTTTTCTTTTGGAAAAGTTCATAGTAACAAAGGTTTCAAGTAATCTTCCGTTCATTTCGTATGGCAGTTTCCGTTTCTTGCGCCAGGGATCTGGAGGGCTTGGTCCGAAGAGGTGGGAACACCTCGGAGGACGGGAGCGAATGCGAACCCCGGAGGAGCCCGCTCCTTTCATTCAATTAACTTATGTTATAGATTGATTTGGAGGCGCCCAAATGCTTGAGCGCTTTTTCCATTGGGTCAGGATGAAAATGGATAGTCTGTGTAACCTTTTTCACCGGGTGTATACAAAGTTGATTCGTCAAAATTGGCGAGAGGAATATTTTTTTGGAATTTTGTGACTAGATCTGGATTTGCCAAAAATGGTTTACCAAATGCCACCAAATCTGCGTTACCCGAAGTTAAATCCTTTTCTGCACGTATCGCATCATAACCACCACTTAAAATGAGAGTGCCTTTAAAATTGTTTCGAATGGCAGAGACAGTTTTTGGTTCTACAATTGGTGCTCCCATCGATGAGTGATCAACTAAATGAATGTAGACAATTCCGATTTGATTCAATTTTTCAGCTAACAATGAATATTCATCATGTGTTTCAGGGAAAGGGAATAAGTCATTGAACGCGCCATAAGGAGATAACCGAATTCCCGTTTTTTCCTTTCCGATGGCTTCACTCACTGCCTTAGAAACCTCTAAGATAAAACGAATTCGGTTTTCAATGGAACCACCGTATTCATCTGTTCTTTGGTTTGCAGAAGGATGTAAAAATTGTTCCAACAAATATCCGTTTGCTGCATGAAGTTCTACACCATCAAAACCTGCGGCGATCGCATTTTTGGAAGCATCAACAAATTCTTCAATTGTTGATAAAATCTCTTCCTTGGACATTTCCAGTGGAGTTGGGTGGTCTAACATTCCATCACTATCAGTCCACATTTTTCCCTTTGCCATAATAGCAGATGGTCCCATTACTTTTGCCGATTTTGGTAAATTGAGTTCGTGGCCGATGCGACCTGTGTGCATCAATTGAACAAAAATTTTACTTCCTTTGTTATGAACTTTTTCTGTTACTTTTTTCCATCCGGCAGTTTGTTCCTTTGAAAAAATTCCAGGTATTCTCGCATAACCAAGACCATTCGGTGATGGAGATGTTCCTTCCGTTATGATGAGTCCTGCTTCAGACCTTTGTTCATAATATGTTGCAACAAGATCACCAGGGATATTGTTGATCGATCTTGATCGAGTCATCGGTGCCATGACAACACGGTTTTTTAACTCCAAATTGCCTAATTTTGTTTTTTGGTATAACGAATTCATTTGATTTCCTTAAAAGTCCTTATAGAACATAGACAAAGGTGGATATTATTTTGATATAAAATAATTCAATATCAAAGTATTTTTTCCAAAAAAATAGAAGTTTGGTCACAAATCAAAACTTAGAATCGTTAGGTCGTCCTGACGATCGGGACCGTTTTGAAAATTTTGTAGTGTTTTTAAGAGGGTATCCTCCACTTCCACTAGAGGAAGATGGATTGTTTCCAATAATAATTGGTGTAATTTGTCTTCCCCAAATTCTTCTTCATTATGATTAAAGGCTTCATAGGCACCATCGGTGAAAACAAACAAACGGTCGCCAGTTCCAAATGGGATTTCCATCTTTTCATAATGGGACTGTTTTTTTATCCCAATCATTCGGCCAGTCTTTGGCAATAATTTCAGATTCCCTTTTTGGATCAGAACAGCGGATGGATGGCCCGCAGAGGCAAATTCAATAATTTTCGATTCAGTATGAATATCAATGATCATTGCGGTGAGAAGGCTATTCAAAGAAACAAAATTATCCATAAATTCTTCATTAAAGATTTCGATCACCTTATGAGGAGGGAGTTCAAATTCTTTTATCGGATCATACAAACCTTTGATGGCCATTGTGATCATCGCCGCATGAACTCCATGCCCAGTCGCATCTGCGATAAAAATTCTGTAACTAGAATCCTTTAAATGAATGATGTCAAAAAAATCACCTCCCACTTCGGTGACTGGTAAATAACGATAATGCAATTTTAAAGCGTTTCTCAATTTAGGATCAATTAAGATGGAATTTTCTTGGATTTTTTTGGCAACATCAAGGTCTCTTCGCAACACACTCAATGTTTGGTTTAATTTGGAAGTTCTTTCTTTTACTTTTTCCTCCAGTTCCAAATTGGATCTTTCTAAATTTAATTTCACACGATTTTCTGCTATTTCCTTTTCCTTTATGATCGTATTGTACCGATCAGCAAGTGCAAAAGCGAGTAACATCATTTCGGCGGCAGAACCATATTGTGGTCCTTCTATTGTAAATACATTTGTGGGAATGTATCCAAGAGCTCTGAGTGTGGAAACGATCAGTGCTAAAAATAAAAAAGCAAATGCCAAAAGGAAAAAGTATGCGATTCTCTGTTTTTTTATCGAACAAAGAATACCGATCAATAAGATCCAAAAAGATGTAACAGTATGACTTAGAACAAAAACTTTGATAAAAGTATCGAAAGAAATAATATAAGCAATGGACAAACCAATTTGTAAAAAAACAAAAAACCAATTCCAAGGTTCAAATTTAGGTAAAACTATTTTCGTTTGTAATAATGTCCGCATAAAAATCAAAAAAAGAATCAAAACTATGGAAATCATTAAATTGATTGCATACTGATCTAACCAAGATGAATCATTCCATAAATACTCCGAAGCGATTCCATTATGAATTGCGATTGCAACAGATGTACTAATGACAACCAATACGTATAAAAAATAACTGACGTCTTTTAAGATAAAGAATACAAATAAATTAAAGACAATCATCGCTAATGTGATTCCAAAATAGATCGCTTGAATGACATGATCATCGATTTCGTGTCGATCATAGGATTTTTGTTTCCAAATTTGAACGGGGAGATTGATCGCATTCGGTGAGTTCACTTTTAAATATACATTTGTATTTGAGTTCCCTGAAAACACGATTGGGAATACAAAAAAACGAGATTGGTAAGGACGTTTGTTAGAAGGGACAGAATACCCAGATGGAACGTATTTGACTCCCTCTTTGGATTCCAAATACAAGTCCAAAGTTTTGAGCCGAGGATACGAAACAACGAGGTTTGTTTCCATCGAATGTTGGTTTGGATTGGAGATGGAAACTTTAAGCCAGTAAGTAGATTTTGAGTAAGAAAAATTGAATGCTTCTTTGGCCGTTGGAATTTTTTGAAATAGGAGATTGGATTCAATGGATTTGATACGATGAAAATCCAATGAGTTTGTTGGATCTTCCAAAACTAACATGGATTGGGACAAATGGATGGGTTTGTTTTGTAATAAAGTTAGATCAATGGATTCAGATTCAGCTTGTACTTCGAAACAAAATACAAAAAGAAAACCAATGATGAATGAATCACGCAAAACTTTCATATTGTTTTGAGATAAAAATCGCTTTCCTGAAACATATCCAATGTGTAGATTTTATTGTTTTGAGCAAAGACCAAGATTCCATCAAAACTCACACTCAAACCCTCGGGGCCTGGTAAAATTTTTTTAAGTAAAATGATTCCTTTAGGATCCAAAAAAAACAATTCTATTTGGTCTTCCTCGCTATATTCATCAAAACAAGAAAGGATCACAACCGAGTGTTTCCCATCAAAACTTAAAACTTGGATGACTTCCGATTGGATGGGATGATTACAGATTAGATTTCCAATAAAATCAATCATGATGATCGAACGGTAATCATTCGTAATACAAATACGATCTTCTGTTGCAAGTATGGGTATTTTGTTTGTGCCAAACGCATGGGGCCCAAGAGTATCGGAAGAAGTGAAATTCAGTTCCTTTGTTATTTCCAAATTTTGGTTGAGTAGGTATGTTTTGTCCCAAGCAAACGGAGTTAAAATTCCATTGGGAAACTCTACTGGTGGAGAAACCAATTCGAATAATAAATTGCTTCCAGAATCATCATTTTGGAAAAATCGTTTTTGTTCTCCTGTTTGGATTTGATCTACAATTGAATAATAATAATAGAAATTGAGTTGGGAATCAATGAAAACGGGATGAAACTTGGAATGGTATTGGTATACGACCTCCCATTTCTCATTCACCGCAAACACACCTTTTACGGTATGGAATAAAATGACTCCTGATTCAGTTTCAAATGCTTTGCCCGAAAATGGATCACCATTGGGTGTTTTGATCTTTTGAAGGAGTTCTTTTGATTGTAAATCATAGATATGAACTTCATTGGAATAGGGAATGTATAAAGTATTCGAAAGAATCGAAAATTGAAAATTATGGACCACGCGGTTTTCCGATACATCACGTTCTTCTGTCGATAGAATTTCATAACAGCGAAAGGACAGTGGGAGATGTAACAAAAGATTTCCAGACAAATCAAACACAAGCAGTTCGTTTGGTCGATTGAGCTTTGAAAAATACTCTGAACCTTTTTGAAATCCTTGGTAATAACATAAATACCCTGAATGGTAAAATAAATTGGGGATGGAAATTCCTTCTAAAAATGGACGACCCAATTTTTGTTTCCAAATGATTTTTTTCTCAGGAAGTTGGAAGGCCGTGATAGTATAGGAATCATCCAAAACTGACAAAACCACAAATTGATCGATGGCGATCCATTCACTAACCAAAACCAATTCATTTGATTCCCATGTGGAAACCAATTTCGCTTTGTTTGGAAATCCCTGTTCCTTTTGTACTTTGTATTCTTCGGGAAATTGAGTTTGGAACCATGATCGCAACCATAACTTCGCTGGACTTGGCAAATGGGGAACTCGGTCTAAAAAAATGTTTTTGAGCGAATCTCTCTCGTTTGTGGCTATGGATTCCAAAACCTCTGGAAAAAAAGTATATGGAAACTGGGATTCGGTATGTTGTAATAAACGCGAAACAGTGGGGTTTCGGATCAATTCTGAACGTTGGTCATCCAATAATTCGGCAGTTTGTTCGTAATACTCAGGATAGGTGGAACGCGGGTCCCCTGTCCCTTTGACTCGGATCCACCAGAATTGATGGCAATCCAAACATTCATAAATGTCCCGAAATGGTCTTCGCATTGTTCCAACAATGTCATGGATAGGAAACTCCGGAGTTTGGTTTAAATCTTGGACGGGTTCCAATCGGGAAAATGTTTTAGAACCGTTTTGACAATACAAACAAACCATAATGAGAAGGTGTTTAGTTATTTCTAAAAACCCTACTTGGTCAAGTCAATTTCCAAGATTGGGATTTCTCTGGTTCCACCCACATAGTTCTTGGCAATTTATTCTAACATGACTAGAATATGTCATTCCCTATGACTGCCTCTCAAAAATCATACGAAGACTTGCTTCTGGAAATCCAAAGACTTGAAGCGGAGAACCAGGCTCTCAAACAAAACCAAAAAAATTTCCAACATCACCAAACTAAAATTAGTGATCTTTTGCAATTCACTCAGTTCTCCATTGATACAGTTTCTGATTCGATCCTTTGGTTGGATGAAAAAGGAAAATATGTTTTTGTGAATAATGCCACTTGTATCAATTACGGATACACGAAAGAGGAACTCCTCTCAATGACCATGTTCCAAGTTGATCCATTGTTCACAAAAGAGATTTGGGAAGTCCATTGGAATGAAATTTTGGAAAAAAAATCATTCACTTTAGAAACGATCAACAAAAGAAAGGACGGTACACCTTTTCCCATTGAGGTGACTGTCAACTTGGTTGAGTATGATGGTAAAAAGTACAACTGCGCTATTGTACGCGATATCACCGAACAAAAGCTAAATGAAGCTAAGTTGAAACAAGCAGCCATACGTTTAGAAGAATTAAATGCAACGAAAGACAAATTTTTTTCAATCATTGCCCATGACCTGAGAGGACCTCTTGGAGCACATAAGGATTTTACAAAACTACTCATCGAAAGATTCGTTTCCCTAAGTGACGAGGAACGAGAGATTAATTTACAAATCATAAGTGAATCTTCTGAAAAATTATACTCCTTAATGGAAAATTTACTCCATTGGGCGAGTAATCAAAATGGAAGTATCCAATTCCAACCAACTCAGCTAAAATTATATACTTTGATTCAAAAAACAATTGAGTTCTTAACTTTATCCATCCAGAAAAAACAAATCCAAGTTTTGAATCTAATCCCCGAATCACTCGAGATTGTAGCAGATGCGTTTATGGTCGAAACGATTTTTCGTAACCTGATTGCAAATGCAATCAAATACAGCGAAACAAACCAAAGGATAAAAATTGGTTGGATCCAATCGGAATCAAATGATCCATCCCAAAATCGTTCCCATCGATTTTATGTAAAAGATGAAGGTGTTGGAATGACGAAGGAACAATTGTTATCTTTATTCCGATTGGAACGAAAGTATTCGACTCCAGGCACTGCAAAGGAGACAGGCACTGGACTTGGTCTCATTTTAAGTAAAGATTTTGTGGAACAACATCAAGGAAACATTTGGGTCGAAAGCGAGCCAAAACATGGGACAACTTTTTATATTGAACTAGGACATATCACAATATAAACGAAGTTTCCTTCTTATGATCTGAAATTTTTTTCCATACGACTTAGCTGATTTTATTTTTGAATCGATACCAAAACCATCATTTGGATTTTTGAAAGTATGCGAAGTCACTTCTTCAAACAAATCATACTTTATCTATTGGTTTCGATTCCTTTGTTGTCACAACCCGTGACACAAACCAATCAAGATACGAACACTACCCAAAATCCTAGTCCTAAAAAATCTTTTTTTGGTTCACGACTTGCTGTCTTGGAACTGGCAGGAGAGTTTGTTCAAACTCCATCGGAAGGGGGACCACAATCGGTATCAAACATATTGAACTCAGCACGTGTTGCTTCCAGTTTTGTGAACAGTGGTACGACAACAAATAACCTAAACCCACCTGGTATCATAACAGAAAGTGCAGAGTCAAGACCTGCATCCACCATTTCGCCACGAATCAAATATTCACATCAATTCACTGAAGATTTTTTTGTTGGTTTTGTTTATGCAAAAGGAGAACAGTACAATGATACAAGGACCAGCTTTAGTACCAATGGTTTGTATTTAAACGATCGGGTTCGGTCTGGAATCAACGAAGTTGGTTTTAAAATTGGTTTAGGTCCAATCAATTACCTAACCGATTCCTCTTCTACGGAACTCAGTTTTACATATTCGGAACTTTCTTCCAAAGGACCATTCCAATCCTTCCAAATCAAGTTTCCATTTTTACGGACAGGTGATCAAAGTTTAACAGAAGGTTATGCGTTCTCTACTGGTAATGTAGAATTTAGAACTAAAAATTATGGAATGAATTATGGGTTTGCGGCATCAATTACAGATTGGCTGAATTTTTATATGATTGGTGATTTTACGATTTTTGCGGGACAATTAAAACTTTTGAATTATGGAATTGAAACATCATCTACTGGGACTTTGAATGGAAGCAACCAAGTTGTATTTAGTGCACCTGTCACCAAAACAGATCTCACAGCTTTCCAATCCAAGGAAGGTTTGATGCGAGGATTAGGAGGTGCCACGGTTTCCTTAGAATTGGGCCTTGTTTGGAAACTCTTTGACACAATGGGGATCAAATACGGTGGTTTTTATCAAATTTCGTCCTTTAGTGTTTCCGAAGTGGCTGGTTTCAATTTGGGATCTGGGAAAACTCCAGTGGAACTCAGTTCGGTCCCTGACATCAATTCCTCCCAAAGTTCCAAACAATTTGGTTCTTTTGGTGTGAATGTATCTCTTGTGAAAAACTTTTAATCTAGTTTCCTTGTCTTATTGATAGAGGATGAATCCTTCCTTAATAGGACAATCATGAAACACAAATCCATATTATATGCTCAAAAACTAGATTTCCAATGGCCGACCTCGGATCCTTTTTTATTCTGCGTCCACCACGAAGACCTTTATCCTAAAGGAAATGGAAAGTTTGGTCCTAGTGACTCATTACAAGGTCGGCAAATTGGGCAGGATTTTGTTGGAAAGGATGGATGGAGGATGTACCATGGAGAGACCATTCCTGGTTTTCCTGGACACCCTCACCGAGGATTCGAGACTGTAACTGTTGTTCAGCGAGGATTGGTCGATCATGCGGATTCACAAGGTGCAGCTGGCCGTTACGGTGATGGTGACGTCCAATGGATGACTGCGGGAGCTGGAATCCAACATTCAGAAATGTTCCCACTCCTCAACGAATCAGGTGAGAATACATTAGAACTCTTTCAAATTTGGCTTAATTTACCCGCTAAACATAAGTTTGTCGACCCACATTTCAAAATGTTTTGGAATGAAGACATCCCTGTGAAATCAATCACCGACACAAACGGGAAACAAGTGAAAATCAAAACGGTTGCAGGATCTTTGTTTGGCGACAAACCATTGGATCCACCACCGAATTCCTGGGCGGGGGATCCGACAAATGAAGTGGGAATTTATATTTTAGATTTGGATGCAGAAGTTCAATTCCTAATTCCAGCAACAACGCAAGGAAACAATCGGAACTTGTATTATTTCCGTGGGGAAGGTCTTGTGGTGGATGGAACCCAAGTACCTGGTAAACATATGTACAATCTAAAGTCAGACGAATCAGTGGAGATCCGCAATGGATCCGAACCAGGTAGGATTTTAATTTTGGATGGAAAACCGATTGCAGAAACAGTGGTCCAGTACGGTCCCTTTGTGATGAACAAACAAGAAGAAATCCAACAGGCGTTTGACGATTACAGAAAGACACAATTTGGTGGTTGGCCATGGGACTCTTATGATCCCGTCCATGTGGGCAAAGGTCGTTTTGCCAAACATGCGAACGGGAAAGAGGAATTTCCCTCTCAGTCTCAATAAGTATGTAATGAATGTTATGCGACCGGTAGGATTACCGGTCTGTCAAACAACCTGTACTTGCATCTTTTACCATTTGGATGTACTTCCATAGGTAACCGCTTGTCACTCGGTAAGGAGGTTTTTTCCATTTTTTACGTCGTTTCTCCAGATCTTCAGCGCTGACTTTGACATCGAGTGTATTTGTGCGTGCATTGATCGAAATTACATCCCCATCTTCAACGAGAGCAATTTCTCCACCTTCCATGGCTTCTGGAGTGATATGACCCACTACAAATCCATGGCTTCCACCAGAGAACCTTCCATCAGTGATGAGAGCAACATTGTCACCAAGGCCAGCTCCAATGATGGCAGAAGTTGGTTTTAACATCTCTGGCATCCCTGGTCCCCCTTTTGGACCCACATAACGAATGACAACAACATGGCCAGGTTTCACTTTTCCATCCCGAATCCCTTCGTTTGCTGCGACTTCAGAATCAAAACAAATGGCTTTGCCTTCAAACATTTCGCCTTCATGCCCAGTGATTTTTGCCACTGCACCTTTTTTGGCGATATTACCATATAACACTTGTATATGACCTTCTTTTTTGATCGGGTTACTGACAGGTCTAAGTAAGTCTTGGTCTTTGGGAAGGTCCGGTAGAGATTCTAAATTCTCTGCGATGGTTTTTCCAGTGACAGTTAAACAGGAACCATCTAACATACCTTCATTTAACATAAATTTCATGATGGCAGGTGTTCCACCAATGGCAAAAAGATCTTCCATCAAATACTTTCCACTTGGTTTCATGTCGGCAAGTAATGGTGTTGTATCCGTTACCTTTTGGATTTGATCGAGGTCTAAATCAATTCCCATTGTCCTTGCGATGGCTATCATATGGAGTGCTGCATTCGTTGATCCACCAAGGATTGTGATGACACGGAGTGCATTTAAGATGGATTTAGGAGTGATGATATCAGAAGGTTTGATGTCTTTTTCTAAAAGATTGTACATGTACTTTCCAATTTCTTGGCATTCTTTCTTTTTTTCTTCACTGCGTGCCGGTGAGGAAGAACTATATGGCAAACTCATCCCCATCACTTCGATCGCTGTTGCCATTGTATTTGCAGTGTACATTCCACCGCACGCACCAGGACCTGGGCAGGAGTTTTTGATCACTTCTTTGAAATCTTCTTCTGAAATTTTTCCGTTAATTTTTTTTCCATATGCTTCGAAGGCAGAAACAATATTTAATTTTTCTCCTTTGAAGTGGCCACCATTGATGGTTCCGCCATACACCATGATGGCGGGACGGTTGAGTCTTGCCATCGCCATAATAGCACCTGGCATATTTTTATCACATCCAGCAGTGAAAATAATTCCGTCATAAAAATGAGCACCTGAGATCGTTTCAATCGAATCAGCAATGATCTCACGTGACGGAAGGGAATAACGCATTCCATCATTTCCATTCGTGATTCCATCGCTCACACCGATGGTGTTAAACAAAAGTCCAACCATTTGTTTTGTATCAAGGACACTTTTCTTTTGTAAAGCAGCAAGGGTTGTCAAATGCATGTTACAAGGATTTCCGTCAAAACCTGTACTACCTATTCCGACAAAAGGTTTGTTCAAATCTTCGTAAGGAACTCCTGAACCAATGATCATTGCTTGGGATGCAGGGAGAGATTCGTCTTGGGTTAAAACACGGCTGTATCGATTCAAACTCATAATTTACAATTTCCTTCGGATTAAAGTCAAAATGTAAAAGTGGAAGAGAAAGGAAAGCGGATTTTCAAAATTAAGGTACTATGATTTCGATGAGAATTTTGTTTTGAAGATTACCCTCTGCCAATCCTTTTTCCCATTCTAAAAATTCGAACTGCAAACAACTGTTAGCCTTATCACGAGAGTTCTGAGGCAAAAAGCCATTTGCCTCAATTGATTTGGCAGCCTTGGCAATTTTTCCACGCGTAGATTCTAACCATTGGATTTCAAAAAATGTTGCAAACCTTGTATCCGAGCTCGGTTGGACTCCCGATGCCTCACAGGATTCTGTGACTAAAAAACGATACCTAGCTTTGATGGTATCGCTGTTTGCATTTGAAGTCGCGGATTGCGATAAAATCCCTGATTGTAAGATCGATTCTTGGCAATCAGGAGTTCGATTTTGAATCGTTCTAGATTCATTTAAGGTATAATTTACTTCCGCTTGCGTTACAATGAGTTGGTTTACATTACAGATTCCCAAAGGACGGCGACTACACGTACTAATGTTTGTATTCGTATCGGTTTTGATACAATTTCCAGAATTCCTTTGCCATAACAAAGTGGAGAGGAGCCAAGTTGTCTCTTCTTCATTTTTCTGTTGTATGTCTTCGCCACTTTGCAAACAGAAAGTGTGGAGAAAGAGACAAGTGAAGAAAATGATAACCTGTTTCAAAATCGTACCTCCATTCCAATATTGATGAGTGGGATGATGGCCATCTTTCCATTGGGAGTTTGAGAGATGATAAATGGTGAATTGACTGTATCGTACGTGGGACTTGGGTTTAGGTTCCTTTGGAAATTTCTCGTGTTATCAAATTCAAATCCAGCCTGGTTCCTTCGGCCATAAAAATTCACAAATTCGATGTAGGTATTGATGTAACCCCAGGAATAGTTTTCAATACGGTCAATTCGTAAATCAAACTGGTGGAAGGGCAAAAAACGATCACTATTATAATTTCCTGAATAATTGGGAAAATACAAATTCAAACCAAATGTTGCGGCTTGGTTTGCTCGTGTAGCACCTGTTATGGGAGTGTAAGGAGTTCCAGAAAAGTAACGAAACCTGCCTCCCACCATCCATTCGGAATTAAATTTATAACCGAATACGATGTTGAGAATATGAGTTCGGTCAAGATCGTAGAGTTCTTCTTTATCGTTATTATAAATTAGCTCCAAATTGTTATCATCATAATAATTCAGATAATTGGTTCCTAGTTTGGTTTGGGCCAAAAGTGTTCTTGTATTGTTTTGTAAGGTTCGATTCCTTGATTCTTCGCTCGAAAGTCTGGATTGATTATTGATTCGTTTCGTAATGGAATTGGTATACGAAATCCAACCAAATAATCCGGATTGTTCTCGTGGGTCTTTGGTTTTTTTTAGAAAAATTTCCACACCTTCCGAATACCCATAACCTGCGTTAGAGTAATTTAAATTTTTTGCTTTGATGGGATTTGCTAAGACCTTAGCTGTTTCATTCACAAAGATCCTTGTATCATTATTAAGTGCATACGGATCCACGATATAGGAATCAGGTACAATGATATTTTGAAAGATATTATGAAACCCTTCAATTTTGATTTGCCAATGGTTCGCAAAATCTTGGCTGATGCCTAAGGAATTGTGTTCTGACCTTTCCATAAATAAATTAGGATTACCAGATTTTTTGGAAAGTGCCTCCACTGAAACTGGTGCATTGTAATGGATTCCATGGCCAGCCATAATACTTGTTTTTGTAGATTCAAATACATAACCTGCAGTGATCCTTGGAGCCAAATTACTTTCGTTGCTCCCCGAATAATGATCAACTCGTGCACCTGGCGTTAGGCGAATTCCTCCATATTTAAATTGGAATTCGGTATAAGCAGACTTCTCACGATAACGAATCCGATCTCCATCAATCACAGAACGAAATGCCGAATTGGAATTTAAGAGATCATTGAAGATATTGTAAAATAATCGATTGTAGGATGATATGTTTTCTCCTTTGAGTGTTGTCTCCCGAAATCTACCCTGTACACCCACTTCAAATTTTAAGTGTTCTTCCCATAACTCCCATTCAAAGGCATTTTGCACATAGGTGATGGTATCTGAAGTTCTATTTTGTAATCCAAAAATGTTTTCTGCCGTGAGTGGGTTTGTAAAACGAAGTTCAAAAAATTCATCAAACCATGTGCGAGAATATGACAATGTATTTCGGAAGGATTTCCCTTTCCAAATATATCGAGCTGCATCTGTCCGAAACATTCGATCGAGACCCGTTGGGGGACGTGGGTCTTGGCCACCTCTTTCTAAATCAGCTTGTGCTTTGGTATATGCCTGTCTGTCTCTTGTTCCAAAGGTTTGGACTGTAACGCGGTGGTCTGGATTGATGTCCCATATCAATTTCCATTGGTAATCATGGTATTCCGCGTATTTGGCATCTTCTGGGATCCCTTGTGGGTAAGCTTGCAATAACACTAAGTTTGGATAATTTTTACGACCAGAACTGATCATGGCAAGGCCAGGCAAAACTTTTGATTGGTTGTAAATATCTGATAAAAATAAATTCACATTGATGATGGTTTTATTTTCATCCACACGATCTGTTCCTTCGATGGCAATAATCCCACCAGTCGCATAACCATACTTTGCTGGAAATGCTCCAGTATATACATCAAATGATTTAATCAAATTATTGTTGAGAACAGAGGATTGATTGCCTAAATGAAACGGATAAGGCAAAGGGAAACCATCAAAGTAATATTGGTTTTGTCTCGTTCCCCCACCTCGTAAAGAAAGATCCCCTCTTTCACTATTGGAGTAAGGATTTCCTGTGATCAAATTGGTTCCAATATTGGTAAATACAGATGGTAAAATTCCAACGGGAGCTCCAATCACAACTCCAGGAACAGTCTGAAGGGCTTTCAAAGAATCACCCGAAACTCCAGGCAATCGTTTGATCTCGTCTTGGACAAGTCCATAACGAGAAAGAGGGGTTTTGTCTCTCTCACCGCTCACCAATATACCAGATAAATTTGATTCTGCAATGGATACAAGGATCACTTGTCCTTTGAATCTGACTTCGCGGAATAATGATTCGGTTTTGTCAGCGGTGGAAACTTTGATTTCATAATAACCTGGTTCGGGAAACGTTAGTTTGGTGATCCCTTCCGCATTAGAAATCCCGCTGGTTTTTCCTTTTTTAGATATGACTACTGCGTTTGGGACTGGTTTTCCAGTATTCGATTTGACAATTTGGATCGTGACTTCGAGTTTTCCCTCCGCGTACAATGCATTGGTTTCCAAAAAAAATACCAAAAGAGTGAAACATAGAACACAATGAAATAATCTGATAGGAATTAATTTCATTCGGGGATTGGGATTAGGTTTTCTGCAATTTTATACAATTCATCTAAAGACTTTTTATCATCCAAAAGACGGTAACTTTGTAATACACCTTCATAGACAATAAACAACTGTTTTGCGAGTGTAGATGGGTTCACGTCAGGTTTTATGTATCCATTCTGAATTGATTCTTTTAAAAATTCTGTCAAACATTCGATGGTCTCGTTTGCGATCCTTTCGATTTCAGAACGTATTTGTGTTTCTACTGGACTAATCTGAGCACGAAAGTTTGCCATCCCACATCCGAACAATTGTGATTGTCGTGCTTCCCGTGTTAAGATTCGTACCCATGCCTTGATAAAATCCAAAGGTTTTGGATTTCGTTTCATCAAAGTTTTGAGGAGATTTAAATTTTCGTCTGAATAAAGTTTAAGGACTTCTTTTCCAAGTTCTTCTTTGGAAGAAAAATGTTGGTACAAACTTGCTTTTACGGTTTTTGCTTCGTCAACGATTTGGTTCAAACCAGTTTCCGAATAACCTTGTCTCAGAAAAAGGTTACGGCTTACGGACAGGAGTCGTAGTTTAGTTGGTTCCTTTTTCATTTTTATCCTAAATTGAGGAAAAACAAAATCCTAGCAAGAAATACACCAACCGGTCTGTCCAAATTTTATCTACAGTTTAGAACTGCCATCATGGGAAATTGCAGAAAAGTTCTTGCAAAACATACCGACTGGTATGTATGTTTTTTATGAAGGTGAATGATGAACCAAGAATTAATTTCCATCCATGAAGTCGCTAAATCTGTTTCTGAGGCAATGGACACTCGGCATAGTATCCGCGAATATGAATCTAAACCAATACCGGAAGATGTGCTTAGGAGAGTATTTGAGAAAGCACTACGCAGTCCCAGTTGGAAAAATTCCCAACCTTGGAAGGTCCACATTGTCAGCGGAGATAAAAAAAATTCACTGGCTCTTGCACTGACAAGCGCAGCCAAAGAGTCTCCCCCTACTCCTGAAACAGGTTGGCCCGAATCCTATCCTAGTGATGCCAAAAAACGGATGTTTGATTTGGGAATGAAAATCTATGGAGTGGCCGGAATTGATCGAAAAGACAAAGAAGCAAGAGACCAATTTATGCTTCGCAATTTTAGTTTTTTTGGGGCACCAACAGCCGTATTTATCACTTCTAAGTTTGATTTGAATTTTTTTGTTGGAATTGATTTGGGATGTTTTCTCCAATCCATTTTACTTTTAGCACGAGAAGAAGGACTAGGAACTTGTCCACAAGCTGCCTTAGGTGCATTTCCTGAAGTGGTACGAAGTGAACTTGGTTTGCCAGGGGAAGAAAAGGTGATCATGGGTTTGAGTATTGGTTATCCGAAAGCAGAATCGGATCTCAACCGTTTTCATACCCCAAGAGAAGGATCATCCGATTTAATTCGGTTCTATTAAAAAAACATTTCGAATTTTTGAATCTTTGGTATAGAATACTACGAAAAATCAATCAGTTGGGTAAGTATGTACAATAAAGATTTCTGGAACGAACGTTATGCGAATGAAGAATATGTTTATGGAAAGGAACCAAATGAGTTTTTGCGTTCCCGTCTCCCCAACTTAAAAAAAGGCAGGATCCTTTTTCCCTGTGAAGGGGAAGGAAGGAACGCAGTTTTTGCTGCCGGCCTTGGTTGGGACGTGTTCGCTTTTGATCAATCGGAATCAGGAAGGCAAAAAGCCATTCAATTGGCTAAAGAAAAAAATGTCACCTTCCATTATGAAATTTCTGATGCCCTAAACTATCCCTATGCACCAGACCAAATGGATATGGTGGCACTTATCTATTGCCATTTTAATAAATCCATTCGTACCACAGTCCATCGTAATTGTGTCCGTACCTTAAAACCAGGTGGGATTTTATTACTCGAAGCATTTTCTCCCGAACAATTGAAGTATACTTCTGGTGGACCAAAAGACCCCGATATGTTGTACCAACTCAAAGACCTCCGAATGGATTTCTCGGAAATGAATGTTGAGTTAGAAGAATCACTCGAGACTGAACTAAACGAGAGTCCGTTCCATAGAGGAAAAGCAAGCATTGTGAGGCTTGTGCTTCGAAAAATTTAAATCGAATTTGCTTTTAAGTTTTAAAATCCATGATTCTCTTTTTGTTCACAAGCACTGGGAGAAACAGGATGAAGCGTATCATTTGGCTAGGACTCTTTTCTATTTTTTTATTACAATGTTCCTTTGGTCAAAAGGTACAGTATGCTGAATTAAAAAAAAACTATCCCAATGTGAATTGGGAAAATCGACGCAATGAAGCGGTTCGTTACTTAGCAGATATATTAAAAATTCCATCAGTACGTGGAAACGAAATCCAAGTCACGAAGTACATCCAATCAGTTCTTTCGAAGGAAGGAATTAGCTCACGATTAGTGTTTGATCCCAAATTTCCAAACCGTCCGAACTTAGTTGCGGAACTTCCTGCTACAGTACCCAATCCAGAACCCGGGATCATACTGGCGAACCATTTAGACACAGTTGAATTTGATGCCAAAGAATGGAAAATGAATCCTCTCGCAGGAACAGTTCGGGATGGCAGAGTATGGGGGCGCGGTGCAATAGATATGAAGGGCATGGCTGTTATGGAACTTGTTGCCTTTTTAGAACTCAAACGTTCAGGAATTCCAAGGTCTCGTAAAATCATGTATTTAGCGTTAGCTGATGAAGAGTCTGGATCTGTTCTTGGCGGAAAGTATATGACCTCACAGCAGAAAAAAATCTTTGAAGGGTATGAATATGCGATTAACGAAGGTGGAGTGGCAACGAGAGACATCGTCATCCCTGGATCTACGATCTTTAACATACAGTATGCGGAAAAAGGAAATATTTGGTTACGAGCAAAAATTACTGGTACAAGTGGACATGGTTCTTCACCTCCGAACCAATACCCAGCATTAGCACTAATTCAGTTTTTTAATGAAGTACGAGAGCTGGAATCAGACATTCGTATCACAGAAGAGACAGATGCATTTTTTTATCAATTGGGAACAATCAGTTCTTTTCCAAAATCTTTTTTCTTAAAAAATGCAAGAAATCCACTGATCAAACCACTTTTACATCCAACCATTAGAAGCAATCGCCACCTAACAGCAATGACTACCAATACAAAATCCATCACGGGATTTCGAACAAGTGAAGGTGAGGGTGGTGAAAATGTGATTGCCGGTGAAGCTAGCGGACGATTGGACATACGCACATTGCCTGGAGTCGATATAGAAGAGTTTGCCAAAAAAGTAAAAACCATTGCCACAAAATACAATGCAGAAATCACCTTTACCGACATCAATCCAACAGATGTAACGCCAATTCAAACCAGGTTTTTTAGCACACTCGCCGCTGTTTCCGTCAATAAGTTTCCAAACAGTACAGTGACCCCGTTTTTATCTCCTGGTAAAACAGACAATTCCTACTTACGTAAAATCGGAATCAAAGCATATGGGCTGATCCCTGCTGTTTTAAAAGCCGAAGACATTGATGGCATGCATGGTAAAAATGAAAACATGACCATTGATAATTTGGAATTAGGAACTAAAATTCTTTTTGAAACGTTGGTAGAGATGAACCAATCATAATAGCAGATTCTTTCAATCAAAGAACGTTATTTGATACTGAAATGGTTCGTTTTACAATCGTATTGAAACTGTTTTGTTGAATCATCCTGGGAGATACAAACCAGTAAAGATTGTTTCCGCAAAGTTGAGTCCAAGTGAATTTAGAAACATAAAGGTTCTTTATGTTTTCATTTTACACGATAGTTGGCTTATTTTGAGCCTTGTAAATAATTTAAAATTCCTTCTTCCCCACGTTCTTCCGCCAACTCAGCAATACTAATGCCACCAACAGTTTTGGCCTTGGTTTCTGCACCAGCTTTGACTAAGAGTTTCACCAGTTCTAAATTGCCTCGGTATACCGCACGGTATAAAGCTGTTTCTCCCATTGTATTCCGAAGGTTAACATTGGCACCTTTTTGAATTAGGAATTTTGTGAGTTCCATTTCCTCTTCATCGACTGCTTTGATCAGAGAAGAATTTCCAAGCGAATCCTTTGCATTGATGGAAACTCCTTGGGCCAAAAGATTTTTGACTTCTTCTAAATTTCCATTTTCCACGGCTTGGAAGAGACGTAATTCGAGGCTCGGCGGGTTTTTAACAACTGTTTCATCCTCAATACATCCAAATCCCATAAGAGAGGTCAGAAAAATTATGACAAAAGGGAAGAATTTTTTGAAAAATCGGCTCGATAAGAAAAGGAACATCTGTTTTAGTCTAATAGTTTAACTATGAAACGTCGATCCATTTTTCTCACAAGTTTACGGTTTGCTCCTGTTTTGTTTCTTGGGATGGTGTTCGTCTCTTGTATCTCCATCATCAGTCCAGGTGAGGTGGGGCTTATGTGGAGACCTTATAGCACAGGTCTCAGCCAAAAACCATTAGAATCTAGAGTGCAGACTTATATGCCATGGAACAGTGTTTATGTTTATTCTGTCCAATGGAGTAGTTTCCAAGAGAAAGTGGAAGTGTTAACAAGAGATGATTTGACGATCACGGTGACTGCCGACATCATCATTCGACCGATCCAAAATGAAATCTATGAACTGGAGATGGAAATCGGAAGGGATTACTATGAAAAAGTAGTCAAACCACAATTTCGAACCGCCATCCGAAATATTTTATCGGCGTATAACATGGTTTCGATATCCAAAGAAACTCCGAACGTTTCTGCCCAAATTAAAAAGTCACTCGCTGAAAAATTAAAATACAAACATATCGAAATTGATGATGTGATTGTGGATGATGTTGAATATAGTCCTTCAATCTTAAAAGCCATTGAAAGTAAACTCACCAAACAACAAGAACAAGAACAAATGAAGTTTGAGATTAACATTGCGAAACGTGATGCGGAAATTCAACAAATCTCAGCAGAAGCGAAAGCAAAGGCTGTATTGATTGAGGCGGAAGCACAAGCCAAAGCACAAAGGATGATATCTGAATCGTTAACGCCCAAATACATCCAACTCAAAGCAATGGAAAATCCGAATAACAAATTGATTTTTGTTCCCAATGGAAAAGATGGATTGCCAATCATTGTGAATACAGACGGGAAATAAGTGGGATCCTATCACCAATATAAATTGGTTTTTCAAAATGCAGTGCTGAACATTAGGCACTGCAGTTTAAAAGTTTACAAATTATTGGACTGGAGTTCCTAAAATTTGTAGAGTTTGGTTGGAATTCACTGGTTCAATTTCTGATCGTAAATTTTTATTTCTTACGATTGTCCTTAATGGATTCTTTGGATTTGGTGATTTTGAAACTGTCCGCGACAATGATTTTGTCATTGGTTGTAGTAGTTGGACAATCGGAGTATGCCCTCTAACTTCGGATAACTGAAGTGCATTCCAACCATCTACGGAATATTCCGTATTGGCATGATGAGAAATGAGTGCTTTTACAATTTCTGTTCTTCCAAAATAGGCAGCATATAATAAAGCAGACCATCCTTCGTAAATTGTATTTGGATCTGCTCCTTGCTTCAGAAGAGAAATTCCAAGATCTTCGTTACCCTCGTAAATGGCATCGATTAACGGTTTTCCAAGAGTGGGATTGATTTTGATTTCTATATTTTCTGGTTTCTCCGAATCATTTGTAGAAACCATCTGAGTATCCGATGGAAATGGTGATACGATAACAATTTCCAATTGATCGGCAAATCCAGTTACATCATTGACCCATCCAAACTTTCCATTTGGCAATTGGAAAAATCGCGCGGCTGATCGAAATACCATTCCGTTTCCAAAACCGAAACTTTGAGGTTTGGATACAATCGTTCCATCTTTTTGTATCAAACATGCTTCTAATTTCATTTTTGAAATTTGGGGATACCATTTCTCCTTTTCAGGGCCGTCGTCGGTCATCCACAATAAAAATAAATGGTCTTCCCCAAAAGGAACGATCCTTGGAATCCTCTCTCTAGATTTGGAAGTATTGGTAAGATATACTGGTTTGGAAAGTTGATCTTTACTCTTGATGATGAGACCAATATCGTATGAGGTTCGATTCAAATTAGAATCAAATACGATCCAGGTAGTACCATCTTTCGAAAATAAATCTCCAGTTGAGATTGGTACATATTGGTACGTTTCGTTGGCACCGGCTTTTGGTACAATGATAGGGATTTCTCGTTTTCGATTGGGAAATGTATCAATGACCAAACCTCTCGGGTAGGCATCTCCCACGGTCATCATAACCAACTGATCTCCATCGTTAAAAAATCTCGGTCGGAAGCTATGGCTCACGTTCCAAGTAAAACCTTCTTGCGATTTGCCATCCGATTTCATCACACGCTTTCCATTATGATCAAATAAAGCCAGATATTCGCTTTGGTGTGTAACTCCATCCTCCCATTTACGATACGTTGAAAAATAGGTCGCATAATGATTGTCAGCTGTCTTGGTAATTGAAAGTGTACCGAATGTTGTATCGATTCCTTGGTCTCCAACGGAAACGTATTCTTTTGTTCCTACAATTTTTGTACTAAAATTGATTCTACCTGATTTGTCATATTGGTTGATGTAGGCCGTATGAAAATTTTTGATTTCATGTTTCCCTTTTTTTTTCACCTCAAACTCTGATAACAATACGGTGAGACCTTTCGAATCGGCAATCATATCCTCAATTCGAAAACTTTTGAGACTCACGATTTCTTTTCTGAATTTAAAATTAGAATCTAAACTGATAATTCGACCATTGGATTGATCATCATTATAAGCGAGAAAATACTCTCCTAATTCAATGTAGACAAGTTTTGGTGCAGGAGTTCCATCCGACATGGGATAGGTGTAGGATAATGCAGTATTGTCAAGATTGGTATGATTTGATGGAATTTTGACTAAGATCCGTTCTGTCTTTTCAGCAATACGATTGATGTCTAAATTACGATTAGAATCTGCAAATAAAATGGAAACACTTGGGATTACCATAATTAGGAATAAACACAAAATGTTCCTTCGTATCTGATGGTTCACAAACGGACCTTTCCTACTCATCGATTTTTTCATAAAAAAATTGTTCACGATCTTAAGGAAAATACAAGGACCAAAATTTTATCGAAATAGAAAACCAGGAACTCGATGAAGAAGGTAAAAAAAAGGCCCTCATATAAGAGAGCCATTTTTCACGTTTGAAAGAAATTGGATTTGTTAGAAAAACTTATACGTTGCCGCAACCGTAAAGGTTACACCCATTCGGTAAGAATAGAATAGTAAATCTTCACCAGTCACTTCACTTTTTTGATACACTTTAAAACGAGTGTCCATAATGTTTTTCGCAGCAGCTTTAAAATCTAAGCGATCATCATGTTTATAAGTATAAACAACATCCGTGATTCCTACACCGCGTTCGATAGCATCAGGAGTTCCGTTGGCACCAACGGCATAGATTCTATCACCAAAGAAATTATAATACACACCTATTGTTTGGTTTTTCTTTGGAGTAATGAAATAATCAAACTTTAGATTGTAGACGTATTCAGATTGGCCTTGGAGAGGTCTTGAAAGATTTGTTGGGTCAAATGATGCGGCAGTATTTAATTTATCAATTGCTCCAGATTTAATAAACGCACTATCTAACCAAGAAAGAACTTGTACTTGCGATTTAATGAAGAATAAGTTGGTTTCCACTCGGAATCGATCAAAGAATTCTTTTCGATAATCTAATTCAACTCCTTTGATAGTCGCTTCTTTTGCATTTGTATAAGAGAAATTGAATGAAATTCCACCTGACTGAGGTAAACCAACCATCTCAATTGGGTTCGATAAATTTTTATAAAAAGCACCAATTCCAAAAAAGTCTGAATTTGTGATATAGTATTCATATCTTACATCATAGTTATGGATATAAGTTCTTTTTAAGTTTGGGTTACCGAAAATCCTATCCGCTCCAAAATAAGGAGTGAATCCGAATGGTGATAATTCTCTTAAATCAGGACGAGTTATCGATTGGGTAAGACCAAATCTTAGATTCATGTCTTTATTCATTTCCCAAACCATATTTGCAGAAGGCAATTTATCTTGGTTTCGTAATGTTCCTATACCATTATTATCAACATCGCAAATATTTGATCTGACTAAAGCGACTCTTATGTCTTCGTTATTTACGGTACATCCATAATCAACGTTTCTCAATGAACTTGTATCTCTAGTCCTAAAAGTTTTCACTTTTTGGAAGGAATCTTCAAATCGAACGCCACCAATAAATCTTAATTTTGGAATTAATGGCATATCCACTTGTGCAAATTGCGCATGCAATTTCTGTTGAGCATCGTAGGCGTTAGGTTCGATTTGGCGTTCTGAAAACGTTTTGTTCGCTACTCCAGTCGATCGTTGAACGTATTCTGTTGGGTTATATACGACCTCTCCTGGAACAGGGTAATAATCGACTGGAAACTGAGTTCCAACATTTGACTTGTTTCCAAATTCGCGAAATGTAAAACTCTTGAATCGATCAAGAGCCATTCCACCGATTTTCAATTCTGATTTTAATCCATTCCACTGTTCAAAAGGAATCGAATATTTCAAGTTAGCTTGTCTAACCGTGTCGGCGGTTGATGAAAAAAATCGAGTTCCATCTGGGTTATTTCCCAATCGGAAATATCCATCAGATAAGTTCGCAGGATTTGATCTCCTCCAAACTTGTTGGATTAAATTCGGTTCCTCGCGATTTGCTAATGAATAAGCTAGATTCCATTCTAATTTATGAGGACGGTTCATACTTCCAAATTGTAACGCATGATCTCCACCGAGGACGGTATTGAGTAATCCTCTTGAAGTAACGATTCCTGTTTGCGATAGAAAATCAAAGTTATCGATAAAATTTTGACCGAATGCGTCACGAACAGTCGTATCCGATGCAACGGTATATAGATTTTTCAAATAGATTTGCTGACCTTTTGTCATTTCATAAGACAAGTTTAAGTTAGCAGCAAAGTTTGTGTCCTTGTTATATACTTTCGTATCCTGTTTTTGGATTGGAATTAAATACGTAGTTTCTGGAGCAATGATACCACCTGCATAATTTGGAATGTATCTTGCCGACTTTTCGTCTCGTATTCTATATTCCTCACTTCTAACAACACCAAGTAAAACACCCAAACGTTGTCCAGACTCAGTCAGTTTGAATGTATTTCCAACAGTGAAATTGATATTTTTATCATAACCACCTTTTCCTGAATCGGGTGTCCATTGTTGGTTGAACGTTAATGAACTTAAGTTAACAAAATTTGGTGGGAGTCCTCCGAATCTATTACCAGGCTCAAGTGGTAAAAAGCCAGGGAGTGAGTTAACAATACCAGGGAGCTGGTAAGCAGAATTTGGCCTTCCTAAAAAATCAACAGCATCAAAGGTTTTGAATTCATATCCGGTAGAATTCATGTTTCTTCCAATACCCAAACCGACATTCAATAGAAATTTGTCAGGATACTCTTGCGTTTCTACTTTGACCAACCCACCCGAGAACTCTGCTGGATCTTCAGGAACAAATGTTTTGATGACTCGAATATTTTTTAAAATAGATGCGGGAAAAATATCTAGTGGGACAACTCGTTTGTCCGGTTCCGTTGTTGGAATCAATACTTCGTTTAAAACAGTATTGGAGTAACGTTCGCCTAAACCACGAACGAAAACATATTTTCCACCAATGAGTGTGATCCCTGTCACACGACGAACCACATCACCTGCATTCGAATCTGGACTTTTTTTAATGGCTTCTTGAGAAATACCATCGGAAACTGCAGCCGATTTACGTTGGAGTGCTAATAGTGCAGATTCGGTGTTATTGGATGCTCTGTCCTTGACTTCGACAGTTTCTAATGTTTGGGCTCCAAATGTTACATTGATAGATTGATTTTTTCCAGGTGTAATGACAACAGAACGTTTTTGGGGTCCGTATCCATACATTTGGAATTCGACGTCATAAGAACCAGGAGGAAGAGATAAGGAATATTTCCCATCAAAATCAGTTTTAGCAAACTTCTTTTCCGAGCGAACAACGATGGTTGCTCCAAAGACAGCTTCTCCATTTTCAGAATCGATGATAACACCGCTGATTGACCCATTTGCCTGTGCAAAAAGCGAGAATGGAGTTAAAATGGCAACCAACAAGAGGATTTTTAGATTTTTCATACGTTTAGATCTCTATGGGTAGATTTTTGAATCCACCCTCGAGGTAAACGATTAGTGATTTACTACCGTTACAGTGAGTTTAATTTTGTGTTACAAAATTGTAATAATTCAGGGAGATAAAATTGCAACTTTGTAACGGTTCCCTAATTGCATGACACTCTTTATCTCAGTAATCTCTACCTTTCCTTTCGGTGTAGTCACGATTACCAATCCAATTTTATGGAATTTTGTTTTCCCATAATCTTGTACAGACTTAACTAAAACCTTGATGGTTTTCAAATCCGTGACCTGATATGGTTTTTCTTTCAACTTACCCAGTGCCAAAACTTCAAATGAACTGATCATTTTATTGTAATCTTCAATTGGTGTGACATCTAAAGAGGTTCCATAACCTAGAATATTGGGATACAGAATATAATCTTTTTCCTTTTGGTTCACTAAGGATTTTAGTTCAGTAGATTCGCTTTGATTAGTTTTTCGAACCTCTACAAGAAATTGTTTCACTGCTTCCTCCACAGAAGAATAACCTTCTAGCGGTAAATTTGCCGAGCTTCTTTCCTTTAAGATTTTTTTTGACTCTTCTAATTTTAAATTTTGTATTTCATTAGAAGTATTTATTTCAGGATTTTCCTTCTTACAGTTGAACAATAAACCAACGATGATAATAATTATGAATGTTTTCTGTTTCATTGTTTTAAAATAAAAAAGGCTCCGGAAATTCCGAAGCCTTTTTTATAATTTTTTAAAATTTGTTTATTTGCTTCTAAAGACAGCCCAGCCATCCCACCACTTACCTTCAGCGACTGATCCGCCACCAAGAGAACCATCACCAAATGTAGTTGTGAAATCTGGCTTAGTTGCTCCAGTTCCGCAAGTTTCAATGTTTCCTAATGTTGTAATTGGAAGTGCAGTGATTTCAGTGTTGTTTACCATATTGGTACAAGCACCATCAATTGTTGCACCTTTTCCACTTTGACCTTTTACGTTTGTCCAAGATGTAGGATTTGTGTTTGCATCACATTGAAAGTTGTTTGTTACGTATCCATAAACCAAACCCTTTGAAAAATTTCCTGTGTGTCTTTCTCTGATTCGCATACCAACGCCACCAGTGTAGGATTGACCAATTGTCGTGAAGTTTGTCACAGTAGGGTTTGAAGGTCCTGCAATTACAGCACCACCTTCTGTTCCATCCATTTCAAAACCATGTGGGTCAGACGATTTTGTTCCTCCACAAGACTCTGGATATTTTACACTGATAATGTGATTGAGTGTTCCTGTAAATCCTTCATCCACATCAAAGTCATCATCCATACCACCAGATACTAAAAGGTGTGAACCATTTACATTTCCGCCCCACCATTCAAATCCATCATCCAATGGTCTGTGAATTTGCACATAATCGTAGTTACTATCTTGCGTCACTGTATAACTAGAAAGACCATTCAATTCGTTTCCAGGTGCCACCTCGTTTCCAACGAATTCAATGACAACATACTTTAAATTTGCAATTCCATTTAACGTTCCTGGGTATGATCTGGGAGATGTTCCTTCCGTATCATTTGGTGCCGTATTTGCTTTAATCGCGCTGTTTCCAACGATTACGATTCCACCCCAATCACCAGGCGCTCTTGTTCCAACAGTTGCCGCCGAAGTAAAACAAATTGGTTGAGCTGCTGTACCAATTGCAGAAAGGGTTCCGCCTTCATAGACGAAAAGTGAAGATCCTCTTTCTCCGTAAATGACAGATTTTGGTAGCACAGTGATAGAACCACCATTTGTAACGTTTACAGTTCCTCTAAGCAGTGCAGAACCGCTTACAGTCACTGCAGAGGAGATAGTTCCCTCTAGAATTTGAGTAGGAGTTGGTACACCAACACCATCACATAAGTCAGATCCTGCAACACCTTGGTTTGAAAACAACAATGCTGCAAGTAAAAGACTATCATCTTTTTTACTTTCTGTACAATTCACCGCAGTGAATCCCATCAATGCGATGGAAAAGAGCACCAGGCTTTTTTTGAATGAATTTTTCATTTTAATCCTCTTTCGAAATGATTCGAATTTGTTTCGCTAGCGGGTCTTCCCGAAAGGGATTCGTTAAAATTCTCCCTCTAGCTATGGAAACTATGTTCTTTATTTGTTACAAGGGGATGACAAGCTGGTGAAGGTTTGGTAAAGGTTTCGTGAATGGAGGATTATGGATTGAGTCGGTTTAGAATTTTAATCAGGTTACTTTTGATCCGTCGGACTTGGTCGGTGGTGAGTTGTAGTTCGCCTGCCTCCGCTTTTTCTATGACACGTTCCGCTTTGGTGACAAATGTGATTGCTTCTTCATCGACGGTTTCTTTGCGAGCTTGTTTATCCCGGTAGGCATCCAAAGCCTTTTGAACATCCAAAAGTTCTTTGGAAATCCCACCAATTGTTATGTTGAGTTCAACAATGTTTTCATCCATTCCAACAATACCCTTTTATTAAATGAAATAAACTACTTTTAACTCAAATTATTGATACAAGACATCGATGAATTTTTTCTTAGCATCTAAATGTTCTTTGAAAGTAGATGAAAAATAATGAGAGCCATCTGGTTTCAAAAGGAAAAACAATTTATCAGATTTCATTGGCTTGAATGATGCCTCTAACGCTGGTAATCCGGGATTAGAAATGGGACCTGGTGGCCAACCGCCATTAATATAGGTATTGTATGGAGATACGATTTTTAAATCTGATTCGAAGAGTCTTTTTTTAGGTTTATCAAATAGATATTGGATCGTTGCACAAGATTCTAAATTGATATTCTTTTCGATTCTTGTGAGGAATACTCCGGCCATCATGGGTCGTTCTTCTTTGCGAACTGCTTCTCTTTCGACAATGGAGGCAAGCACAACACGAAAATGTAGATCGGCTGGTTTGATTCCTTTTGCTTCTGGAATGGTTTCTAGTTTTTTATAAAACCGTTTGATCATCATTTCTGTAATGCGTTCGAGTGGGTAGTTCAATGGAACTGAATATGTTTCAGGGAACAAATATCCCTCTAACGTTTTTGCAGGGATGTTGTATTTTGTGAGTAATGCTGGGCTTTGTGTCACTTTTAGAAATTCCTCTCTGGATGGAGAAAGTTTTTTTGTGACCAAAAGATCGCCGATTTGGCGATTGTTATAACCTTCGGGAATTGTAAACGTTACGAGTTTTACTTTTCCTGAGATGATGACATCAAGGATTTTTCGTGAGCTCATTCCATCATTGATGTCATAAACTCCTTGTTTGATTTTATTTCCTGCTCGAGTGAATTTGATGAGATAATTAAAATAAACGCTTGATTTGATCATACCAGAAGCAGCTAACTCACGTACCACACTCGATGATGGTTCACCTGAATCAATGATGAGTTCGTATTTATTTTGACCATCGCCGACGGCACCACCTTTGATTTCATCTACGACAAAAAAACTGATGAGCGCCAATACGAAGAGTAATGCGGCACCTAATCCTGAAAGTACTAGGTATTTTTTAACTTTTGAGTTCATTCCTTCCCCATCCTTCTGCAACTATCGACAATTACCAAATCTTTTTTAGGGTCTGAGTACTGGTTCCATCTCCAAACGGATTGAAAAAGTATCAAAGACTCGATTTTGGATCGATTCTGCCATTTCCAATAATGCAGAAGTTGTCCCATTTATATTGATTAGACCCAAACAGTGGTTGGTCGAGATACCGACTCCACCCGGAAACACGTCCCCTTTTTTGATACCGGAGTGTTCTATGAGCCAAGCTGCCGAAAGTTTTTTCGCACCAGTATGGTCATCGAACATCGGTGGATCCGAATGCCCTAATTTTTTTGCCTGGATTAAAAATTTTTCCGCATCAGATATTGAAATAATAGGGTTTGTAAAAAAAGATCCCGCCGATCGGGTATTAGGATCAGATTCATCGACAACCATTGATTTTTTCTTTCGTAAATTGATTATCAAGTTTCGCAGGGATTCGAGTTTTAAAAATCGATCTTCGGCCTCATATTGATTTTCTTTACTCTCTGAAAGGAATAATTCCCATTGTTTTTTGACTTCCGGGTAAATTACACAAGGCTCCAATTCTTTCGATAGTTTAAATCTGACCGATGTAATGATGTAATTTCGAAACTTTCCAGATTTGAATTCACTATTTCGGTAAGTAAACTTAGATTCTTCATTAGAAATAGTCTTCGGATTTCCATTTTCATCGATACATTGAACACTTATAATTGAATCTTTAACTTCTTGGCCATAGGCACCAATGTTTTGGATTGGTGAGGCGCCTACAGATCCTGGAATACCTGACAGACACTCAACACCACTTAATCCTTGTTTAACGACATATTCTACAAATTGATCCCAAACAACACCTGCACCTACTTCATACAGAACTTCTGATTCGTTTGCATCCAAACATCTGATCCCGGGAATTTGGATTAAAAAAATGGCACCATAAAATCCATGATCTCGAAAAATAGTATTTGAACCACCACCTAAAATGACATAAGGAAGTTGATTCTTTTGGCAGAAGGTAAGTGCATCTTTTAGATCTTCTGTTGTTTTGATCGATATAAAATACTTAGCTTGGCCACCTAATCGAAATGTAGTCAACGGAGCCAATGGGATATTCTTTTGGACCAACATAGTTCCAATAAAAAGTTTCCGCAAAAATAGTAAGTAAGAAAATCTGTCTTATGAGTCGATCCAAACTGAAAGTTTACGAATATTCCGGCTGTAGCACATGCAGAAATGCGCTCAAATACTTAAATTCAAAAAAAATTCAATTTGAACAAATACCTATTCGGGAAACACCCCCATCTGTATCCGAACTTAAGAAAGCAAAACAATACTTAGGTGATATCAAAAAACTTTTGAATACTTCGGGAAAGGATTATAGGGAAGGAAATTGGAAGGAAAAATTGGCCAAACTCAGTGAAGACCAAATTTATAAATCCTTGTCGGAGAATGGAAACTTGGTCAAGCGACCATTTGTCGTAGGTGATGGTTGGTATTTGGTTGGATTTAAGGAAGAGGAATGGGGGGAAAGGTTTTAGGGGTGGGGTGAGTTGCGGAAATTGGTATCCCCGCCCTGATTAGGGTGGGGAACTAGACCCGCCACCCAATACGTCCTCTCTATCACATCCCCATTCCAAAAACAAATCTATACCTAAAAGAAAAATTTATTCTTCACAAAAGTTCATATTTGCTCTCGAATTACATCATATCCTGTATTGACTGCTTACTATTTTGATTTTTTTCCTTTTTTTCTTCTTACCGTCATTTCAGAATCAATTTCTTGCCCATCTTCGAAGTATACTTGAACCATTTCAGAATTCTTATATTGTTTTTTTATCTCTTTCTTAATTTTACTTTTATTATCGAGATTCAATAAGAATTCCATAACCATTGGTAAAACTAACCTCGATAATGCGGTTGCTACTAGTACACCTGCAATTACTACTGTGGCGAGTGGTCTTTGTACTTCCGCTCCAGCCATGTTTGACAATGCCATTGGCAAAAATCCGATGGCAGCGATAAACTCAGTTGTTAATACTGGTCTTAAGGAAAGGATTCCTGCAGAAATTACAGCTTTATTCAATGGAACACCTTCGTTAATTTCATCCTTCAGTGTAGAAGCATAAACAACTCCATTCAAAACTGCAATTCCACTGACAGCGATGAATCCTACGGCAGCAGGAATGCTAAACGGTAATCCACGAAGTAATAAACCTAAAATACCACCTGCAGTTGCTAAAGGAACGACTGAGAATACGCCCAGTGCATAATAACTGCTACTAAATGCAATTACGAGCATGATAAATATTATAGCAAGTGCTACAGGAACAACTAATACAAGTCGATCTCGTGCACGGACGAAATTATCAAACTGACCTCCCCATTCCATTTCGTAACCATTTGGTAGGGAGTCTGTAATTGATTTAGTCTTTTCTTTGGCCTCATTAATAAATCCAACCAAATCTCTTCCTCGAATATTCACTTCAACAAATATTCTACGTTTCAATCCTTCTCTATAGATTGCCGATGCAGAATCTAATACTTCTATATCTGCTACCTGAGCTAATGGAATTGTTACTCCTGACGAAGACATAATTGGAATATTTTTTACAGATTCAATATCTCTAGCTTCTAAATCGAGGCGCAATACAAGATCATAACGTCTAGCTCCTTCAAATATTTTTCCAGCAGTAGTACCAATTCGCATCATCTCAACAGTCCGGAGTATTTCAGAGGCTGAAACTCCGTAACGTGCCATTTTATCATAATTTGTATTCACCTGAAGCATCGGTAGACCTAATACTCTTTGAACGCGAAGGTCACCAGTCCCTTGGATTTTACTAAGGATATTTGCCAATTGATCAGCTTGCAGTTTCAAAAGTTTTAAATCATCTCCATAAATTTTCAGAACAACATCAGCTTTTGAACCTGTTAATAATGCATTAACACGATTTTCAATTGGTTGCGACATGCTGAAATATGTTGATGGTATCGATTCTGTTAACTTTTTTTTAAGGACATCCATCAATTCTTCTCGATTGGATGCATTTTTCCAATTGGATTTATTCGTCAGTTTTACCATTACTGAAGTTTCTTCAGTTCCAAGTGGCTCTGCGGCTGATTCGCCTCGACCAACTCTGGATACAACGCTTGCTATTTCAGGATATGGCTTGAGTACTCTTTCAATTTCTCGATTTAGATTTTTTGAATAATCAATTGCAGTTGAAGGTAATCTTTTAGCATCAATTTCAATCTCACCTTCATCAATTCTAGGCAAAAATTCAGATCCAAGATATGAACCGAGAAAGAAGGATAGAATAACTAAACTTAGAGAAAAGATTAGAATATTTTTTTTTCGAGTCCAACCCCAATTTAATAGTTTAGTATAATACTCTTCTATTTTATCCCAAGCATGTGCTTTATGAATAAATGGCTTTTTATAAAATAAAGCTAAACTTGCTGGAAAAACTGTTATTGAAAATATCAGTGCACTAGCCAAAGCTAATGCTACTGTAATAGCCATGGGTCGGAACATTCTGCCCTCAACTCCTTCTAGAACCATTAATGGAAGATACACTAACATAATGATGGCGACAGAAAAAACAGCCGCCTTTGCAACTTTCTGACATCTACTTAAAATAATCTCTTCCGTTTTTTCTTGGATTTCTTCTAAACTCATTGGGCGATTGAAATTTTTCCGTCCAATATAAAATCCAGCTAACACCGATTCTAACATTACAATTGAACCATCGACTAGCAATCCGAAATCCAATGCTCCTAAAGACATTAAATTCCCTACTACACCAAAATACCTCATAAAGATAACAGCAACTAACATCGAAACAGGGATTGCTAATGCGACTAGTGCACCACCTTTTGCAGTTCCGAGCGTAAATATCAAAGCAAGGAATACCAATATTGCTCCTTCTGAAAGGTTTATGAATACCGTTTTGAGAGCTCGGTTGATAAATTCAGATCTATCATAAAATGATTCAATCTTCATTCCCTCTGGCAAAGTTTTGCTAATATCTTCAATTTTATTTTTAACGTCTACTACGACATCTCGGGAGTTTTGACCAAGGAGCATAATAACCGTAGCAGCCACAACTTCCTTACTATCTTTAGTAGCAATTCCAAATCGTAATGCGGACCCTTCTTTAACATCTGCTATTTGACCCAATAAAAGTGGAATACCATCTTTCGACGTTCTAACAGCGACTCTTTTGATCTCTTCAATACCTTCAAATTGACCCTCACCCCGGATCACCAGCTGTTCATAGTCTTTCTGAACGTATCCGCCACCTGTATTAAAGTTTGCAGACTTTAAATTTTCTATAATTTCCGAAATGGTGAGTTTATGAACTTGTAACCTTCTTGGATCGATTAGAATATGATATTGCTTTAAAGAGCCACCTAACGTATTAACTTCAATAACTCCGGGAACACTTTTGATTTTTTTCGATAATTCCCAATCAACATAACTTCTTAATTCTGTTTCATCATGCTTATTAGATAATAAAACAAATTCATATATATCACCTAATGCTGTAGCAACGGGAGCTAATTCGGGACGTCCATATTCAGGAGGAATTTTTGTATCAACTATTTTTAAACGTTCATTGACGAGCTGTCTTGCAAACCAGATATCAACACCATCTTCAAATATGACAGAAACCGAACTCACTCCGGCACGAGAAATTGACCTAATTTCAGTTGCGCCCGGAATTCCATTTAACTCTAGTTCGATCGGATAAGTGATAAATTGCTCAACTTCAAAAGGAGTTAAAGCAGGAGAGGAAGTAACGGCCGTTACCTGAACATTGGTAACGTCAGGAACTGCATCAATTGGCAATTTTACAGCATTAACGAATCCAATCAGACAAATAATGAAAGATGAAACTAAAACGGCGATTTTATGTTTTATTGAAAAACGAACAATTACTTCAATTATCATAATTACTATCTTTTGATTTAGGAAAATCGATGAAAGGAATTTTGCGGAATACAATTGCGGAAATTGGTATCCCCGCCCTGTTTAGGGTGGGGAACTAGACCCGCCACCCAATACGTCCTCTCTATCACATCCCCATTCCAAAAACAAATCTATACCTAAAAGAAAAATTTATTATTCATAAAAGTTCATATTTGCTCTCGTATGACATCAACCTCAACCTTCAATTTGTGTTTTCCTCCACCAAACAAAATTCCTTTTAGTGGCGAAACATCAGAATAATCCCGACCAATTGCCGTTATGATATATTCTTCCGAAATTAATTTTCCATTGGTCGGATCAAAATCCAACCAACCTAAGGTTGGACAATAAACTGACACCCAAGCATGTGTTGCATCACTTCCTTGTAACTTTGGAGTTCCAGGAGGGGGAAAGGTTTCTAAATATCCACTTACATAACGACAAGGAATATTTAACGAACGTAATGCGGCAATCATCAAATGAGAAAAATCTTGGCAAACACCCTTTTTTTGAAACAACACTTGTTCTAGTGGTGTATTAATATTGGTTGCCTTGGGGTCATACTGAAAATTCTCAAAAATATATCTAGTTAACTCCATTGCACCAACAAACACCGGTTTATTATATGTAAATATGTTATTTGCGAAATCGAAATAGTTTAATTTAGAAGATATATACGGAGATGGTTGAATGAATTCAATTGCTTGTAGATCAGAATCTAAGGTTGATTCATGTATCATATTATAAATAAAATCCCATGGAGTTGATTTTGATAAGTCAAAATCAAAACTTTGATGGGTTCTAACCGTTGATTCAACAACTACTTCTAAAAATCGATGAGGGTCTTCTACAGAAAAGAGAAACACCTGGTTTCCAAAATAGTCTCTTCGAAACGAAGAAACTACAGGTTTAGGATTAACGGTTACATGAGTCCTATAACAATCCTGATGAGTGGTTGTTAATGGATACATGTGGGCCATATTATGACAATACGCTACAAAATCATCATAACTATACTTTGTTTTATGGATAACTTTGAAATCAGCCATTTGTATCACCAATTCTTGTTTGCTCTTCCGTATAATTGAAGTAACGAGAAGATAGTGATTCTGATAATAATCTCAAATATCCATGTAACTCTTCTAACCAAATTGATACGGCAGTTAACGGCGATTCTGATTCGAAGAAAATTGAGATGTCTTTCATCTTAAAATGAGTATACAACTGTAAAGCAGCTCTATCTTCTGAATAAACTGTTTTTTTATCTTTGCCTGGCAAAAACTGTAAATCTGCATTAATCTGTTCTAATTGATATGCCAAGGATCTTGGATTTGATGTATCAAACAAAAGAATATCCAAAACAGATTCTTGATCAATTTTACCAGAGTAACGACGGTTATATGTTAAACGGATATCGCTAATTCTCAAAAATGTTTCGAATGAGGATTTGTCTTCGAAACTTTTCCACTGAATCATTCCTTGTAACATGAGTATCATATTGATTGATCTTTCAATTCTTCTTCCAAGATTTAAAAAATACCATCCAGACTCCCGACTCATGTTCTCGAATGAAAGTCCTGTGAGTGATGATAGATTCACAATGATCTTTTGAAGAAAATCTATTATTTGATCATAAGATTCGATTCCATAACTTGATTGATCTTCTAAATGAAGAAGAATTTTCTTCATATCATCGGAAAGTCGATCTCTTACCGATTTTGAAGCCAAAACCAAACTTCTTAAATGAAACCCTAAACTTCCTACAATATTCCTATCGACGGTCAAACGTTGCAATTCAGGAAATGGATTTGCGAAAAGTTCCCCGGAATCATCTCCTAAAAATCCTGGATAACTATTTGTTACATGTGTAACAAGTTTTAATATATTTTCTAATGATTCCTTTTCGTAACCATCTTCGACTTGTAGAATTTTAAAAACTGCTTCTCGAATCACTCGAGTTTGGTTTTCGGATCTTTCTAAGTAACGAGCCAACCAAAATAAATTATCAGCAACTCTGCTTGGTACACCAGAACTTTTGCGAGAAATCAAAATTTGATCTGATTTAGGAACAAGTAATGATTCTTCTTTTTGAGTTTCTGTCGATAATACCCATAAATCTTTACTCCAAGCACCACGTTGGCTTGTGATAAAAAAATCATCGAGACTCGGCGACACTCTGACAAGCCCTCCCGCCATGGTTTGGTAACCAGAACCAGAAGATGATACAAAGGTACGCATAATTGCTCTGCCAGGACGAAATCCATTTTCACCTAATACCGGTACTGTGGCAGATTGGATCATTTCTTGTGCAATGAATCGTTTTGGAGCTTGTCTTAATTTTTCTAAAAATACATCCTTTCTCTGGCCACTCAATTCAACAAATGTAACAGGCAATTCTTCATCTGTACGGGAAACGGTTTTAAAAACATATTTTTCTGGATTTTGTAAAACCAATTGAAATTGTTGATTGTTACCTAACCAGTAAGTAGGAGCCATCGGAAGAATTAAATCTTCTCCCAAATAAAACCTACACAACTCTGAATAAAAAGGTAAAAGTGCGCGATTCTCTAAAAAACCTGTTCCAATTGGATTTGCAATTTTTACATTGCCTGACCGAACTGACTCTAATAATCCAGGAATTCCTAGTAATGAATCTCCTTTTAATTCAAGAGGATCCATAAAATCATCATCTACTCTTCGTAAAATTAAATCAACTTGTTGCAATCCTTCAACAGTCTTCATATATACTTTGTTTTTTCGTACAGTTAAGTCTTCCCCTTGCACTAGAGTATAACCTAAATATCCTGCTAAATAAGCATGTTCAAAATATGTTTCATTCGAAGGACCTGGAGTTAATAAAACGATTAAAGGTTCTCTTCCACTAACACCAGATAATTGTGTTAGTGATTTTCGTAGCGATCGAAAATATACGGCAACGCGATGCACCATGGCATCACGATACATACTTGGAAATATTCTTGATAAAACAATTCTATTTTCTAAGGAATAACCTGATCCAGAAGGAGCTTGTACACGATCGTTCAAAACATAAAAATTTCCATCAGATGCACGGATCAAATCACAAACAAAAAACATTAACGCTGGATTTTTTGCTAAAAATTGATTCGATTCATACATCCCGTCACAAGCACGTAAAAACGATGTTTCATTGAATAAAATTTCTGCTGGTATTTTTTTCTCATACAACAATCTTCTTTTTGAATAAACATCTCGTATCAATGCGTCTAAAAGATCAGCTCTTTGGTTTAGACCTCTCTCTAAAATTCTCCATTCCTCACTTTCCATGACAAGAGGAAATAAGTCCAACTCCCAAGGTCTTTCTTTTGCTTCCCGTTGTTCCGATTGGTAAAGATTATAAGTCACTCCATTTTCTCGTAAGATACGATCTGTATCTCGTCTGCGGTTGATTAACTCTGCAGGCCCAAGTTCTTGGAAAGATTTTACTAAAAACTTATATTTGTTTCGTATCTGACCGTCAAAATCATACAACTCATCGTAAACACCAGGGATGGTTTTATAATTATCAATGAGATGATAAGGGTCTTTCGTCATCATTTACTTAGAAGTAACCATTCTTAAATCCAATGTACAAGGAAAGGCTTTATTTTCCAATCGTATCGGAGGTAAACTCTTTCCTATTTTGTGACCATGTGTCCAAAAACGAGAGATCCTTCGAGATTCTGCCTCATATCCATTGATAGGAATGGTTTCGTAAGAAAGTCCTCCTGGATGGGAAACATGATAAGTACAACCTCCAAGCGAGCGATGGTTCCAAGTATCATATACATCAAAAACTAATGATTGTTGTGCAGGTAGTTGTGGATGCAAAGTGAAAACTGGAGACCAAGCTTTAAATCGAACACCAGCAACAAATTCGTTTTGTATCGATGTAGCCTGTAAAGGAACTTCATAACCATTACAACTCAGTTTATATCGATCAGGATGAAATCCTTTCACTTTTACTTGGACCCTTTCCGTTGCAGAATCCACTCCCCTCGATGTACCTTGAGAAGTATTTTCTTCACCTAACACGTTCCATGGTTCCAGTGCCATCCTCAATTCAATCTCCATGCCATCCAAATAACAAATCCCATATTGTGGAAAACGAAACTCAAAAAATGGATCAAAATCTTTCGATAAAAACGAAAACCCCTGATTTTGTAAGTCCATGATTACTTCTTTAAAATCACGATATACAAAATATGGCAACATAAAACGGTCATGAAGCTCTGTATTCCAATTGATGGGATTTCCAAAGTATGGTTCTTCCCAAAACTTACAAATGATCGCCATCATAAACGCTTGTTGGATCACACTCATTTGATAATGGGGTGGCATCTCAAAGGCTCGCATTTCGATCAAACCGAGACGACCTGTCGGAGAACCAGGATCAAATAATTTATCAATTGAAATTTCAGTTCTGTGAGTGTTACCAGTAACATCGATTAAAATATTTCTTAACAATCGATCAAGTAACCAAGGAGGTGTATTTCGGCTTGAATCAATTTGTTGGAATGCAATTTTTAATTCGTGTAAAGAATCATTTCTCGCTTCATCAATCCTGGGTGATTGAGAAGTTGGTCCAATGAACATCCCTGAAAATAAATAGGAGAGACCTGGATGATTTTGCCAATAGGAAACCAAACTGCGAAGTAATGATGGTTTTCTAAGAAAAGGACTGTCACTAACCTTTTCTCCACCTAACGTAATGTGATTACCACCACCAGTTCCAGAATGCCTTCCATCAATCAAAAACTTTTCCGCTGTTAATTTGAGTTGGTGTGCTTCTTCATATAGAATTTTTGTTTTTTCAACAATTTCTTCAAATTGACTCGATGGATGGAAATTGACTTCAATGACACCTGGATCTGGTGTAATTTTAAATCGATTTAACCTTGGATCACTCGGTGCTTCATACCCTTCGATCACAATTGGTAAATCTGTTTCCAATGCTGTTTGTTCAATAGCATAAATAAGATACAACCAACCTTCCAAAGATTCGATCGGTGGTAAAAATACTCTTAGATTTCCATTTCTTGGTTCTACACAAAGAGCTTTGCGAGAGATCTCAACACCTGTATCATCACTGACACTTGCCATTGGTAATGGATACTGGCTTAATTCTTTTACTTTCGGAAGTGGTGGTTTTGGTGAAAAAGGATCTTCTGGAGAAGTGAATTGAGATTTTCCACTTAATGATTGTAAGGGCAAACGTAATCCAATGGGTGAATCACCTGGGATCAAATACATTTTCCCTCTGCGGAATTTCCATTCGTTTGAAGTCCAAAATTTTTGTAATGGATCAAAGTCCAATGGAAGCACATAACCGACCTCTTTATGGATCCCTTGGTCTAGTACCTTCACAATCCTTCTTCGTTCCATTGCATCGTAGGAATTTGATTCTTCTAACAACGTTTCCATTTCTTCTGGTAAATTTGATTCTTGCCATAGATAGTATAAATTATCTTCGTAGGCAGGTAAGACGGAAGTGGATGGAACTTTTAAATACTTGATTAAGCTAGAAATAAATTTTCTCGCATCATCGGTATTAGCTGATCCTGTATACCGATCATCTGCTAATAAATGTGGGTTTGACCATAAAGGTTCTTTATCTTTGCGCCAATAAGAAATCAAAGCCCATCGAGGGAGTGGTTCTCCAGGATACCATTTTCCTTGCCCGTATTGGAGTAATCCTCCAATGGCAAAATGTTTTCCCAATCTTTTGATGAGTTGTTCTGATTTGGAATACTTTTCAAATCCAAGCGCATCATAATTCCATTCTGGCGCTTCTCTATTTTCAATCGAAACAAATGTTGGTTCACCACCGATCGTCAAACGGATGTCATTTTTTTTGATTCGTTTATTGATTGTATCGCCTAATCGAATGATACGATTCCAATCTTCTTCTAAATACGGTGAGGTGACTCTGGTTGTTTCCAAGACTCTTTCCACATGCATGGAAAAAGAAAATTCCATTTTTGCTTTTTCAGCAAATCCATGGATCGGACCTGCTGATTCTGGCTCGGGTGTTGCTGCCAGTGGAATATGACCTTCCCCAGTGAATAGTCCTGATGTTGGATCAAGACCAACCCAACCCGCTCCAGGTAAATACACCTCCGCCCAAGCATGTAAATCCGTGAAATCAACTTCCGTTCCAGAAGGACCATCTAATGATTTTATATCCGCTTTTAATTGGATCAAATAACCAGATACAAAACGAGAAGCGAGTCCCAAATGACGTAAAATTTGAACAAGTAAGTAAGCGGAATCACGACACGAACCCATCCGTTTGGTTAGAGTCACTTCTGTTGGTTGGACCCCAGGTTCCATCCGTATCACATAACCAATGTCAGTGTATATCTTTGCATTTAAGGCAACTAGAAATTCTACGATTCGTTTCTTTTCACCATTGATTGTTTTTAAATAAGAAGCTAAAAGTTTTCCTGGTTTCTTTGGTTTGAGATAAGGAGCGAGTTCTTTTTTAAGAATTTTATCATATTGGAAAGGATAATTTTCAGCATATTCCTCAACAAAAAAATCGAAAGGATTGATCACTTTTAGATCTGTTACCAAATCCACTGCCACTTGTAAAATGTTGGTTTTTTCAGGAAACACCAAACGAGCTAAATAGTTTCCAAATGGGTCTTGTTGCCAATTGAGAAATTTTTGTTCTGGAAGGATGTTTAAAGAATAGGATACAATGTGATTTTTTGTATGTGGGGCTGGACGTAACCGAATCACATGTGGCGAAAGTGAAATTGATTTGTCGTATTGGTATGTAGTGATATGTGTTAAAGCGACTCGTATACTCATAATTAGTTGGTGAAAAATCGCTCTACAATTTTAGAACCGATTTGATTTAATTCGATCTGAATATCATCTAAATACTCGTGTAATCCTTTATCAAAAATTGATTTGATATTTTCCGAACGTAATCGATTTAAATATACAGTTGTTGCATCCTGTGCAGAGTTCCTTGGAAGTCCTTCTTTTAATCCTGAAATTTTTTCCAATGCTTCCTGCATTTCTTGGATACAAAAGATAATCGACCTCGGGAATGTATCATTAAGAATCAAAAATTCGGCAATATCGGTTGGATCAATTTTTTTGTACTTTCGGTTATACATCTCATGTGCACTGGCAGACTTTAAAAGCGATAACCATTGTAATAAATCTAAAGTAGAACCAATGTCATGAACAGAAGGAAGAAGGATAAAATACTTCATGTCTAAGATTCGAGTGGTTTTATCTGCTCGTTCCAAAAATCTACCGAGCAACGCAAAATTCCAAACTTCATCATGGGAAATGGTCGCATCGGAACAGCCATAAAAACTTTGGCAACTCTTCCGAACTGTACTTAAAAAATCTGAAAGGTCCATGGATAATGTATCTCCATGTGCTTCCGTTGATTCCAAATACAGTTTACGATAGTTTTTCACATATAAATAAAACTCATTTAACACTTCCCACATCGAAGTAGAGATGTTTTCCCTGATCGTGCGGGCATTTTCACGTGCCTTCGACAAACACTGAAAAATGGAATTTGGATTCTCTTCATCAAATGTCATGAATCGAATCACGTTCACTGGAGTTGGATTTGAATACCTTTTCTCAAATAATTCATAATCACCAGTGGTATGCACCAACGGTAACCATTGATTGGGAACTTCTTCATTCAAATCCAAAGATAACTGATGATTGACATCGATGAAGCGGGAGTAGTTCTCCGCTCGTTCGATGTAACGATTCATCCAAAAAACAGATTCGGCTACTCTACTTAACATAAAAGCGCCTTATCCTAAAACCCAGGTGTCTTTTGAACCGCCTCCCTGGGATGAATTCACAACCAAAGATCCTTTTCGTAAAGCCACACGAGTGAGTCCACCGGGCATGACATAAATGTCCTTACCGTATAAAATGAACGGACGTAAATCCACATGCCTGGATTCGATTTTATCGGAGATCAAAGTAGGAACTGTGGATAAATTTAAAACAGGCTGCGCAATGTAGTTTCTTGGATCAGCTTTGATGAGTTCTTTAAAATCTTCTTGTTCTTGTTTTGTCGATTTTGGTCCAATGATCATTCCATATCCACCAGCACCATTGGCTGCTTTCACAACTAGGTTATGAATATTTTCCAAAACAAATTTTAAATCAGGGCCTTCGGAACAAAGGTAAGTCGGAACGTTAGGAATGATAGGATCTTCACCTAAGTAATATTTGATGATTTTTGGAACATACGAATAGATTACTTTGTCATCAGCTACGCCTGTTCCAGGTGCATTGGCAAGAGCAACATTTCCTCTTTTATATGCTTCAAAAATTCCTTTGACTCCAAGAAGCGAATCTTCTCTAAAACTAGTTGGATCCATAAACGTATCATCGATCCTTCGATATACGACATCTACTTTACGCAAACCTTTTGTTGTTTTCATATATACTTTATGGTTTTCAACTACCAGGTCTGTACCTTCGACGAGATACACTCCCATTTTTTGCGCTAAAAAGCTGTGTTCATAATAGGCCGAGTTATAAACACCAGGAGTCCAAACAGCTATGACTGGATCACTGACATCTGTTAGATTCTCTAACATTGATCTTAGATGGTATGGATAATCATATACCTGTCTTATATTTAATTTTTCAAAAAGTTCTGGAAAAGTACGTTTCATCACTTCGCGATTTTCTAAAACATAAGACACACCAGATGGGCAACGAAGGTTATCTTCCAGAACATGAAAGGCACCTGCTCCATCACGCACCAAATCGGTACCTGTGATATGGATCCAAATGTCTTTTGGAGGTTTCAGACCCATACATTGTTTTAAATATCCTGTACTCGAATCAATGATTTCGGATGGAATGATTTTATCCTTTAAGATCTTTCTTTCACTATAAATATCATTTAAAAATAAATTGAGGGCAAGGATCCTTTGTTTTAAACCTTTTTCAATATTAATCCACTCTTCACTTGGAACAATCCTTGGAATGACATCGAAGGGCATGATCCTTTCTTGTTCGCCACCATCACCATACAATGTAAAGGTGATTCCAAGTGACATTAATGCACGTTCGGCGGAACTACTACGTTTGAGTAATTCAATTCCACCTAAACTTTCCATTTTTGTTTTCACAAAATCATAACTTTTACGTGGAAATCCTTCATTTGAAAACATCTCATCATAAATATTTTTTGCGCTATAGTCTGCGATAAACATGGGTTGGCCTCTGCTAACTTAAGTAGCAATATTTGTACCAAATGGAAAAAATGTCGGGAAACCAGGACTCTACACATGATCCGACATAAGTCAGGAAGTATTGGGAACAATCATGCTGAATTACTAAGCAATCATAAATAACTCAAGTGAGTGTTGTATGATTACTACACAGAATGATTATGTTTCGTTAGATTGGTTGTGAGGGAGGGGGAGATTTTTTTTCTTTTTCTCTACTTTTAGGAGGAATTCGTACAAGAGAGATCGAAAAAAGAGAAAAAATGGGAATATTTCAAAACTTTTTTTCTGAAACCACTGGTTCCATGATTCATACCGAGAGTGTTTGGGCCGTAAAATGGATCGAAATACCTTCTTTGCTAGTTGAGAGGGATTCGAGTTTCCGGGAGTTTTGGCCACCACTCGCGAGAAATGAAAATTTTTCCCCACTTGTTTACGGTAAGAATCCCAAAAATAATCAAAAGCATGTTTGGATGCACCATACAATCCATACCCTGGTGTTGGATAAAAAGAAACTTCTGAACTAACAAGGATGATGTGAAGCCCAACTGAAATCAAATTGGTTAATCTTTGAATCGCAAAAATGGGGCCAAGGGAGTTTGTTTGGAACAAATATTTGAGCCCTGCCCAATTTTCCTTTTCATCCTCAGCATAAGAAAATTGTTCGGAATTGATAATGAAGATGTCAATTTTATCGAGAGTTTCAATTGCTGATTCAATCAATCGTTCGATTTGATCTGGTTTACATGGATCAATTTTGTATTTTTGAAGATTCACATGGTTTGGAATTACTTCTGGATTGATGTCACCAACAACCACCAAGGCTCCTTCACCAAGCAATAACGACAATAGTTCCTTTCCTAAGGGAGAAGAACCATTGGTTAATACAATTTTTTTAGAAGCAAGTTTCATACGGATGTCAGTTAATTTATGTTAATTGAGAGATGGATCCTTTGTATGGTCTACAAAGTATTTGTAAATTCCACCTTTACTCCGTAGAGCTTCTTTCCAAATTACTTCTGATTCATCTTCTTTAAATACAATGGAATCATCTACCAAATCAGAAACTACCCAAGACAGGCGATCAAATTCACTTTCTAACTGTCCGGAAGACCAACCTGCATACCCTTGTAAGACTCGAAATTGGATTTGATCTGAAGATAATACTTCTAACATAGTATCAAAACTTCGCGCCATATAAATTCCTGGTACCACTTCCACACCTGGATCAGCTGTTTGTTTTCCATTATGTAAAATGGAAACAAACAGATTGTCAACAGGTCCGCCAGCATACACTGGTTTGTTGGAATGTACAGTATCAGGTAAATTTTTAATCAAGGATTCCATGGTCTGGTCAGTTGGTTTATTGAGTACCAAACCAAAAGCTCCGTCATCATCATGATCAACCATAAGGACAACGGATTTATGAAAAAAATCCTGAATCACACTAGAATTGGAAATCAGTAACTTCCCACGAGTTGAATCAGGATTTTCTGTCATTATTTTTTGCCGTGTATTTCTTCTAAAATTTTATATGCCACTTCTAATGTTTTGATATCAGAGTCACCTTTCACCATTGGTTCAGATTCGCCTTTGATACATTTTACAAAGTGTTCATGTTCTTGTTTGAGAGGGTTGTCTTTGTGAACAAAGATTTTTTCCACAATGGATTCTTGCCTGTATTTGATTTCTCCACTTCCCAATTGAGTTGTTGAACTTGCTTGTCTATGCAATTCAATCTCTTGGTTGGTGAAATCTAAAAATACGTAAGAATCTTTTTGTGAAATATTGAGTGTTCGTATTTTTGCTTGGGAGGAGCGTGAAGCATTTAAAGAAGCAACACATCCATTTGCAAATTTCAGAACAACAGTCGCTACATCTTCATGATTGGACACAATGGAAGATCCAACTGCCTTTACTTCTGTCACTTCAGACTTCACTAAGTTGAGTACGATGTCGATATCATGAATCATCATATCGAGAACAACACCAACATCAGTGATACGACTATTATAAGGAGCAATTCTTCTGGATTCGATGAGAATTGGATGTTCGGCAATTTTACCGAGTTCCAAAACAGCACCATTGAATCGTTCCACATGGCCCACTTGTAATATCAAGTTGTTTTGTTTTGCCAAGTTTACAAGTTCTTTGGCTTCTTCCACCGTTTGAGAGATTGGTTTTTCTACCAAAACATGTTTCTTTTCAGTGAGCGCCTGTTTGGCGATCTTGTGATGTAAAAAAGTAGGTGCCGCAATGATGATTGCATCAGTTTCCTTTAATAAATCTTCAATCGTACCAAATGCTTTTGTTTTATGTTTCTCAGCAATTTGGGTGGCACGTTCTGCACTGGCATCAAATATCCCGATGAGTTCAGCATCAGTTAATTGTTTGGCAACGTTTACGTGGTACTGGCCCATATGGCCTGTACCAATGACTCCGAGTCGGACTTTTTTCTCCATAGATGCTCTCAATATTTAAAAGGATTAGCGGAAAAACAACTTCGATTTTCCCCCGCTGCCGACCTTTTCGCCAGACTCACGGGCAAATTCTTCCATTAATTCCTTCTGTTTTTTAGAAAGTTTCTTAGGAATTTCGACTTTGATGATGACATGTTGGTCTCCCTTTCCATAGGAACCAAGGTATGGGATCCCATGTCCTTTTAAGCGGAAGATCTGTCCACTTTCGGTTCCTTCCGGGATTTTGAGTTGGATGGTTTTTCCATCAATCGAAGGCACTTCAATCTCTCCACCAAGGCAAGCCATCGATAAAGAAATCGATTTTTGGACAATTAGGTCGTTTCCTTGGCGTTCAAAGACTGGGTGTTTTTTGATATGAGTGACAACATACAAATCACCACTTGGTCCACCATTGGGACCGGATTCCCCTTCACCAGATACTTTGAGCCGGCTTCCCGATTCCACTCCCGCAGGGATTTTGATATGAATGGTTCGTCTTTTCTCTGTTAGGCCTTCACCTTTACAAGTTTTACAAGGATTGGAAATGACTTTTCCTTTTCCTTTACAACGTGGGCAAGTGGTCGTCACACTAAAAAATCCTTGGGTCCTTCTCACTTGGCCTGTTCCCGAACAATCAGGACAAACGGTTGGTGACGATCCTTTGGAAGCACCGGAACCCGTACAATCGACACAAGTTTCAAGTCTTGGGATTTCGATTTTATACTCTTTTCCAAGAGCAGCGTCTTCTAAACTGACTTCTAAATTATAACGGAGATCTGATCCCCTTTGAGGACCAGACCTTCTTCCACCACCGCGGCTACCGCCACCACCTCCGCCTCCAAAAAATTCACTGAAGATATCACCAAAGTCTCCAAAGATATCGGAGAAGTCGGTATAAGCACCAGCTCCATACCCTCCTCCTGCACCTGCATTCACACCAGCTTTCCCAAATTGGTCATATGCTTGGCGTTTTTGCGGATCGCGTAACACTTCGTAGGCTTCTGTTGCCTCTTTGAATTTTTCTTCCGCTTCTTTATCACCCTTATTTTTATCAGGGTGATATTTGATGGCTAACTTACGATAGGCGCTCTTGATCTCATCATCAGAGGCACCTTTCGAAACGCCTAATACTTCGTAGTAACCACGGTCGCTCATTGTTTTACTTCTTTATCTCTATTTATTTTTTGTCTTCGTCAACCACAGTGTAATCAGCATCGACTACCTTCTCGCCATTTGCGTCAGTTCCACTTGCACCTTGGCTTGCACCGGCACCAGCTTCTGCACCAGGAGCTCCTTGTTCAGGACCTGCTTGGCTATAGATTTTTTGTCCGATTTGCATTGCAACTTGTTGGATCGAGTCTCTAGATGCTTTCATACGTTCGAGGTCACCAGATTCCATGGCTTCACGGCCGCGTTTGATTTCGTCCTGTGCTCTTTGTTTTTCTGATTCGTCGAGTTTGTCAGCAGATTCACCAATGGTTTTTTCCAATTGGTAAACAATGGCTTCCAATTCGTTTTTCGTGTCAGCCGCTTCGCGAAGTTTTTTATCTTCTTCAGCGTGAGCTTCTGCATCTTTCACCATCTTTTTGATTTCTTCTTCAGAGAGTCCAGAAGATGATTCAATACGAATCTTTTGTTCTTTGCCAGTTCCCAAATCTTTTGCAGACACGTGAACGATACCGTTCGCATCAATATCAAATGTCACTTCGATTTGAGGAACACCTCTTGGTGCTGATGGAATTCCCACTAAGTCAAATCGACCGAGAGTTCGATTGGCACTTGCCATTTCTCGTTCCCCTTGTAATACGTGAACGGAAACAGTTGTTTGGTTGTCTGCCGCAGTGGAAAACACTTGTGATTTTCTTGTAGGAATGGTTGTGTTTCTTTCGATGAGTTTTGTCATCACACCACCGAGAGTTTCAATCCCAAGTGAAAGTGGAGTTACATCGAGTAACAATACATCGGTTACATCACCTGCAAGAACTCCCCCTTGGATCGCAGCACCTACGGCTACCACTTCGTCAGGGTTTACAGATTTGTTTGGTTCTTTACCAAAAATTTCTTTTACAAGAGCTTGCACAGCAGGGATACGAATGGATCCACCCACAAGGATGACTTCATCGATTTCACTTGCAGAAAGTCCTGCATCTTTTAATGCATTGATGCAAGGAATACGAGTTCTTTCCACAAGAGATCTTGTGATTTCGTCAAACTTTGCTTTGGTGAGTGTCATATCCAAATGTTTTGGACCGGATGCATCTGCTGTGATGAAGGGAAGGTTGATTTGTGTGGAAGACGTTCCAGACAACTCGATTTTTGCTTTTTCAGCAGCTTCTTTCAATCGTTGTACTGTGTTTTTATCTCCAGAAATATCAATTCCTGTTTGTTTTTTGAATTCGTCGATCATCCACTGCATGACCACGTTATCAAAGTCATCACCACCAAGGTGAGTGTCACCGTTTGTGGATTTTACTTCGAATACTCCGTCGCCAAGCTCTAGGATCGAAACGTCAAACGTTCCACCACCTAAGTCATATACGGCGATCTTTGCATTGGTTTTTTTCTTATCAAATCCATACGCAAGAGCTGCGGCAGTTGGTTCGTTAATGATACGTTCTACTTCAAGTCCAGCAATACGACCTGCATCTTTTGTAGCTTGTCTTTGTTCGTCATTGAAGTATGCAGGAACCGTTACCACTGCCTTTTTTACTTCATGGCCAAGAAAATCTTCTGCTGTTTTCTTCATTTTTTGAAGTACACGAGCCGCAATTTCTTGTGGAGTGAATTCACCAGAAACAGTTTCGAATTTGACACCGTCATTTCCAGCACGGATCACTTTGTAGGATACCATCTTTGATTCGTCACCGGCTTCGTTAAAACGACGACCGATAAAACGTTTCGCAGAACGAATGGTATTCACAGCATTTGTAATTGCCTGGTTTTTTGCAAACTGACCTACAATGGTTTCACCCTTTGCAGTAAAAGCAACAATCGAAGGAGTGGTTCTTGCCCCTTCCGAGTTTTGAATGACAACTGGATCACCACCTTCCATTACCGCCACACATGAGTTAGTGGTTCCTAAATCGATACCTATGATTTTTTCCTTAGACATAGTCTTTCTCCTTCTTACTTATATTAACTTTGTGGTTTTCCCACTTTTACACGTGCAGGACGAATGGATTGTTTGCTTTCACCTTCTTCATGGTAATAACCAGCTTGGTAGGTTTCGACAACTGTCTCTTCCGTAAATTCTGCACTTTCCTCGGAAGCAATTGCTTCCATGAGCATAGGGTCAAACGGTTGTCCTTTTGGATCCAAACGTTTGATTCCTTCTTTTTCCAAAACGGAATAAAATTCCTTTTGTACCATCTTGATCCCTTCAACAAAGGCGACTACTTCTGGTGTTTGGTTTGGAACATTTGATACACGTTCCAAATTGTCCAAAGCACCTGTGAGTCCTTCCGCAAACTTTTTGATGGATTCTTTCCTAGCATTCAACAAGTCGTTTGCTGTTCTACGTTTGTAGTTTTGAAACTCCGCACGTTCTCTTAGCCAGGAATCTTTTAAGGACTCGATTTCTTTTTTAGCGTTATCGAGTTCTTTTTCAGCACCTTCTACCGCTTGTTCAATGGCCTCATCTGAAATGGTCTGCCCTTCTTCGACTTGCACATTTTGATCTTCTAGGGATTGGTTCGTTTCTTCTGCCATTTCGCCTCCTACTACCTGCTCAATTTCGTTATCATTTCTGAAACTAACTTTGAAGTGAACTCAATCAAAGGTAATGCTTTGTTGTAATTCATCCTCTGAGGACCTATGATTCCCATGGAACCAATCCTCTTTTCACCCATACGGTAATTGGTTGTGATGATGGTAACACCACCTAACTTCTCATTGCCGTCTTTTCCGATAATCGTGTATACACCATCCATCGGAACATAATCGCTAAAAAATTCTTTGAGGAACTGTTTTTCATCAAATAGATGCAGGATGTTTTCTAATTGCTCCTCTTCATCCTTAAAGTTTTCGTATAAGTTTTTCAATCCATCGATATACAAGTTATCAACAGAATGACTATCTGTTCCCATAGCCCTTGCAATAGAAGGTGCGAACAAAGTGAATCCTTCTGGACCTTCCTTTTTCAACATCATCTGAGGGATCAGATTACTTTGAATTTCATGAACATCAAAACCTTTGACGTTATCATTCAAATACCTTGAAATTTGGTACAAGGTCTCCTGTGAGATATGAAAATCGAAAAAGATATTTCGATTCAGCACAGTACCTGACCGCATCACAAGGATCATCAGAACTTCTCCACCATTGACATGGATGAGTTCAATGTGTTTGAGTGTATCCAAAGATCCTTCCGGACCAAGAACCACACTCGCTGATTGCGAAAGAGAAGCTAATACCTTGGAGGTTGCGATGAGAACTTGGTCCAATCGAAATTGCATCCGAAGATACTCTTCCTGGATCCTTTGTTTCTCACGCATCGTGAGCTCAAATAGAGTCACAAGGCTATCCACATACAACCGATACCCTCGTTCCGTTGGCACACGGCCCCCAGAGGTATGTCGGGCCACAATGAAACCCATGTCCTCTAGTTCCGCAAGGCAGGAACGAATGGTAGCTGGTGAAAGGCCGATATCGTATTTTTCAGAAAGGGTTTTGGAGCCGACAGGTTTGTTGTCTGAAACAAACTCCTCAACCAATGCTTTCAAAATGGAACGATGTCTAGGGGAAAGGTCCATAGCCTCCAAGCTCTTCCTTTAGCACTCTGATGATTAGAGTGCTAATCTATGCTTAAAGTTTACGAATTCCCATTTTTTTCGTCAAGCAAGATGCTGATCCAAGGGGCGAAATTTAGCAGACTTTCTGGCAAACTGCTAATTTTTTTCAGACAGGGTAGACTTGGATCCGGTTCCTTCCGTGATTTTTTGCCTGGTAGAGGGCAATGTCAGCAAATTTGAGAACTTCTTCGGGCTTTTGGATCGGGTGAACCTTGGTGTAACCAATGCTTAAGGTGATGTTCAAATAATAATTATCAAAAATAAAAAACCGGTGGGTTTCCACAGATTCGCGGAGCCGGTCGAGGACAATGGTGGCCCCTTCTGTTGTGGTATCAGGTAGGATACATCCAAATTCCTCGCCACCAAGCCTTCCGACGGTGTCTTCTTCGCGGAGGCAATCCACAAAGATATTGGCCATTTTTTTTAAGACCAAATCCCCGATGTCATGCCCGTAAGTATCATTGATCACTTTGAAATGGTCAATGTCCATCACCGCAAGGACAGATTCACGGTTACGTCGTTTGACGGTAGCAATCGTTTTTTGTAAGGTGTCGGCAAAGGATCGACGGTTTGGTAACATCGTGAGTTCGTCCATATAGGCCAAACGTTTCAAACTATTGATGAGAACATTTTTTTGTTCTTCTAGTCGCCTACGTTCCCGAACATCTCGAATGATGGCAGCATAGTATTCTTTGTTCTCATTTTGGATGGTAAAGGCACGAATTTCCACAGGAATCGTACCTTTTGGTTTTGTGATGAGTTCTAATTCTTTTAAAAAACCTGCTATGTAATGTGCTTCATTCGAGCTAACAAAGGATTCAATCGAAGATTGTTCTCCTTTTTCATTCGGTGGGAACAAAAAGGAAAATGTTTTTCCGTATAACTCTTCTTCTGTATAACCAGTTAATGTTTGTAAGGCTACATTACTAAATAAAATCTTTTGGTTGGTATCCAAAACGACAATCGAATCAATCGATTGGGAAACTATTTCCTTTGACAATGCCTCTGTATGAAACTCATTCATTTCCCCAAATTTCCCCATTTGCTTTTTCACTTCGGAATGAATCCCGCCACTTATGGATATGACGAAAATTAATCTCAGGTTGGTTCACCCTGAACTCTTTTTTCGGCAAAACCTTCATTGGTTTTGGATTCAGACTCTGATACCAATAAGCAACAGAGATCAAATCTAAGGTCAAGGAATTTGCATGACCATGTTCGAGTAAGAATAGGAAATTTTTTTCAAAACGAATAGGGGATTCTACCCAAAATCGATACAAATGGGTTTTACCCAACCAACCGATGGAATCGGATACTCTCGGATAACCAAAATAAGGATGCATAAACACTTCTTTGGGGGACCAAGCGGTATTAAACACATCTTCGGTTCCTGTTCCTTTTAGTGTAGCGGTTGTTTGGTTCCCATCGATAAAAATTAAATCATCTCCTTCGCCATACCAAAGAGGTGTCGGTGAATCGACATACAGATTGAGGCCAATGAACTGACCTTTTCCTTCTGTTTCGAGGACAGTAAAATAATTTTCCTTTTTGAATTTTGTTCTTTCCATCTCTCCAAGGAGTGACCATTCATTTTCCCTTTGGTTCGAAGTGTTCGGTTTGGTGATACTTCGGTTCCACTCGGCATGAAAACGGAGTGGTGAGTCGAGAGGTGATTTCCATTCTTCATAATCGATATAAAAATAAAAATTGGTAATGTCTTCTTCCGATTCGTTTTCAATTTCAATTTTAGCTCCCGATTCAAATGGCATCGGAAAATAGGAGTTCATTGATTTACCTTTTTTGGGAGCAGCAACGAGTGGCAAAGAATTGAGTATGTATTCTTCTCCCCAGCCTTGGCCAAAAAATTCACCTAACGGAACGTTCACGGAAGGATATGTATGGTTGTCCCAAGTCATTCGAATGACGGCATTTTTTCGTGCCATTGGGTCTTTACTTGCCAATGTCATCCAGATGTGTTTGATGATCCCACGGCCTTTGATTTCGGCAATGGTCACAGTTTTCTTTTTGGGAATTTTGATGAAATCATCATTTCCCTCTGTGGGATCAGAACTGGAGATCCGTTTGTTTTGGTAGGTTTTTTCCTTCCAAATGGTTGCATCCCACCCATCGGCTAACATCTGTGTTGTGAATGAAACGAGTATGATGAAAAATAGATACATCGAAACAAACGAACGGAAACCTACCTTTTGACTCGTATGGCAAATCGGATGGAGTTTCCTTTCCTTTTTGAATGGGAAATTATTTTCCGTTTTGTTTTGGACGAACTTACGGATTTGATTATAAATCAGCAAAATGTTTGGGAAAGAATATAACATACGATTCGCTCTACGTTACAGCTTTCTCATAAACCAAAGGAAAATCCCTGCCTGTACGAGTGACTGTAAAAAAATTTCAAATAATACATACAAATGGATGGAAACAGAAATCTCGGAGATCATAAACACCATTCCTTCCACACTACCGACAGCTGGGGATATGGCCGCAAGACCACCAAGGACAGTCCGCATCCAAACGAGTACAAACATTTGTTTGCCGAAACTTTGTTCCCGAAACCAATCCCAAATGAGATGGATAAAACTCACAATAAGGATTGCTTGGAAAACAAGAGCAGGCAAAAGCCAAGCCATCGCTCTAGACCAAGCGGCTCCATCTACCGATGTAATTAAAAACAAAGGGAAGACTGCAGACTCACCTTCATAATACCCTTTCATCACCAATTGAAAGTAGGGGATGGAAACAAACAGATAAGCCAAAAGATGGCTGAAAATAAACTGAATTGTGATTTTAATCTTCGGATTCATGTTAAAGTTGTCCAATAAGGTAAGCTTAACATGATGAAATCAGAACTCAAGGCAAAACTGCAACGGACCTTTCCAAAAGCCAAAACGGTATCATCGGGAAGGTTGTTTACTCGTCAGTTGAGTAACCTTGTGGATGATTCCCTACGTAGTGTTTTTTTGGAAGTTTCCAATGGAATTCCTATCAAAGACCATCTTTGTCTCATTGCAGTGGGTGGGTATGGAAGACGGGAACTTGCTCCCTATTCTGATATTGATCTTTTATACCTTCATGATGGAAAACTTTCTGACAAAGTTTTAAGCGAAATCATCTCCAAAATCAATACCTTCTTATATAACAATGATAAGGAAGTGGGACATAGTTGCCGCACGATCAAAGAATCGTTTTTATACTTAAACCAAATTGAAACCTACCATGCAGTGCTCGATGCGCGGTTTTTGGTTGGTTCCGAACTTCTGTTTCAAAAGTTCAAAACTGATTTCCTTGGAAAAATTCCTGAAAAAACCATCAAAGAATACAATGAATGGAAACTTTCTTATCTTAGAGAAAGGATCATCAATTCCTACAATCCCATTCTTTTATCCGAACCCAATATCAAAAATGATCCATTGGGCTTACGCGACATCCAACAAATGTATTGGATCGAAAAAACAAATCCCCTCGCCGATAGTGCAGACGGTGGGATTTTTGATTTTTATTTGATTGGTGATAGTTTAACTTTATTATCCGCTTACGATTTTTTACTCTTAGCAAGATCCGCACTCCACATCATTAGCGGTCGCAAAAATGACAGATTGGATTTGGGATTACAAGCTGAGGTGGCTGAATTTTTAGGATTCGGTCCAAAAAATGAAATCAAAACCTTAGAACGATTTATGAGCCAATTCTACAAGGCACAAAAGGATGTGTATTTTTATATTGGAACCTACTTGGATGAAAAAACAAATCTCAACAAAAAACGGATCCATAAAGAACTTTCCAATCCAGACACTCTTTATGATGACATCATCCAATTTTTTGCAGAGTCCCAAAAGAATGAAGAAGAACCATCTCGGATTGATTTAAACGAAATTCGATTTGCATCCCATTTTTTGGATGATGATTTCAAAAATCAAAAATCAGTCCTCGACTGTTTTTTAGGGATGCTTCGCCATAAAAAACGGATTGGTCATACTCTCACTCTGATGCACGAATGTAATGTGTTAGGGAAACTCATTCCAGAATTTGGAGCTTGCACCAATTTTCCACTGTTTAGTTACCACCACCAGTACACGGTTGACGAACACACTTTACTCATCTTACGAGAGTTAGATGTATTGATTGCCGATTTGTGGGAAGACCCGCAAGTGCAAGAAGTATTCAATGTATGTGAAAAAATCGAAATTTTGGCTCTTGCCATCCTCATCCACGATGCAGGAAAAGTAAAGGAAGGAGACCATTGCCAATACGGTGCCGAACTTGCCCTCATCATTGCGGAACGATTCCGATTGTCTGAGGAAGACACCGAACTTTTACGATTTTTGGTCGCAGAACATATCGTCATGTCAGAATTATCATCCAAACGTGATATTTATGACCCAAATCTCATTTCATCATTTGCAAAACAATTTTCAAATGAAAACACATTACGTTTGTTATATATAATGACCATCATTGATACAAAATCAGTTGGGCAATCCGTCCTCACGAATTGGAAAAAAGAAATTTTACATTTTTTGTTCACCTCAACTCTCACTTACTTACAAAACAAAACCAATGTTTCAGATACCCAAGAAAGAATCGAAACCACTTTGGAAACCTACCTAGTAGAAAAAGAAGGTCTCACCGCCGAACAGGCAGAACAAATTGTAAACTTTGGAATGCAAATCCGACCCAGTTCTTATTTGAACTATAATACCCCACGCAGGGTTTACCAACATTTTGTATTGTTACATGAATGGTTTGGCTCTGGTGCCAGGTTTCGTTTGATATCTGAAAAGGAACCAGCTTTTGTCACTTTATCGATTTTTGCGAACGCAGACAAACGAATGTTACTGTATCTTTCGGGAATTATTTCCTCTCTTGGATTGAATTTGGTAGGACTTAGGCTTTTTCGAACTGAAAACGAACATCTGATCTTACAGGCACAAATCACGGATGAATTTGGAAGTGGAGAGATCGCAGAACAACAAATATTCGAAATTGAATCCGCTCTCGGTGAATGTATCGATGGGATTGTGAACATAGAGGATTTGGCATCCACAACCAATATTTGGAAAACATTACCTCAAATCCCAGACGGAATGGTAGAAGAATTGGTGAAGTTTGCCAATGATTTGTCGGAAACATATTCTGTATTAGAAGTAAGAGTCCCCGACTCAATCGGGTTAGTGTATCGAATTTTAAAATCTTTAATTGATTTTGAACTGGAAGTAATCTTTGTTAGAATCTCAACCAGTGCTGATTTTGCATATGACTCCTTTCATATCCAAACCAAAAATGGTAAAAAAATAGAAGATACAGGACTTCTGCTGGCGATCAAAGAAAAAATTCTCTCAGTCGCAAGAGTCAAAGAAAACCAAGGTATCATGGAGATTAGTTTTTAATATGGCATGGTGGAAAGAAGCAGTCATCTATCAAATTTATCCACGTAGTTTCCAAGATTCCAATGGAGATGGCATCGGCGATTTAGAAGGAATCATCCAACGATTGGATTATTTAGCAGGTTCCAGAGATTCTCTTGGAATCGATGCCATTTGGTTATCTCCTGTGTATCCTTCTCCCATGTTTGATTTTGGATATGATATTTCAGATTACGAAGAAATTGATCCAGTCTTTGGTGACATTCAGACCTTTAAACGTCTGTTAAAGGAAGCACACAAACGTGGAATCCGTATTATCATGGATTTAGTGGTCAACCATACATCTCATTTACACCCATGGTTTATTGAATCTAGATCATCTGTCAATAGCCCCAAACGGGATTGGTACATTTGGAAAGAACCAAGTCATAATGGTCCGCCGAATAATTGGTTAGGTGCATTCGGTGGTTCTGGTTGGGAATATGACAAACGAAGTGGTGAATATTATTTCCATTCTTTTTTAAAAGAACAACCAGATCTCAATTGGCGTAATCCCGATGTAGAGGATGCCATTTTCCGAATGATGAAATATTGGCTCGATATGGGAGTTGATGGGTTTCGTTTGGATGTTGTGAATCTATACGTCAAAGATGAATTCTTTCGAAACAATGCATCCTATTTTATGAAAGGCCCAAGGCCTTACGACAAACAAGTACATACCTACGACCGTGACCGTCCTGAAATGCATGGAATATTGCGAAGGATGCGTAAACTTTTAGATTCCTATTCCGATAAACGTATGTTTGTTGGTGAGATCATGCAAGATTTTCCGGGAAATGTGTTGTTACCCGCCACCTATTGTGGCCGTAACGACGAACTCCACCTTGCTTTCAATTTTATGTTTTTGTTTTCACCATGGAAAGCAGAACGGTTTTTCCAGATTGTGAAAGATTTTGAATCTGCGTTAGGTGATGACAATTGGCCCAATTATACTTTGTCGAACCATGATTTCCCTCGTCACATCACTCGGTATGAAAAAGGAGAACATACTTTAGACCGTGCCAGGCTTGCCGCCTGTATGATGTTAACGTTACGAGGAACACCTTTTCTGTATTACGGCGAAGAGATTGGAATGAAACGCCAAAAAGTTCCCTTTAACAAAATCCAAGACCCTGTGGGAAAACGGTATTGGCCATTCCATCCCGGTCGAGATCCCGAAAGAATTCCCATGCCTTGGGACGGGTCTGAGACCACAGGTTTTACCACGGGAAAACCTTGGTTACCTCTCTACACAGAAGCTAACACAATCAATGTGGATGCACAAAAACAAAACCCCGATTCCCTGTTTTATACCTATAAGAAACTACTCCAAATCCGAAAGGATCGTAAGTCCCTCCGGAAAGGAAAATTAAAGATTTTACTTAGCGCCGACAAACAAGCATTATACTACAGACGTAGGGACGGCAAGGAAGAAACGTATATCTTTTTAAACTTTTCCTCCAAACCTGTCAGTGTTTCGTATCCAAGAAAATGGAGTTTGAATGAAATTTTATTTAGTTCTAAAAATCGAGATGCCTCGTTTGAATTAGATAAGGAGCTCGATACTGGCGATTTGGTTTTGTTGCCGAATGAGGCTGTGATTTTCGGGAATTAAGGAAAGTCTATTCAACGCTATCTTTCCACTTTTGTCCTTTTTAGATAAGTCTAACAAAAGAAGGAAAGGATATCTGATACAATCGACTCTTCGATAAACTTAGTGTCAATGAGGCAATGTGATAGCAGAATGTCTTTAATTGAGAATTAGAAGCATTCGTTTAAACTGTTGACAATAATCAATTGGGGAATTCGCTGGCATTAGATGCGCACGATGATGGTAAATACATTGATCAGTCGATTTGCAGTCTTGTTGCTGTCCATCGTATTCGTCAGTACAAACACTGAGGGATATGCATCCAATCTTGAACCGTACCAAAACCATACTTCTTACAAACATAGTAGTTTATGCGATTTTTCTTATACCATTCAAGAAATAAGCGAATCAAATGAAGAAGAATCGGAAATCAATGCTAATCGCAATCAAATAACAAATGATTCATTTGTTTCCTTCGTTAACCTTTCTATACATTTCGAACCTGAATTAATTCTCATACCATACTTTTTTGCTTCTTCGCATCTTTCCACTAGTAACCTTAAAGACCGCGCTCCCCCCATCTCCACTTAACATAAAATTTCATTCAAAAGAAATCGCAGGATTTAATGCGATCGGTGATATTTAAAATTTTAACTAACTTTCGTTAGTTCTTTTGGGGACACAATGAATCTTTTAATCGAGATCAAGCATTCTTTTTTGACTAGAATACTTTATACAGTATTTTTAATTTCGTTTCTTTTCCTGATCAATTGTCATGGACAAAATCATGAAGACAAAAATTCACTTATGGCAACATATCCTTGGAAACAGGATGTAACAATTGATAAAAACTATGTGGCACAAGTGAAAGCAATCCAACGTATCGAAGTAAGAGCCTTCGAAAAGGGATATCTAACACAGATTTATATGGATGAAGGAAGGGTTGTCAAAAAAGGACAAAAGTTATTCCAAGTGATGCCAATGCTTGTTAATGCACAATACGACAAAGCCAAAGCTGAGTATGAATCCACACAAATTGAATACGAAAACACTGAGAAATTATTTAAAGAAAATGTAGTTTCTCAAACTGAACTTTCACTCATCAAAGCACGTTTAAAGAAAAATAAAGCCGCCATGGAATTGGCACAAGTCCATTTGAATTTAGCAACTGTGACAGCACCTTTTACGGGAATCACGGATCGATTCCAAGTCCGGCTCGGGAGCTTGGTGGAAGAAGGAACTTTATTAACGACCATCTCTGATATTTCCAAACTTTGGGTCTATTTCAATGTTTCGGAAAAAGATTATTTGAATTTTTCGAATGCAAGAAGATCCGGAGACAAACCATTAAAGGTAAAATTTCTGATGGCAAATGGAGAATTTTTCCAACAGGAAGGAATCGCCGACACAATTGAAGGTGAATTCGATAGTGAGACAGGCACCATTCCATTTCGTGCCACGTTTCCAAATCCAAACAGACTATTACGTCATGGAGAAACCGGAAATGTTGTGGTAAAAGAAAGTTTAAAAGATGCTCTTCTCATTCCTCAAAAAGCAACATTCGAAGTATTAGATAAACGTTATGTTTATACCATTTCTAGTAAAGGAATTCTAAAAACAAAAGAAATTAAAATCTCTAATGAAATCCCACACTTGTTTGTTGTCGAATCCGGTATTACTGAAACCGACATCATCCTTTTAGAAGGGCTTGGTAAAGTACATGATGGTGATACTATAAAGTTTAAAATCGAAGCTCGTGAAAATATCATGAAAAGTTTCGAGTTATCGGCTCACTAGGAGATCATTGTATGTTTACAAAATTTCTCCAGAGACCAGTTCTCGCTATCGTTATTTCCGTATTAGTTGTGTTTGTTGGTTTAATATCAATTAAAAACATTCCCGTTTCGCAATTTCCAGAGATCGCACCACCTCGAGTCACTATAACACTTTCCTTTCCTGGTGCTAGTGCACAAGTATTGGTCCAATCAACAATAACGACATTAGAACAAGCAATCAATGGTGTTGCTGGTATGCGCTATATGATTTCTTCTTCCACAAGTTCCGGAGATGCAATCATCCAAGTTTTATTTGAACCAGGAACCAATCCGAATGATGCTCTCGTACAAGTAAAAACACGAGTGGATCAGATGATGTATCGTGTTCCCGAGTTAGTACGTTTGGAAGGTATCTTTGTTCAGCCAGTACAACCGAGTATGCTATTGTATGTAAACTTATATAGCAAAGATCCAAATGCGAGTGAAAAATTTTTATACAATTATGCGACCGTGTTTTTGTTACCGGAGTTAAAAAGGATTCATGGTATAGGCCAAGCTAAAATCTTAGGAACAAGGCAATACGCAATGCGTGTATGGCTCAATCCCGACCGAATGCGTGCGTACAATGTAACAACTGCCGAAGTTATGAAGGCAATTGAAAACCAAAGTATCATTGCAAGGCCTGGTCGCCTTGGCCAAAGTTCTGGAAAACAAGCGCAATCACTTGAATATACCTTAACCTATGAAGGTTGGTTCAATGAACCTGGGCAATATGAAAATATCATCATCCGTGCTAAAAATGGAGGTGAGTTACTTTATCTCAAAGACATATCGAAAGTAGAACTCGATAGTGAATTTTATAATATTTATTCTGATGTCGATGGTCACCCCGCCGCTGCGATCATGTTCAAACAAACGGAAGGGAGTAATGCGAAGGATGTCATCGAAGATATCAAGGCAAAGTTAGAAGAACTCAAACAAACTTTTCCCCCAGAAATGGATTACAAACTCAGTTATGATGTCTCAAACTTCATTGATGCTGCGATTGAAAAAGTAATACATACTCTTATAGAAGCTTTTGTACTAGTGGCAATCGTCGTATTTATCTTCTTAGGTGATTGGCGTTCCACTTTAATTCCAATCATTGCTGTACCTGTATCCCTCATTGGAGCCTTCTCGTTTATGATGGCACTTGGACTGACCATCAATTTAATCACTCTCTTTGCCATGGTACTTGCCATTGGTATTGTCGTTGATGATGCAATTGTCGTAGTCGAAGCCGTTCACGCAAAGATGGCCGAAGATCATCTTAGCGTTTATTTTTCCGTCAAAGCAGTATTAGGTGAAATTAGCGGAGCCGTAATTGCGATCACCCTACTCATGACAGCAGTGTTTGTCCCAGTGACTTTTTTACCTGGTCCAGTAGGAGTTTTTTACAGACAATTTGCAATCACAATGGCAACGTCTATCGTCCTTTCTGGTTTAGTCGCTTTAACATTAACTCCTGTCCTCACGGCAATGATCTTAAAGCCTCATAGTCATCACAAAAAAGCACGAAATCCAATTGATCTCTTCTTAGAAAAATTTAATTTTTATTTTGAGATTGTTACTGATAGATATGTGAACTTGATGAAACGTTTTTCAGGTTCAAAAGTATTTATCGTTTCTCTATTACTCTTTTTTTCCCTTGGATTTGTTCTATTATCACAGTTTGTTCCTTCAGGATTTGTTCCAGGAGAAGACCAAGGGATGATCTATGCGGTCATCCAAACTCCTCCTGGATCGACAATCGAGAAAACAAATGATGTCGCAAGGAAACTTCAAGAGATCGCGTTGAAGATAGAAGGAGTTGATTCCGTTGCCTCTCTTGCTGGTTACGAAATCCTCACAGAAGGTGAAGGATCCAACGCTGGAACTTGTCTCATCAGTTTAAAAGATTGGTCCGATAGAAAAAATTCTGTCCACGATGTATTGGAAGAATTGGAGCACAAAACAAAAAATTTTGGAGCTATCGTAGAGTTCTTTGAACCACCAGCAGTTCCTGGTTTTGGTGCGGCTGGTGGAGTCATGTTTCGTTTGCTTGATAAAACCAATAGTGGTGATTATACCGCTTTTGACAAAGTGCATGAAGAGTTTATGGCTGAACTTAAAAAAAGAGAAGAGTTAACTGGACTATTTTCTTTTTATTCTGCCAAGTTCCCTCAACTTGAAGTAAAGTTGGATCGAAAACTTGCCATGCAAAAGGGAGTCAACATTGGGGAAGCCATGGACAACCTAGACATCCTCGTAGGAAGTACTTACGAACAAGGATTCATTCGATTCAATCAGTTCTTTAAAGTATACGTTCAGTCCTCTCCCGAATTCAGAAGGTTACCTTCCGATATCCTTGGTTTGTTCACACCGAATGACAAAGGTGAGATGGTTCCTTACTCTTCCTTTATGACATTGGAACAAAAACAAGGAGCCAATGAGATTACCAGATACAATGCATACACTTCTTCAGTGATCAATGTATTACCAAGTGATGGTTATACAACGGGGGATGTGATCAAAGCCATTCGAGAAGTATCGAAAACTCTTCCCAAAGGATTTGAAGTTGGTTGGGAAGGCTTATCTTATGATGAAGCGTCTCGAGGAAATGAAGCAATATACATTTTCATTGTCGTAATAGTTTTCGTTTATTTAGTGTTATCTGCCCAATATGAAAGTTTTATCATACCATTTTCGGTCATCTTTTCACTTCCACCAGGTATCTTTGGTTCCTTTTTCTTATTACGTTTGTTAGGACTAGCCAATGATATTTATGCCCAGATTGGAATGATTATGTTAATCGGACTACTTGGTAAAAATGCGGTTTTAATAGTCGAGTTTGCCAGACAAAGACAAGAAGCAGGCCTTAGTGTATTTGATGCTGCGCTTGAAGGAGCAAAAGCAAGGTTTCGACCAATCTTAATGACTTCATTTGCTTTTATTGCAGGACTCATTCCTCTCGTTGTTGCAACGGGTCCTGGAGCAATTGCTAACCACACTATTGGTGCCTGTGCGTTAGGTGGAATGTTATTTGGAACTATTTTTGGTGTGATCGTAGTCCCAGGACTTTATATCATCTTTGCCAACATTGCAAAAGGCAAAAGCCTAATTTACCACGAGGACCATATGCCACTTTCGGAATCGGACGTGAGTTACCAGAATTCAGAAATCGAACGTAAAAAAAATAGAAAGACAAGGAAGGAAATCAAATGAAACGGATCATCATCACATTCATAGTTTTATGGAATATTTCCTGTATTCCCGCGCTTTACGAAAGAGATAAGGAAGATTTACAACTTCCAGAACAATTTCAAAATTGGGAGTCCTCTGAAAAAGCGATTAAGTTACAAACTGAAATTTGGAACCAATTTTTTAATGAACCACAATTGATTTCATTGATTGAGATTGCTATAAAAAACAATCAGGAACTTGAAGTTCTAGAACAGGAAATCAGTATCGCAAATAACGAAGTTTTTGCAAGGCAAGGGGAATACTTACCAAAATTATCTTTACAAGCCGATGTTGGAAGCGAACAGAAAGAAAGATTTAGTACACCTAACGCAAATTCTCCGACTTTGTTTGCACACGGTGGACTCGTTATGAGTTGGGAAATTGACATTTGGAAAAAACTAAGAAACGCTACAAAATCTGCATACCTTAGATATTTAGCAAGTATAGAAGGAAAACGTTTTGTTGTGACCAACTTAGTTGCAGAAATTTCGGATACGTATTTTGAATTGAAGGCACTCGACAACCAACTCACCCTCATTCAAAACTATATCGAAGTTTTATCCCAAGTAAAGGAAATCGTCGTATTACAAAGAGAAGCTGGTAGAACCACTTCTCTTGCTGTCAAACGATTCGAAGCCGAGGTTTCCAAAAACCTAGCACGTAAATACGATATCGTTCAAAGGATTGCAATCACTGAAAATCGACTTAATTTCTTATTAGGAAGGTTTCCAGAAAAAATCAACCGTACTTCAGATGATTTTTTAGAAATCACACTCCCTGAAATCCAAAAATCTGTTCCCATTGATCTTCTTGAGAATCGACCCGATATCAAACAAGCCACTCTGATTTTAGAATCTCGAAAATTGGATATCGAAGTGGCTAGAGCAAGATTTTATCCATCACTTTCCATTGATGGCAATATTGGTTATGAAGTGTTTAATTCCAAACATTTTAAAGGAACACCAGTTTCGCTCGCTTATGGATTAGGTGGAGGGATCATCGCACCACTCATCAACAGAAAAGCAATAGAAGCCAATTATGCAACGGCAAATAACTTACAAATCCAAGCCGTTTACAATTATGAAGTCTCACTCCTAAAAGCCTTTACAGAAGTGACCAATCAAATTGTAAAAATCAAAAATCTCTCACAGAAGTTTGAAGCAAAAAACAAACAGGTGCAGAATTTAAAAGAATCAGTAGAAATCTCCAATATCCTCTTCAAAGCAGGAAGGATAGACTACATTGATGTTTTGTTTAGCCAGAGGGATTTTCTGGAAGCACAAGTGGAAGCCTTTGAACTAAAGTACAGTTTACTTGAATCTAATATTGGTTTGTATAAAGCACTCGGTGGTGGTTGGCGAGGCCAAAACGAACAAGACAGCGAACGAAAGAACGGGACATTTTAATTATATCCCCGCTTTCCACATCCATCGGCGGCGCGGGGAATTTTTTTAATGTCAGAAATTGCAATCACCAACTCACTTTACAAAGAAAGTTTTGGTATCACAACTTCCTGTGCAAACTTATGGGTTTCATCATAACAAAAAGTATGGAATCGAACTAACTCTTCTCCATTGTGTTTATATGAAAATTTTAACACTTGTGGTATTTCGGTAAGTTCAACAATCGTATTTCCTGCTCCATTATTTAAATTGAAGGATGCCTTCGTTTTCGACAATACTTTCCACTCCCCCTTTAATACCGGAACATCGAAATCACTTTGCGAAGTAGCAGAATAATCAGCATACAATTTGATCCCAAAATTCATTGGAGACGATTCACAAAAATAAAGAAAGGGTTTTATTTCTTCTATTGTAACACTTCCCCAATTGGGAATTGTAATTCCACCTAAGTTGTCTTCAATACTCTCATAATTGATTGGTTCATCTGATTCCTTTAAACCTTTAATGATAGATTCTTTTCTTTTTAGTTCTTCTTGTTGCAAACGTGAAGATTCGGCTTTCTCTGCTTCCGTTGGACCCTCTGCTTCTTTTTTGCAATTGATGGTCATGAACATCACTGCAACACCTACCATCATCATCATTTTCACTTTAAAATATCGATGTTTCGTTTCTTTCATTAAATTCACCTTGGTTTAATTTTATACTTTGTTTTTCAATGATATCATTCCCATCATTCACCACCACTCTCCCCTTTGTACCGTTTTGAATCGAATACCAAACGATTGATGTACTGGCAAACGGTTGACTCATTCTGCAGTTCGATATCAATCCTCGGTTTATCGGATCGTAAGTCCGTGGCAGGAAAGGTGATATAAAGCGAATCATGTCCTAATTCCTGAAAACACAATTCCTCATCTCTACTCGGAGAATCTCCGGAACCTCCTTCTCCATTACATCCATAGTATACCCCCGATACATAAAATTGACCCTTCGGTTGTCTCCATTGGAAATCAGTAAAACAAGTTCCATCACTCGCACTTCCAGAATTTGTCACAAAGGAACCGCTGGATTCTTTATCACGTTTAATATTGGGATGTGACCGAACAATTTCATAAATCATCCAATAACGATCCACAGTCGACAACATATACTGCATTTCACCAAGCCCTTCATTGAACCCACCTTCACCAAATTTGGCGGCAACGAGTACGACTGCCTTTTCATAAGGATTGGTTTTAAAAATTTCTTTGTAATCTTTTGGTATGGTTGCCAAAAATTCTTTGAAACCTTGGCCTGAAGTGAGGAGATAATCTGTTGTGGCAAGAGGTGTTAGGATCACTTCTCCTGCTTTTAGTTTGATGCGAAATCCAATGGATCCACCTGATTCTTCTGCGACGATCGAAAGTACTTCTAATCTTTCCTCCGAACCTAAATTTCCTGAACCATCCATCTGAGTGATGTGTAAAAAAACACCATCGTTCTCTTTGAATTCTAACTTTCCATTGGCGACAACAGACAATGGATCAAAATTTGGTTGGAATTTTTTCACAATGTCCATTGCGGTTTGTGATGAATTCGAAAGTGAAAAGTATTGGAATGGCAATCCTTTCGCAGCATATGCACCATCTTTGGCAATCAACTGAAAAATCATCTCTGGGATTAGATAATGATTTTTGAATTTATTAAACTGTGCCACTAGACCCTTATACGAATTCGCTCTCACAGCAAACTCTGAATAAAGTTGTTTTTCCATTACCTCTTTTTGGTGTTTAAAATCTTCAAATAGAGGACTAGAAGTTCCTTCAGGTAAAATCAGTCCCGATCCATCTTTTCCTATTTCACGTAGAGCCGCGAAACGTTTCACAATGGCAGCGAGCCTCGGATCTTTCGGAGAATCTTGCCCAACTAATTCGGGTAACAAAACCAATTCGTTTATAACTTTTAGGCGATCATCCGGTTTTGGAAATTCCAGCGCCAAAGCCGTGTTAAAGATATCTACATTTACTTTCGATAGATCTATCGATTTGATTTTTTCGGGAGAAAGCAACCACTGTCTCAGTGAATTTAGTACTTCGTAATCATTTTTACCAACGATTGTCCCCACTGCTTTCGCATACGTAAAAGCGCTCCCCATACCAAGTATCCGCGTAAGATAATCCGCACTAATTTTTGCAGTGCTCGGAAAATATGCCTTACCATCATCGCACTGTGCTTTCAATCTTTCAGGACAGATCGCTTCAAAATAAGTAAACGTAGTGTCTTTTTCCGTCACCTCTACATAAGCAGAAATTTCCACGTTGTCTTTGGCATTGACTTTTCCAATCGCCTTCCCTGGTAACTTCGTATCCTTGAATAATTCCAATTCAAGATTGGGTTGGAAAAAGTAAAAACGCATCGACGGTTCAAAAGGTTTTACTTTCCGTTTGGAACAATTGGAAAATGCCAAAAGTAGAATGGCAGTCGCAATCATTGATCGCAAAATAAATGGAGTTTGGTTCATAGTGTTCCTGTGTGAGTTAGATTGTCAGGCATTCTAAATGGAAATATATTGACAAGTCAAATCAAAAACAATTTTTGAACCATCTGTACAATATACCAATTAGTAGATAATGGATAACTAATCTTAAGAGAGCGATTCTGAAATCAAAACCGTTGCTTTTGAAACACATACTTATTTCGTATGGAATCATGAATTAGGACGATTGGGATAAGTGGTGCGCCTCGCATTGGTTTTTTGATTGTAATGCAATCGAATCACGACCCCGCTTTCCGCTGCAATCTTTCCAATGGATTGAAAAAAGAAATTACATTGAATTAGGAAAGGATTTCCGCTCCAATCGGTGGCGCGGTACTTCCATTCATACGAAACATATTTTAAAAAATCAGAATAGGCAATCCCTTGGGCGCGAAAGTATTCGGTAATGGCAACATCCAAATAATTAAGATAATTGGCATTAAACACAATCCCTTGTGAATCCACCTCCGCAGACTGAAAAAGTCGAATCTAAACCAAGAATCGAATCAAATTTCTTTATCTATTTGAAACTTTCGTTTATGGTATAATAGTGCTTTCTTCAAACAGACAATCAGTTTGGTTTTTGGAATTTTTTGATTTGTAGAAAAATTTAAAGCACGTTTGCCATCACAATTTAGTTCCGGGAATTGAATGGCAATCTCTTGGGCAATGGTCGTTTTACAATTGAAATAAATTCCAAACATCGAATCGTCCACTTTCGCGAGTCGAATCGTTGAACCAGACTTGGTAATGGGTGTTAAAAAACTTGGTTCTCCCCATTTCAAACATTCCTGAATCATTCCAATTCGCTCATCTGCTTCAGCCAATTCATAGATCAAGGTTCGAATTTGTATCAATTGGTCTAACATCGACTGAGGAACACTAAAGTAATACGAGGATACTTCTTCCGAAGGAAGTGGATATTTTTGACTCCATTTGTTCTGATTGGATTGATTTCGATGAGGGGATGGCAACGAGAATACCTCAAATCTTAATATTGAAAGACCGGTCCAATGGTTTCATCACTCTCCTTAAACCGAACCGTGTCACCAATTTTGACAGAACCAAAATCAGTCACGCCATCTATGATTGTCGTGAGTTTTACATTTTCTTCCGTTTGTACGATCGCAAGTAAATAAGGTGCTCGCGATGCCATATGACCAAAACCAACATGTACAACAGTGAAGGAAACAATCGTTCCGTTCTGTTTTAATTCGATCGTTTCAATGGATTCGCTGCCACAAGAGGGGCAACCATCTAACACTTCCGCTACTTTGCATTGGCATTTGTGGCAAACAATGCCAGTTAAAGTCACTGTTGGGGTCATAGTACCATTACTCGTATTTACCAAATTTTAATGCAATCTGTTTATTTTAAGATTTATGATTTGAGATTCACGATTCAATTTTGATGCAACTGCCGGCGATGATTTGATAACCATTTGAAAACTGTTTCCATACCCGCAAGTAACGAAACCGGCCTTCGATCGGATTTCCTAACATAGTCCCTTTTGTATCATAAACGATAAGGACTATCGCAGTATCATTTATTATTTGGATCTCTTCCAATTTTGATACGATTGATTCTACCAACATCGTTTTGTTTTTATGTGAGTCCAAATCCATTTCTTTAGTGACAATCAAACCATTTGGTGCAATGAATCTCAAATCTTCATGGATGACAGATTCTAAAAATGGAATATCACTTTTTTTAATAGCTTCAATGAGTTGTTTCTCCAAGGATTCGATTTCTTGAGTTTGAATGGATATCTCCACTGCGTTTATTTCCTTCTCTTCTTTTTGTCTTACTAATGTTTGTCGATATTTACTTCAATTCAGCATGGGAGGTTTCCCATAATGTTTTGTATTGCTTAGGTATCCCTTCATTTTTAAACACTTCTACTTCCAAAGTTTTACCATATTTGCTATATACAAAATATTCATTAGAAATTTTAGTTGGAACGATGGAAACTTCCGAATCGATATCAATATCATTTGTTGAATTGAAAAATTCATAACAATCTGGTGTCCTCACATACTTCAAATTCTCTTGGTTATCTGTAAATTTATTTGTAACTTCATACCGGAATGAAGTTTCACCATAAATAAAGGAACAACTCATAGAATTATCTTTTAAAAAAGATTCCATTTTGATCGGAGTTTTTCCTAAGTGTATGATACTTTCACTGGAGCTAGGACAACAACATCCGCAATGTTCTTCTCTCACCAAAATTGCATTTTTAAATGGATGGTCTAACTTTGCAATCGAAGTTGAGAATCTATCTGATTTATATATAAAATTTTCTTTTTTGTTATAAATGAAAAGTTTTTGTCCCTCTATACATTCTTCCATTTCCGTTTGATTTTTACGTTTTGCAAGAATGAGATCGTAACCATTGATCGAGTTTTGTTCATTGATTTCGTAATCCATTAACTCATTTTGTAAATCTGCTAAATTGCTACTTAATTCTTCAGGTTCAAAACTTAATGAATCAGCCCAGTTTAATTGATGTTCGCTCCATGTAGTGATCGTATAACCAGAAAAGATCCATCCACTTTTTCCGTTATATGCAATTTGAAACCAATATCCCTTAATTGAATCGATGGTGACAAGCTTAGGGTCAATCGCAAGAACACTTGATACATATCCATTGGGAATCTTCTCCAATACATTCGAATCCTTGTTTGGTTTTTCACGAAGACGTAACCTTGAATTGACATTCACCCTCATAAACAGTTCAGGTTTCCTTTCGGAAAAATCAGAGTTTTTTCCATAATAATCCTTTCCTTCATAAGTAAAGTGTATCACAGAGATTTGGTCTTTGTTTTGTACCATTTTTTTGATCATCACTATTGATTTCCAAGGAATGGTTAAACTAACTTTCGTTAAGTCAATGGAATCGTAAACTTGAGCTGCTGGAATTTGTGTGACAAAACGTTGGAGCGATCCTTGCTCTGATTCTACTTTTTTTTCGGAACAACCAAGTAGTAAAAGCATTAAGAAAAAATAGTATTTCGATTTCATAAAATTTGTGCCTAAGATTCAAATTCGATTTTCAATCTACCTAATTTGATTCACAATCATAAATCCTATATTTTATTCTTCGATTCTAAAAATTGGATCGTTTTCGAGGTAGTGATAGAAATTTAGATTTGGGGCGACTCCTTGTGCCGAAGTATAGCGTGTTAACTAAAGTTAGGTGTTCGGTTATATCTTAACCAATTTTTCCATTACTTCCTTTTCTTTTTCTGAAAGCTGTTTTAAAATTTCTGAAGCTTGCACTATATCTTTTTTTTCTTTGCTTTTACTCACTTTCAGAAATAAATTAGAAACGTCTGTCCAAAGATTTGCAATTTCAATGAATTCTTTATGAGCCTGAGCGAGTGTGCCAAGTTTTAATAATTCGTAACTTTCTTGTAAGAAGTCCCTGTATAAATTTCTGAACAAGGCACCACCTGTTCCTGCTTTTTGCATCAGCATGGCAGATGTAGAAAAATCACCTGTTATCTCATTTGTCGTTTCGAACCACTTGGATATTTCTTTACTTGTTTTCAATATTCCTTTGTACCCAATATTATTAATTGGTGGATTGAGATAATCAATTGCATTATTACGAATGGCTGTTGGGATTACTTTTTTTAGATCAAACTTTTTGTTTGTTTTGTTTATGATGTAATACAAATTTTTTGAGGCCATTGGACCTTTTTCGGATCTTGCTAGTTCTAAACTTTTCAGACTTGTTTTTACTTGTCCGCCTTGTTGTTTTGTATCAACCAAAAAAGCATATTCTTTATCATAACCGTAAATAGCAGTATAATGCCCAGCAAAGTGAATCGGTTTTGAAAAATACTCTAAATGATAACAGTCAAGTTTGAGTCCAACTACCTTCCCTTTGTTTAGAAGTTGTTTTACGTTGTCCCAAGCTTTTTGCTTTGAAGAAGTTTCGTTAGATATTAGTTCAAGATTTAAGTTTTTAATAATGTTTTGCGTGAGCAAGTCAGGTTTGATTCGTCCACCGATGAAAGGGAAATTCATAGTTTTCATATTCCAAAAAATGAAACCTAGTCCTTCACCTAATCCAAAAAGCATTGGTTCAGATAGGTCGATATTGAGTTGTCGTAACAATGTTCCTGTTGCGGTCGTCTCACAATGTTGTCCGTCAAATGGTTTTAAATTCTCAATTTTCATTTTGTTTACTTTTTTTGTCAAATTTGGCGCATAAGACCTACCGAAGTTGTCCCTGAGTCCCGGAACGGGACATTAGGGACTGGCATGTCGCTCGTATTTGCAAGTTGAATGCCAGGAGGAAATTGGCCGTCGGCCGAAAGAGGCCTTGTGCCGAAGCGTATCGTTAAGGTGCTGTTATGTGATGGTCAGCAGATTAATTAATCCAGTTTTCTATTTTAAGTTCTTTAATTCTTTTATACTCTTTTTCATTATTTGTAACTAAAATAATGTCACTAGCAATAGCCTGAGAAGCGATGAGTAAATCATACGGTCCAATTATTTCTCCCTTTTTCTCTAGTTTAGTTCTGATAGTTCCTGCTACCGATGCTGATTCTGAGTCAAAGTTTATGACATTTAGGTAACCCAGAAATTCATTTAGAGTTTTTTGATTTTTATCAGCTTTTTGACTTTTTTGAACACCATATCTTAATTCAAATTCAGTGATGCTAGAAATGAAGATGTTATCTAAACTAATTTTTTTGAATTTTTGGTAAACATTTTCAGGTTTTTTATTAATGATATAAATACAAATATTTGTATCTAATAAATAATGATTCATATAGAATTTCGTTTGTCGAAAGACTTAGGTTGATTTCTCTCAATGAGAAAATCATCCGAAAAATCATTTAGAGACTTCCATAATCTGTCAACGGCATCGTCGATAGGTGATATAATAACGCAATTTCCATCTTTTCTAATGTAGACTTCTTTTCCTTTAAATCTAAATTCTTTAGGGAGTCTAACCGCTTGACTATCACCATTTTTAAATAATTTCGCACGATTCATATATATTATTTAGTATATATTTTGTTGGAATGTCAATTACTATTTTAGCAGTTTTTTCTTTGGCCGTACCCATGTTCTGAGGCATACATTTCCTGACTGTCGTATAACAAGTCTATTTACACACTCGCATGATTCTCTCAAACCCTGCTGTTCATCTTATTTCAATTAACACCCACGTTCACGCTGGTATACGAATTACAGATATCACCCTAATTCCCACTGGCTATCGGCATATCAATGAATCCCTCACACAACGTATGAAGATATCTCTTCTGATTTATTTTTAGTTAGTTTTTCGAAGTGATTTGAAAGAGGAAAATGAGAACCAAGTTTAAACCCCAATACACGGGGCCTAAACTTGAATTTGAAAGAGAAATTGGTTTTACTTCAATCGTTCGATGATTGTTGCAATCCCCATACCACCACCAATACAAAGAGTGATAAGGCCGTAACGAAGGTCTCTTCGTTCCAACTCGTCAAGCACCGTTCCAGTGAGGATAGCACCTGTTGCTCCGAGTGGGTGACCAAGAGCAATCGCTCCACCGTTCACATTGATTTTGGATTCATCGATTCCGAGTGTTTTCTTTACGTATAACACAACAGATGCGAAAGCTTCGTTGATTTCCCAAAGGTCGATGTCTTTTACACTGAGGCCTGCTTGTTTCAAAGCTTTTTGTGAAGCAGAAACAGGTCCAGTTAACATGATGGTTGGGTCTTCACCAGTCGCTACCGTTGCAAGGATTTTTGCACGAGGTTTTAAACCATATTTTTTCAAACCATCATCGTTCGTTACTAAAATCGCCGCAGCACCATCCACGATACCGGATGAGTTTCCAAGTGTATGGATGTGGTTGATTTTTTTCACTTCTGGGTAAGAACGAAGTGCAATGGCATCGAGTTCTTTTTCACCAATCGTTTTGAAAACAGGACCAAGGCTTGAAAGGAATGCATAATCAGATTCCAATCGTGGGTTCTCTTCCTCTGTCACAACAGTTCCATCATCCAAAGTGATTGGGATCACAGATTTTTTGAAGTATCCGTTTTGAATGGCAGCATGAGCTTTTTGTTGTGAAGATTCTGCAAAACGATCTGCTTCTTCACGAGAAATATCATACTTCGTTGCAATTAAGTCAGCAGAGATTCCTTGTGGAACTAGGTTGTAATGAGCAGCAATTTTATCGTTACCTACGTTAAAATCACGACCGATCATATCATCACCCATTTTCACTCGGCTCATGGATTCCACTCCACCACCAACTCCAAGTTCCATCGCTCCAGACGCAACATGGTTTGCTACGTTGTTCAGTGCTTGTAATCCAGATCCGCAAAAACGGTTTACTGTATAACCAGGAACATCTTTTGGCCAATGTGCCGCCATAACCGCATAACGTGCGATACATGCAGCTTGGTCAGCGACTTGGGATACACAACCCATTACAACTTCTTCTACCGTTTTTGGATCGATTCCTGTACGGGATTGGATGGCTTTTAATGTGGCAGCAGCTAATTCTTGTGGGTGGACGGATGCAAGTGTCCCGCGTTTTTTGCCCTTTCCTCTCGGAGTTCGGACAGCATCAATAATATAGGAATTCCCCATGGGTTTACCTCTCTCTGGGTGTTCTAGGAAAAACGTACAGAGTTCGCCTCACAAGAAAAGTAAAAAAATCATCATTTCGTCATAGTTTTTGTGAATTTGTGACGGTAGTACTTCATTTTCGCTTGGATTTGGCAAGAATAGCCCAAAATCATCGCATCGAGCCTGTCTGCCCTACTTTCATTTCGTTCCTCTGCGATCCGAATGTATCGAAAATTGGGGTCAATCGCCTCTGAAAATTCCCGTTTGTTCCAATCCACATACCGCCAGGCACTGAAACTATGGTTCACCCCCACCTTTTCATCGATGGTTCCAATCAGTTGGAACTTGGATTCACAGGGTGTTCGAAAGAAAATGTAACGGTTGAAAAAATACAAAATGGTCCTGTGAGGGTTGGCATCCAAAACGGATCGAAAGTGTTCCTTCATTTCTTCCACAGTGTAAAACAAATCGGGTCCAGAATTGGTGCTCCGAAAGATTACGGGCGAGAATTCATTGGGAGTATAAAGTTTTGTCAAAATGCGAATGTAGGATGGGTCATCCAATCGATAGGGAATTTCGTTAAAGGCAAACGGAAACGGATCGCGTTCCGTCAGATGGATTTCGATATAACGGGTATGATCGTATTCAGGGTCATTGATGTCGGTTGCGACAATTTTTTTGATGTATTTCGCGAGGAACTGGTCTTCATACAAATCTCTGACGGTCACAGCTCCTTCTTCATAAAGAATGGCACTTCCAAAATCAATAAAACTTGCACCAACTAACAAACGTCCAATGGAACCATACTGGTGGTGTAAAATTCGATTCCGAAACATGGAACGTAATATCAAATTATGGTCATACAAACGTTTGCGACCTGACCTTTGTTCTACGACCGTATTTTTTGTTTTTTTGACTTTGTAGTAATGGATGTGATTGGCTAATCCAAACCTTAATTTTTCAAACGCATGGTTTTCTAAAACTCGTTTTTCATCCTCTTCATTTTCAATGATGGTGGTTTCGGCAAACAATGGAGAGACTAGTCCAAAACCCATGCCGAAGTGACACAGGATTAAAAAAAAACTGACTCGGTTCGATGTAGATGAGAAAAATTTGAAAAACACAAATACTGGAATGAAATGGTTAGGTAAGAAACCCGGATGCATTTTGAAAATACGATTCCGGGTCTATGTTTCGAAGGTAAGTTAGAATCTTAATTCCTTTGGCCGAGGATGGGACCACCTGTTTTTTCCATCATTCTTTCTTTGGTCAAAAACAAATCTTCCCTGTTGTCAGCTGCCATCTCTCCGGTTCCATCCAAATAAATAGCTCCTTTGGGACATGCTTCTTCGCATAACCCACAGAAGATGCAGCGAAGTAAATTGATTTCAAATTTTTTGGCATATTTGTCTTCGGGGTGAAGGTGTTGGCGTTCAGCAGTGACTTCTGCCGCTTCGATATGAATCGCATTGGCAGGACAAATCCACATACAACAAAAACATGCCGTACACCTCTCACGACCTTGTTCATCTCGTTTCATAGAGTGCATTCCACGAAAGCGAGTTGAGTATTGTCTTTTTTTATCAGGGTATTCAATTGTGACTTGTTTGTTAAAGAACGCAACCTTCACAAAATGTTTGAGGGTGATCCAAAGGCCTTTGCCAATGGACCAAAAGTAAAATTTTTCATACCAAGAAAACTGGTGTTTTTTGGCTACGTTGACGACATTAACGGTTCCCAACGGATGCCTCCATTTTTTTTGTCATGGTTTTCACAATGAGTTCCACAACACCTGCGGAAGTTTGTAATCCTTGGATGGGATTCATTGACTTTTCAAACGTTTGTTTTAGGCCATTTTTATTGGTAAAACTTCCTTCGGCTTCACAGAAAATCTGAATCGGTGCCGCCAAACTCGCGTTCTTTGCTGCATCAGTCAAATTGGTATCCAAACTAATCACTTGCGTTGGATCGATCCCTTCTGGAATGGATTCTTTCAAAAGGATCACTAGATCAATCGACCCTTGTTTCACTGCGGAGACAATTCCAGAAATTCCAGATGGTGTCGTAAGACCTAAGTCCACTGCCCCTTTGGTATTCGGATGGTAATCTTTTGTGAGTAAAAAATCAACCTGTTCTGTTTCTTTGTTTTGGGCATCTGTCACTCGTGTTTCCCACTGGATGGATTTCCCACTTAATTCACGGGAGAGTGTTTGCAGATTTTGTTTGAGTGCTTCTAAGGTTTCGTTGGATTCGTGAGCGCCACCAAGAACGGCGATTGATTTTGCATCTTTTAAGCGATCAATGATTTTGGAAATTACCACTTGCGAAGTGGATGGTTTTCCACTTTCCAAATAACTGAATAGACGATTATCATTCATCCAATCCAAATCAAATCGACCTTTGTCACAAAGGAAAAACATCCCTTGATCAAAATTTTCCCGAACCATATATCGATACATTTTATTGTCTCGAACATTAGTTGTTACATTACAACCTGTGGAACATCCATGACATACCGATTTATGAGACTTATACCACCAAACACGTGATTTAAACAATGTTTTGTTATTGAGAAGGGCACCCACAGGGCAAATGTCTGCTAAGGCACCTTGGTAATTATGATCTATGGGTTCTGACTTGGCAAGTCCGATGATGGAATGATTTCCTCTTTCAAAGAGACCGAGATTTGATTCCCCTACTTTTTCCTCTTCGAACCTAACACATCGATAACAAACGATACATCGATTGTGATTGATGATGAGATTAGTTCCAATTTCTTCTTGAGGGATATTTCGTTTTTCAAACTCAAATCGAGAATGTCCTGTTCCTGATCCAAAGGCATTGTCTTGCAAACGACATTCCCCAGCCTTATCACAAACTGGACAGTCTAACGGGTGATTGGCGAGAAGGAATTCCATGGTACCAGCTCGTGCTTCTTTCACACGATCGGATTTTGTGATGATACCCATTCCCTCTTTTACAGGAGTATTACAAGCAGCTTGTAACCTAGGCACCCCTTCAATTTCAATGAGACACATACGGCACATTCCGACAATGCTCAGAGCTGGGTGGTAACAGAAGTAAGGAATTTCAACTCCTACTTCTTTTGTTGCATCAATGAGGTTTTTCTTTTCGTCGACTTCGTATTCGACTCCGTCTATCTTTATCTTAACCAAAGAACAGACCCCCTAGGTTTGATTAGACTTAGGTCTTTTGATTTTGTCAAACCTTCATTTGGAAATTATATTTACTTCGGAAAGATACGTGTATGGCTGTAAGTCTACTACATGATTGGAGAAAAATTCCGAATCCACAAATAGGGAACTGGCTCGGATATTGGTCTGTTTTAGAATTTTTGCGATCAGATCATCTAAAATTTGTAAGGCACGAACTTCATAAAAAAAAGCGTTATCGAGATTCATTCTCAAATTGGTAAACGAAGCTCTCCCCGCAAGCGTCAACATAAAGCGATCGTAGATTTCTTCGGCTGATTTTTTCCCAGGGCACCCTTTGATGTCCAATTGCATCTGGGAGATGGAAAGCTCTGTGACATTGACAACCAAAGGAAATTCTTTTTTGTCGATGATGTTCTCTGGTTTGAGTTGTAATACTTGCGCGATTTTTTCGAGAAGGGCTTGGTTTGCGATCGGCTTTAACAAATACGCAGTGACATTGTTTACGGCCGCACGTTTCACTTGGTCTTTTTCTCCGACGGCAGTCAACATGATCACAGGTGTTAACTTCAACATGTCTTTGCCTTTTTCAAGAAAACTAATTCCATCCAAATACGGCATATTCACATCACTGATGACCAAATCATAACTATTGTTACGTACTTTTGTAAGGCCAGACATCCCATCCACCACATGGGTAACATCAAAATTGTAACGTTCCAAAGTGTGTAATAAAAGTTTTGCGCTACTTTCATCGTCTTCAAGGAGTAAAATTTTATATACTTTGGGACGGTTCATCGGTTATCGGTCCTTATTGGTTTGGAATTGCATTTAAATTTGCATACTTCATGAACCATTTTGGTTGTAAGGCTCTTTGGTATAAATACGCATCGACTAACACTAAATTGACAACTGCTTCCACAATGGGCACCGCTCTCGGAAGTACACATGGGTCGTGACGACCTTTTGCTTTCAGAATGGTTTCCTTGTTTTGATCGTTGATTGTTTTTTGTTCTTTTTTGATAGTGGATGTTGGTTTGAAAGCAGCACGAATCACAAGATCCATTCCATTGGAGATTCCACCTTGGATTCCACCAGAACGATTGGTCCGTGTTTTCACTTTGCCAGTGCCTTCTTCTATGTAAAATTCATCATTGTGTGTACTGCCTGTTTGGCGAGTACCAGAAAAACCAGATCCTACTTCAAAACCCTTACAGGCAGAAATGGAAAGAATTGCTTTTGCCAAATCAGCATCTAACTTATCGTAAACGGGATCACCAAGACCTGGAGGAAGGTTTCTCACAACCACCTTCACCACTCCACCAACAGAATCTCCTTCATCACGGAGTTTACGAATGAGTGTTTCCATTTCTTCGTTCGCTGATGCTTTTGGACAACGTGTGGGAAATTGGTCTACCAAATCTCGTGAGATGGGATATTCATCTTCCGTAATATTAGAGTCGATAGGACCAATTGAATCCACAAAACCAACCGTAGAAATTCCCAATTCATTTTCTAAGATGACACGAGCCAGTCCCGCTGCGGCAACCCGACCAATGGTTTCGCGAACAGAAGAGCGACCTCCACCCACATGGGCTCTATGGCCATATTTTTCAGAGTAGGTATAATCTGCATGGGAAGGACGGAAGACATGTGCCATCTCGTCATAATCACTTCCAATCGTATTTTGGTTGTTCACCTTCATGAGGATGGGACTCCCAGTGGTTTTGCCTTCAAACACTCCAGACTCAACGACCATACGGTCCTTTTCATCTCTCGGTGTGGTGAGGTCATTTTGACCTGGTCTACGGCGTGTTAGATCTTTTTGGATTTCTTCTTCTGGAAACGGAAGGCCCGCAGGCACTCCATCCACAACCACTCCGACGGATGTTCCGTGAGACTCTCCAAAGGTCGATACTCGAAAAATTTTTCCCCAACTTGATGGCATATACGGACAATGAAAATGGAGATTGCATTCTCTCCAATAAAGTTTTTCATGAACTTGGAATGCACTCAATCTTCAATGGACCCAAATATAAGGCAATTGCCCTTAGCATGGGACTCCATTTTTTGGTCCTTTTGTCGTATCTGGCAAAGGACAGCTTAAGTGACATAGATTCTACTCACATCAAACTCAAAGAAGGTGGAAGTTTTTCCGTAATCCAATTGCATATTTCCACAGGATTGGGTGAATCAAAGGAATCCGTTTCCCCTACCCAATCCGCAGACAGGGGAACCAAAACGACCGAGGACGAAATCTCGGAATTCCAAAATTGTCTGAGTTATCCCAGTTTGGCTTTGGAACAAAAACTGGAAGACCATTGTGTGTACCAACTTTCTGTGAAAGAAGATGGTTCCTTGGAAAAAATTGCAGTGGTCACCGCATGTAGGTATGCGGTTTTTGATCAACAGGTGCGACGCCAACTTTCGGAATGGAAGTTCCAATACACCAAAGGCAAAGAATTTGTTTTACCCATTAGGTTCCGTTTAGATGTCCGAGACTAATCCACATTCTGAAGAAAGTGCTTGGTATATCGTTTACACGAAACCCCGAGCCGAAAAAAAACTCAGTGAACTTCTCCGTAAGTATCATATCGAAAACTACTTACCAATACGGAAAGAAAGGAAAAAATGGACAGATCGTTTCAAATGGATCCATGTTCCTGTACTACCCTCTTATATTTTTGTGCGGATTGTGTTTTGGAGAGATAAAAATAAAGTCCTTCAATTGCCAGGTTCCGTTCAATTCGTTTTCCATAAAGGGCAACCTGCTATCGTGGAACAAAACGATTTGGATGTTTTGGAAAAAGGCCTACAAGAGTATGCGGAGTCTTTAAAAATGAACCCAGAATTGTTATTACAAAAAGGTAAATTGGTTAGAATCATTGATGGATCTTTTGTTGGTAAAACCATGGAAATCATCAAGGTAAAAAACAAAACCCTTGTTGTTTGTCGAATTCCAGGAGTGGAAACAATTTTTTCGTATGAAATCAATATGGACCATATGGCTTGGGAGGAATTAATCCAATGAAAGAAAAAGATACTTTAGGTATAATCAAGCAAGCATTAGACGACGAAATCTCTTCCCTTGTCTATTTTAGAGAAAATTTAGACCCTTCTGTCAAAAACTGCATCGATTTGATTTTAAATTCGAAAGGAAAGGTGATTGTCACAGGAGTCGGTAAATCTGGTGACATCGCAAAAAAAATCTCACATACTCTTTCCTCCACAGGAACATCAGCGTATTTTTTACACCCAACTGACGCGTCTCACGGAGATTCTGGAATTGTTGGTCCAGACGATGTTGTCCTTGCCATTGGAAAAAGTGGTGAATCTGAAGAACTCAATTATATCTTACCCACTCTTCGCAAAATTGGGGCAAAAATTGTTGGGATCACTGCAAACTCAAAATCAAAGTTAGCTGAACTTTCCGATGTGGTCATCATCACACCAGTATTAAAAGAAGCCTGTCCCTTAGACTTGGCGCCCACTTCGAGTACGACAATTGCCCTTGTTTTAGGAGATGCGATTGCGGTTGCCCTTATGGAATTAAAAGAATTCAAAGCAGATGACTTTGCATTATACCATCCAGCGGGCCGTTTGGGTAAAAGGCTTTCATTGTACTTATCTGATGTCATGCGAAAAGGAGAACGGAATGCATCCATTCCTGTAAACGCGAACCTGGAAGTGATCTTAAAAGAAATCACTGAAAAAGGAATTGGTGCCACAGGTGTTGTCGATGAAAATTTTAAACTCGTTGGTCTCATCACTGATTTCGATATTAGAAAGTACCTCACAAAACACACATTATCTCCAAGTGTGACTGCAAAAGAAATGATGAACCCAAATCCCAATCATTATTTACCAAATGAAAAAGCTTACGATGTTCTCATCAATATGGAAGGCAGAGAGCGCCCCATTTCTGTCGCACCAGTCGTTGATGAAAATGGGATTTTTGTTGGGATGATTTCATTACACGATTTATTACAAAAAGGATTATAAGCTGATATGCCAGATTCATACAAAATTGTTGCTTCTGTTGGTGAAGATGAACTTCGTCACTTGCAAAAAAAAGATGTGAAAGAAGTAGATGTGATCGAAGTTCGTTTGGATTTATTTTCTAGAAACTATATCCAAAAAGAGATGAAAAAAAAGATCAAAGCACTCGGACTACCTGTTCTTTTCACGTATCGACGTGCAGAAGATAGTAGTGTTCGTTCGTATGTAAAACTTTTTCCCGAAGATGTAGAAGGCATCATCAAAGATTTTAATGATAATGCCAATTACTTAGATATCGAATTGAACCGAGAAGATACAATCTTTCGCAATTACGAGACTTTGAATTATAGAATCATCTATTCCTATCATTCTTTTAAAAAATCCATTTTGGCAAATGAAATGAACCAATTCATTGCCAAATCGAAACCTGTGAAAAAGAAAAATCCAATTTATAAATTTGCGATCACACCTGAAAACATCGAAGAAACTGCGGATTTTTTAAACGATATCAAACTACTCTCCAAAACCCACACGATGATTGGAATTTGTATGGGGGAACTTGGAATCATTTCACGAGTTTTTGGAGACAAATTCAATTCCTCTTTCACCTATATGACATTAGGCGAACCAAAGGCTCCAGGCCAAATCTCTGTCGATACCTTTAAAAAATTACGTGCTGATTTATTCAAAAGCCCGCAGTCGAGTAAGGAATCGAAAGAAGACTAAACTTACAAATTTGGATTGATTACTGAAACATCCCATCCTTCCCTTGGAATTTGATTTGTTTCAGTGGCTTTCATTTGAAGGAACAGGATTCTCTTAAGGATTGGAGGGATTGGTTGCAGGAACTTTTCCTGCTTTTGTTCGTAAAAATTCCTGGAAAGAATTGTCTTTCCATACCTCTTTGAAGTCTTTTTCTAAACTAGATGAAGTCCAATATTCCGGTTTTAAATCAGCCGCCAATTGGAACTCTTCTTTTGTTTTTGTGAGATCATTTTTTTTCGCATAACAACGCGCTAGTAGGTAATGAGCCGCAGAAGAACCTGTTGTTTTTTGAAAATAAGGGATGGCAGAATCAATTTTTCCACTGTAGAAATAATTTCTCCCTCGGTAAAAAAGATACTCACGTCCAGTGGAAATGGTTTGGTCTTTTTCCAATACGGTAAAGTATATCTCGGCCGTATCAAACGCATTGTTTTCCGTGTACTTACGTGCTAATTTTAAAAACCCAACTTGGAACTTTTCGGGAGTTTGAGTGGGGTCAGGGAATTTTGTTTTAACGAATTCAGAATACTTGGCAAAACTAGATTCGAATTTTTTGGTTCTGGTACCCGCTTCAAACATACAAACGAAACGGAACATATGAGACTCCACTTGGTTTGGATTGATTGAAAGTGCTTTATCAGATGATTGGATGCATTTTTCCCAATCTGATTTTTGTTCGTACAATCTAGCAAGGGCAAGGAGAGGTGTGTCCTTAGGAACTTGTTTGAAGGCATCTAAAAAGGACGTTTCTGCTTTCTCAATTTCTGAAAGTTTTTGGTAAGCAATCCCTTCATTTAAGTATACATAATACAAAAACACATTGGTATCTTTTGAAAATGGATTCTTTTTTGCCCTTTCGAAAGACTCAATCGCTGACTTAGGATCATCTAATCGTAGTTTTATGATACCCATTTTATAATGGTAACGAGATCTAGTTGGATTTTTTTCGATCAGTATGTTTAAATTGGATTCTGCTTTATCGTATTTTTTTTCATCAAAAAGTGCGAGCACATAGTCCCAACGAACATCTTCCAAATTGGGTTGGTTTGCCAAAATCTGTTCATAAGACTCACTTGGTTTTGTGGTTTCCTTATCTTCGATTGGTTCATCCACTTTTTTGATTGGATCTTTTTTTGAATCCGATTGTTTTGGGTCAGTTGGTTTGGAATCGTGTTTTGGTTCCACTTTTGTGGGTTGTGTATAGGTATTTGCTGTGGAAGATGGATTGCCTTTATTCCCTACAGCTCTGTTATAAATTTTTTGTACTTCTTCGTTTTTCGGATCATACTTCAAATAACGCGCAGAGTATGTAGCTGATAAATTCCAATCTTGGTGGTAATTAAAAAATAAAGCTAATTTCAAAAGTACAGTTTTTCTTTGGTCTTTGTCCAAGTCCAAATCGGCGGCTCTTCTGAAATTTTGAATCGATTTCGGATAATCCTTTTTGTATTCGTAAATATATCCCAAATACATATAGGCTTCACCGTCTTGCGGGTGTGAGTCGGCGTGTTTGGTAAACTTTTTAATGGCTTCGCCATATGCTTTTCTGGAGAAAGCCTTTTTACCTTCTTTCATCGCATCGCTGTCAATGGCGAAGACTGTAGTTTGAAAGATGACAATAATGAATAATAAGGAAAGATATTTCCGCACGGATTCCAAACTAGTTGGAACCCATGGGAATGAAAGGGATTTTTGGAAAAAAGTTAGACCTTCGTTCTTTCTTCTTTTTGCGAAGCCAAATTACGTGAAGCTCTGAGAACTATACTCATTGTCGTTATTTGTGGGTTCACCGAAAGTCCTGTAGGGTAAACTGAGGCATCCATGACAAATATGTTTTTATGACCATAAATTTCCAAATTTAAATCAACGGCACCCTTCTCTGGATCATTTGCTGATTGGATAGAACCATGCGGGTGAGCTGATCCAACGGTTAAGTCGCCAGGTCTTGTGCTTTCTTTTAAGATCCAATCAAAGTTATCGTTTCCTGTGACTTTGTATGGTTCAGTGAATCTGGTAAAAGGAAAAATCAATTCTTTGGCTCCAGCGGCAACTGTTACCTCTGCGAGAGACTTTAAACCTTTGAGCATATTCAATCCATCAGTTGGTGTGAGTTCAAAATACACCTTTCTACGGCCTAAACTATACTTCACACTTGCATTCGCTTCTCCATCCGCTCCATCACGAACAAGTACAATGCCTGCATTGTACTTGGTAAAATCTTTCATTACGTCAAACTGCTGTTTGCCGTAAAACGGAACAAGGGAAGACGCAAGTGTAGGTCTGTATGGAGCCGCTTCTAACCAATACCCATAACCGGTTCCATTTTGGTTGTGACCATCTTTGATCACGATGGATTGTGGTGGGCCTTGGAACATTTTGATTTCGGAATCAAATTTTCCAAAAATCGTGGAAGTTGGATGGACTTTTAAATTCCTTCCGACCCAACCATTGCCAATCCCACTCCTTTGCAAAAGAGCAGGGCCTTCAATGGCACCAGCACTCACGATCACAACTGGCGCTTTGATCTCCATGGTTTCAATGATTTCAGAGGGAGCTTTTTCATACGCATCGGGTGTAAACTCAGCCACAACGGTTTTGATTTTGCCATCACGAATTTTGACGGCACGCATATTGGAAACCACAGTGGCACCTGCTTCAATCGCATCAGGGATCCAAGTGAGAAATGTGGATTGTTTCGCATTGATAGGACAACCGAGTCCACATCGTCCAAGTCCAATACAACCTCTGTTATTATTACGAAGGACGAGAGGTGTGAGTCCCAGTTTTTTTCCGCCCACTCGTAAGACATTATTGTTCGCATTGATTAAGTTATCCGGAACTTCATGGACACCTAATCGTTCATGTACTTCTGAAACAAAAGGATCCATTTCTTCTCTTGAATAACCTTGCCAACCGAATCGTTCATTCCATTCGTTGGTTACGTAATCGGGAGGGTACAAAGAAGTTTGCCAATTGACAGTTGTGGAGCCACCGATCGACTTTCCTTGTAGTATCGATAACGTTTGTTCTTCGGTGACAATAAAACCTGCATCGCGGTAAAGTCTAGCTTGTGATAAAAATTCGTCTGAATTGAATTGTGCCGGTGTGAAATAACTTCCCTCTTCGATGAGGACTACCTTCCATCCGTTTTTTGCAAGTTCTCTCGCCGCGACTGCTCCACCTGCGCCAGATCCAATGATCACAACATCTGCTGTGAGTTCCCATTTTCCATTTTGGATTTGTTGGGTTTTGATGGTTTCTGCGTGTTTTTTTGGAGTGATGATTTTTTCGTTAAATGTAGGAATTCCCATTGAGTCCGCCTTTATTGGATATAACCGACAAATTTTTGGTACTCTTTGTCAGAACTGAGAAGGAAAAAAGAAATTTGTCTTAAGATGGCATACACACCACGTTTGAGTCCAAGGGATGAATGTTTCCATTCAAGCAAACGTTTGATACGTTCTTCAGGTGGGAGTTTGACAATGGGAGTGAATGAAAAATCAAGAGCCATCGCCGCTAAAATTGAGGAAGGCACACTTGCTAACAGTTGTATGACGCTCTCTGTTTCAATTGGATAAGGATGACCATATACATAATTATCTAAAGCTAGACCTAAATCAAAATTGGGAATGGGATTGTCTTTCAAGAAGACTTCTTGCAAACTGCGAAAACTATGGTATTGTTCTGGAGAAATTCCCCTGAGTGTGGGAGTGTTCACTCCTGGACCACAATTCACTCCTTGTATGGAAACTGCAGTTAAGGCAAAACATTTGAGAGAAAATTTTAAGAAACGATTTCGTGAAAGTAGGAATGGTGTATACGGCTCCAAGTCTCATTTCCTTCGATTAGATTTGAGCCCATTGTGTCAGAATCTTGTAATAATATCACTCATTTTCCTTATTTTCACAGGATGTAGTAGTTTTTTTCGAAGAACACCAAACTTCACAACCATCCAAATTCCCAATTTGATACCATTTTCCCAAGTGGAAGGGTTAAAAGGGGACCAGTGGCAAAAACTATCGAAACAAAGAGACCAAAAGTTGGTCACTGCCATCATCCTTCACAATGCAGGCAAACGTAAGTTTACTGATTTCCTTCGACTCTCCATACAAAACCAATTTCTCTTCCATCTCTATGTGGATGCAAATGGAACGATCTTCGGTGATCCCAAGTTTTTAACACAGGAATGGACGGCGGCCCCAGGGATTGATACCGAAGCGATTCATATAGTGTATGAAGGAACCCAAGAAACTCTCTACAACAACTACAAACAAAAAGAAGTTTTAGAAAAAACCATTTTATACTTGGCTGAGGAATTGTACATTCCCAAAACCAATTATGACATCATCTCTAAAAAAGGAATTTTCACACATAACCAAGCAAAACGAAGGTTTGGTGGTTTTGTAGATTTTTCGCCTTGTGGCAGTGAGCTTGCACTCAATCAAATTCTAACTAACATTGGTGGAAAATTTTATGAAGAAGACGATTGGAAAGATCGTTTTGTCACAGGTTGGGTCTTAAAGAAAGAAAACAAAGATTTATTAAAAGATTCATTTCATCCCACAAATGGTCGTGGCATCACGAAAGCAGAAAAAGTGATCTTTCAACATTTAGAAAAAACAGAAAAAGGATTCACACCGGAAGAGTATCGAGTGAAGTACACCTTCCGAGGAAAAATCAAACCAAGTTGTGTGGTCCTCCATTATACAGCGATTCCTGATTACTTTCGATCCCTTCGTACATTAGAAGCAAGAAACCTCACAGCTTCAATCATGATTGATACCAATGGTAAGGCTTACCAACTCGTAGATGTGATCGAAGACAGAGCCGCCGCCGCAACTGGAACCAATGACAATTGTATTCAAATCGAAATTGTTGCCAAAGACACTGAAGAATTGTTGAAACAACCAGAACAAATCCAAAAGGTAAAAGACCTTGTGATTGAACTCACAACCAAATACAAAATCCCTTTGTCCAATGAAAAGTTGGAAGATTTAAATGGAGTCTTTAGCCATACCCAAGCCAAAAAAAAATGGGGTGGTTCCATCTTTCTCAATGCAAAAGATTTTGATCCAGGGGAAGAATATATGGAACTCATTTTAAATTCGATTGGTGGAAAATACTTTCCAGAACCAGAATGGAAAAATCGAAGTTCTATGGACTGGGCCATTTTATACCGCAATTTTCAACCGTAATTAGGGAGATACTATGAAACAAACACTTGCCATTCTCATCATTGGATTTTTATTAATTTTCCAACACTGTCGTTTGACAAAACCCAATTATCACCTAACGTTACAAGAAGCCGAATATCGCTATGAAACAATTGAAAACATTAAGTACAATTTAGACATTCAATTATCAACTAAGGATAGTTTTACGGGAAAAGTGGACATTCAATTTGTTGGGAAAAGAATCCGCGACTTACGATTGGATTATTTCCAAGGTGAAATCAAATCGATTGTCTTCAATGATGAACCACTGACCCAATTTGAATATAAAAACGGACAAGTGCAGTTGCCTTCAGATCGAATGATGATTGGAAACAATTCGCTTTCCATTAGATTCGAAACTCCTTTTGCCAAAACGGGGAATGGCCTACACAAATTTTTGGACCCCGATGACAAAGAAACCTATATCTACTCCCAATTTGAAGCCTTTCACGCGAACAAAATGTTTCCTTGTTTTGACCAACCCGATTTAAAAGCGACGTTCCAACTGAGTGTAACGGCTCCTAAAAACTGGAAGGTGATCTCTACCACTCTTCCAACTTCAGAAACAAAAACTGAAAATCCAGAGGAAGTGTTACACCAATTCCCTGAATCTAAAAAAATCTCTACGTATGTGTTTTCCTTACACGCAGGACCCTACCAAGTTTGGGAAGACAGTTACGAATCCATCCCACTTCGATTGTTTGTTCGAAAATCATTAGCAAAGTACATTGATCCCAAAGATTGGTTTTTGTTTACTAAAGATGGATTTGCGTTTTTTAATTCCTATTTTGGAATCCCATATCCGTTCCAAAAATATGATCAAATCATTGTACCTGAATTTAATTTTGGAGCGATGGAAAATGTAGCGGCCGTTACATTCTCAGAACGATTTGTTTCTCGCTCACCGATGACACGAAACCAAAGAGAAAACCTTTCGGATGTGATTTTACACGAAATGGCTCATATGTGGTTTGGAAACTTAGTCACAATGAAGTGGTGGAATGGTCTATGGTTAAACGAAAGTTTTGCAACCTATATGGCAAGTTTGGCCCAAGCTAAAAATTCAGAGTTCCAAGAAACCTGGATTAGTTTTTTTGAAAAAATGAAACAGTGGGCTTATGAAGAAGATAGTTTCAGCACAAACCATCCAGTTGAAGCAAAGGTAAATGATACAGAAGAAGCGTTCACCCAGTTTGATGGGATCACATATGGTAAAGGTGCTTCTGTCTTAAAACAATTGGTATTTTTTATCGGAGAGGAAAGTTTCCAAAAAGGAGTTCAAAATTATTTAAGAAAGTATTCCTACTCCAATTCCACCCTGGTAGACTTTTTAAAGGAACTGGAATTTGCCAGTGGTTTCTCTATGAAAAAATGGTCGAAAGATTGGTTAGAAACCAAAGGAACCAATCAAATTGAACTCACAACGATTTGTGCAGACAACCATCTCTATGGAAAAATTGTCCAATCCGCTCCTGGCCCTGAAAACAAACTCCGAGATCACAAAACTGTCCTTGGTCTTTACTTTTTTGATCGATCCAACAAACAAATATCATACGAAGAATTCCCTGTCGTATATTCTGGCCGATCAAGCCAAGCGATCCTGCAAGTAAAATCATGTCCAGATTATGTATTCATCAATGCAGAAGATCATGACTTTGCCATTTGGAGTTGGACTTCTGTGAACAAAGACAATTTAGAATTTGTCTTAGAGTTTGATAATGATCCTATGCGAAAACTCATTTTATGGACAGACTATTTTCGACAAGTTTCCTTAGCAAATCTCAGTTTTGATGAATTCAAAGAAACTGCCATTCGACTTTACCCAATGGAAACCGATACCAAAATCAAACGTTGGCTCTTATCAAGGCTCACATCAGATACTGGTTCTTCCTATTTCACAAGTCGATTTTGGTTTCCTGAATCCAAACGAAATAACCACTTAGACTCTTTACAAAATTTCATCTTATCTGAGTTAACGAAAGCAAAGGCCGGAAGTGATGAACAAAAGTATCTGTTCCTTTCACTGATCGATTCAAGTTTTACCGAATCCAGTCAGAAAAGACTGTATGAAATTTTGGAGAATAAACTCAGTTTTCCAGGTTTGAAACTGGACCAAGACTTACGTTGGAATATGATCGTAAAGTTAAGTTCCCTTGCAATTGACCGAAACAAAATCCAAACAATGATCGATCGTGAAAAAAAATTAGATCCATCGAACCGTGGTGTGAATTCCAGTTTGGCGGCGGAAGCGGCAGAACCAAATCCCAAGATCAAAGACAAATGGATCCAAATTTTACTCAATCCGAAAGCAAGTGATTACTCTTCTTCAACTTTACGAGTGGTTTCCTATTCTTTATTTCCAGAACACCAAAAAGGGATCCAACTCCAATTTTTAGATACATACTTTGCTGCTTTGGACAAGTTCCAACATACGGATGACGAAAACTATTTGGATGCGTTTGCAAAAAGTTTAGCTCCTGATTTTTGTACGGATGAAACATTATTGATTCTAAAAAAATTCACAAACAACCATCCAAAATTACCTGCATCCGTTAAAAAAACTTTGTGGAAACAAATTGATTCGGAAAAGAGGTGTATCCAAATCAAAAATAAACACAAAGATTTAATTTTAGAATAAAGGATCTAACTTTGGATCGAAAAAAATGTAATCTATTTTTGTTACTGATTTTTTTTCAACTAACATCGGTCAGCTGTGCAAACCCGGGTTTTGGTCCAAGAGGTTTGTTATTCACAAAAACAAAAATTGGTGTTTATGGGACAGGTGAACCTTCCAAAAGGCGAGTGACATCTTGTGTCCACTCCATCTTAGGATTGGTTTCCTTTGGGGATGCGTCCTTCGAATTTTTAAAATCAAGATCTAAAATCCAGACTGTAACAGAAACCAATTGGACCACTCTGGCCATTCTTGGAATGTATGCAAATCTCTGCGTCGAAATCTCAGGTAACGAATGAAACATTCATTACTACGTTATATCAATTACATCATCATTGGAATGTGTTTGTCATCGATCCATTCCTGTGCCAATCTCGGACAACCCCAAGGCCTTGGTCCTACTGGTATTTTATATGCTTCCTATACTCTTGCCTTATCGGAAAGACCTCTCCCCCAAACAAACGTTAAAACAAGGAAAGTCCTGTCTCAAACGTATGGGAATATTGTATGTTACGGGAGATGCAAGTATCGAATCAGCTACAAAAAATGCTAGCATCCGAGAAGTATTCCGAATTGAAAAAGAGGCAACGAATTACCTCTCTCTTTATTCGACACTATGCACTGTAGTTTGGGGGATTTAGTTTTTATTGCGAACTGTTCGATCTAACATGTCTGGATAATCAGAAATAATTCCATCCACACCACAAGATACCAATCGATTCATTTCTTTTTCAGTATTCACTGTCCATGGAATCACCATCATACCTTTCTCATGCGAATGTTTCACAAATTTTGGAGTCACATATAAGAAATAAGGTGATATGATATCTGCTTGTTTCTCTTTTGCAAGACCGAGGATAGTATCGCGATAACCATTCCCAAATCCAATCGTCATTAAAAAACCCTGGAAATAGGTTGGAACAAAGAGGGCACTTGTTTTGATTTTTGGATTTTTTTGTTTTGAAACCGCAAGGGTGCGTAAATCAAACGATTGAATCGTAGAACGATTCACTACTTTGTAGGTTTCAATGATTTGGATCAGTTTTTCTGTATGTTCTTTGACCAAACTATCTGGAGCCGATCCGTCATCAGGGAATTTTGTTTCGATATTGAATTCATATACTTCTTTGGATTTTTTCTCATGTTTTAATACCAATTCGAAAAATTCCTCCAAAGACAATAGTTTTGTGTCAGGAACTGGAATTTGTTTTGGAAAATTTGGATTTTGTTTTGATCCACAGTCTAACTTTTGTAATTCGGCAAGCGTTAATTCATACAATGATTTTTTTTGAATTTGTGATCCGTCTGCATTTTGGCAGATGACTGGGTTTGTATCGGAATCATGGTGGATGACCACTCGTTTGTCTTTTGTTAAAACAGTATCAAGTTCTAATGTGACCATTTTGTATTTGATTGCTTCTTCAAAAGCTGGCCATGTATTTTCTGGTTTTAGTCCACGTGCACCACGATGTCCTTGTAAGTCGATATCCTTACGCAATCGATTGGGTGTTTCTACCGTAGCACAATTCACAACAAACAAAGAAATCAAACCTACAACCAAGTAGAGTTTATAAAATGGGCGAATCAAATTCATCAAAGGTTACCTGCTTTGGCAAAATTCCATCGAAGGATTTTATTGCATCAAGTAAGAAAAAAGTTTCGATTTTGGAAAAAAAAGAAAAGAGCGGATTGGAGAAGGGTTCTTTGTTTCGTTTCTTTTTGAACTCTTTTACCAGTCTTAAAAAGGAAAAGAATGGAAAAAACGAGCACACCACCTACGGTAACATCGGTGGTGGCTCCAGAAAGGAAATTTAGCGTAATTCCAGCTTAATGCAGATTTCCCAATCGAAGTCAATCGAATCCATGCGAATCTTATTCATCCAAACCGTTGGAAACGTTTTTGGGGCCTTTTCAGAACGTAAATAACGGTTTTTTTCAATTTTTTTTAGGAACTCATGGAAAAAGTAAATCATTTCAGAAATTACAGAGAAAGAAAGAACCTCACACGCATTCAATTATCAGAAAAATTGAATATACCTCGCTCAGCCATTGAGTTATTGGAATCGGAAGAATGGCTCCGGTCGAAATTTGATTATGTCGTTTTGGTCGCAAAAGAACTGGGGCTGTCTCTTATCGATCTCATTCGGAATGAATTTGATTATGATTTGGAACGCGAATTTTTTAACGAAGAGGAATTTGAGGAAATCGTCGCTCGTTACGCCAATGCAAGAGTCACATTGATTCTATCTGAATTAAAATTATTCTGTCGCAATGCCAAAGTGCGTTTGGATGACTTTGATGTGACCGAACTTTCGTTCTCTATGGGAAGTTTGCATAAACTGATCACATTGAATCAAAAATTGGAACGAGGTGAAATCAGCACAAAGGATGCGCTTGTCGAATTTCCACCAAAATGGGGAAAGTTTAGCAACCGAAGTAACTGAAAACCACTTGTGGCCTACACCACAAGTTCGTCTTCTCCCGCACGAGCCACAACGATCTCGCCTGCTTCTTCCAGTTTACGGATGATGTTTACAATTTTTTGCTGCGCATCTTCCACGTCTTTCAAACGAACAGGACCCATAAAGTCCATATCCTCACGGAGTAAATTTGCCGCACGTTTGGACATGTTTTTAAAGATTTTATCCTGAACTTCAGAATCCACTGATTTTAATGCTTTGGCTAAATCGGTGTTGTCCACTTCGCGCATTACCTTTTGGATCGCACGGTCGTCGAGGAGAACGATATCTTCGAATACGAACATCCGTTTTTTGATCTCTTCGGCAAGTTCCGGGTCTTCTTCTTCCAGAGCTTCGATGATGGTCTTCTCCGTTCCCCGGTAGACCAAGTTCAAAATCTCCACCACAGAATCGATACCACCCGCAGAAGTATAATCTTCAGAAGCAAGAGTCGAAAGTTTACGCTCTAACACGCGTTCCACTTCACGGAGTACGCCTGGTGACACACGGTCCATGGTTGCAATTCGTTTGGCAACTTCCGCCTGAATTTGATGCGGTAAGTTTGATAAGATATTGGATGCTTTTTGTGGATCCAAATAGGATAAAATAAGAGCGATGGTCTGCGGGTGTTCCCCCTGGATGAAGTTGAGGAGGTGGGCCGGGTCTGTTCTACGAATGAAGTCGAATGGCCGTACTTGCAGTGACGAAGTGAGCCGGTTGATGATATCGATAGCTTTCTGGTTCCCGAGAGCCTTTTCAAGTAGTCCCCGAGCAAAGTCAATACCACCATTGGTGATGAATTCCTGAGCCATCATGAGTTCATTGAACTCAACGAGCACTTTTTCTTTGTCCTCTGGCGTGATTTTATCTAAACGAGCAATCTCGAACGTGATTTGTTCGATCTCGTCTTCTCGGAGGTGTTTGAAGATTTCGGATGCCGTATCGTTTCCAACCGCTACCAAAAAGATGGCGGCCTTTTGTCTTCCTGTGAGCGATGGCTTCTTATTGATCATACTTCGTCCCGAAATCCGTACTATTAAGTTTATCGGCGAAGTCGGAAAAAAACAATGAGATTTATTCTCTAGGAAAATCGGATGAATCCATCCCTTTTGTTTGGAAAGGGAGAGTTTATAGATTTTTATGTTGACCGGTCTATTATTAATTCAGCCAATGGGTTTGTGGGCAAAAAAGGATTCGATACCAAACAAAAGATGATCGAGGTGATGGCCTCTCTTTTGGAAGAAGAAGGATATGAAAGGGCAGGTCTCTCCGAACTCGGGAAAGAAACGGGGACACCGAAAGGTTCTCTCTACTTTCACTTTCCAGGAGGAAAGGATGAACTGACAAGCCTTGCCATTCTGTACTCGGGAAAACAATTGAATGATTTTTTTCTCAGTGTATTTGGGAATTGTGATTCACCACAACAGGCCATTAAACAAGTGTTCCATGCTCTAGAGGAAAGAATTGTGACAAGTAATTTCCAAAAAGGTTGCCCCATCGCCACAACTGCCATGGAGACCGCTGGTAAAACGACTATTGTTTCGGATGCATGTAAAGACGTGTATGCCCTATGGATCAAAACCTTTGAAACCTATTTGGTGGGAAGCGGTTACACATCACGCCTTGCCAAAACTTTATCCCTTTCGATTTTCGCTTTATGGGAAGGATCTTTATTACTTTCCAAATTACAAAAATCGGCCGAGCCATTGCGGATGGCAGAAAAAACCGCTGAGAGTTTGTTAAAACAAACTTAAATGGAAAAACAAAACGATTTTTGATGATCACTCTCTCGCACTAAAAATTTAAAAAAGGACCCTCACACATGAAATCCATTTCTAAAAAGAAAATTTTCGCCTTACTCACATCCACCTTCATCTTTGGATTCATTTTGTATTTTTTAGGATATCCGAATCAATCCGTAAAATTGAATCCAAGTAACATTGATCATATGATTCCGAAACCAAAGGAAAAATCAAATTTGGTTTTTTCCATTGTAAAAACAGGAGAAGCAAAAACCTTGGAAGCCTTTGTCATTGAAGGTGGTTCTGTCTCCAAACTTGTGACTGTCGCTCACTCCGCATTCTACATCCAACACCCCAAAGGAAATTTTTTATTTGATACGGGACTTGGGACCAAAATCAAAGAGCAGTTCGAAGTATTCCCACTGTATCTCAAAATTTTGATGGAATACAAACTCATCCAAACCGCCAAAGAACAATTGGAATCCAATGGTGTGGATTCTAAATCCATTCAGGATGTATTCTTTTCTCATTTGCATTGGGACCATGCCAGTGGACTCAAAGACTTTCCGAATGCCAAAATCCATAGTGTGAAGGAAGAATTGAATCATCCAGACATTGCACTTGGTTACATCCCCTCCCAATTTGATGGAGATTCTGTGAAATGGAACCACCTTACATTCAGCAATCAACCTTACGGTCCTTATGCGAATCATCTAGATTGGTTTGGTGATGGGACCGTTGTATTTGTTCCTATGAAAGGTCATAGTGAAGGATCTGTTGGTCTATTTTTACACACAGAAAACGGTGAAGTCTATTTTTTAACGGGTGATATCGTTTGGAGAAAAGAAGGGTTTTTGGAACTCAAACACAAACCAAGAGGTGCCAGATGGATCGTGGATTATGATGTAGTGAAACTCGGAGAAGAAATTGTCCGCGTTCATGGACTGATGAATCAAAATCCAAAACTAGTTGTGATCCCAGCTCACGATCATGATACACAAAATCCACTCGGATTCTATCCAAAGGTAATTGGAGGCAAGAACTTAGTGACAATGCAATCCTTTGGAAAGACTTCTTCGCATAAAAAAGAATGAATTTGTTAGTCATTTCCCAAGAGTATTGATGATAAAGGATGAATGAAATTTGATAGGATTGGTTTTCGACATTTCCTTATTGTGTAGTACGGTACTTGGATTTAAAGGTACAAACTAAACTGAATTCAAAATTATCATTCATAAAGGTTCTCGTTTTTGGATCTAAAATCAACTTTAAGAATCCTTGGGATGGATGCTCTCTGTCTTTTCTTTTTGCAAAAGCAAAGATTTAATCCCCTGTAAGGAAGATTCCAATTGTTGGATTTCTGTTTCGATTGTTTCACGATTTTCAAAGATTGAGTCATGAAATCCATGTAATTTACCCATCAATTGATGGTAGTCCAATGAAACTTGGTGGAGTGCAGAATCCCAAAGTTTGGGTGAGATCCTTCTTTTTTTCCAATAAAGTTTTTTTCCAAACCCATATACCCACATCCCAACTCCAATCGCATGTAAAGGTACAAGGATATAAAGAGAAGCGACAATCACTTTCTGATAGGACACTTCCTTGGAAAACAAACCCCAAAAATAGACCCAAAGAAAAGCTAGGAATACCACAGCCAGAGTCAAATTGGCTTTGGGAGTACTCGGGGAGATGGAGTTAAAAATAGAAAGGAGGATGACAGAAAAGATGAGTAAGAGGAGAACTTCCCAAGGGACTAAAGTAAAAAACAAATCCCAAAACTTTTGAAAATTCTCCCAACTAGTTTTGATCTGGTTGATGGTAGTTTGGATTTCCACGATTTGGTTTTGGATTTTTTGAAAGAAGTCTGTAATCGCTGACATGAACCAAATACTAAGTAAAATCAAAAATCAGGCAAGTGGTTTCTTTTCCAAATTTTTCTCACCTAGCACGACAAGAAATTTACTATTACTTTATACTATTCTCGTTGTTCCGTTTTTCATATACCATGAATCACATCTCCCTTGGCATTATATCTTTGTATTGTGTTTTGTCTCACTTTTTGTAGGGATAATCATAACCTATGCCAGCTTGTATCTCATCCAATTTTATTGGAAAGAAACCTTTCATCCTTTGATTGAAATTGGAGTTTTGGTTCTTTTTATCTTTGCCTTATGGTTAGCTGAAGTTTTGATTTTTGAAGCAGGGATTGTTTTTTTAGTAATCTTCATCACCATAACATTTTTTATTCGAATTTTACAAATCACGGAATATGCAAGGCTCATTCTTGCCTTTTGTCTTGTCGTAAGTAATGCCTTGATTTCGTTTAAGTCATTACAAGGTGCGGAAATATTTTCAGCCTACTTACTTTTCAAAAACAAATACCAAATCGAAGAAAAAGATCTCAACAAGTGGACACTTACAAATAACAATCAATATTGGAACGAGGAACTTCAGTTCGGTTTTACTTTACCAGAAGGTATGTTTTTTTACAAACCAGAGGATCTAACTTTGGAAAACAAAACAGGGGTTGGTCAAATTGCAGGATTATTATCTTTCAGTGACCATGATGCGGAACGCTATCCATTTGTTCGGATTTTTTATTTTCCAGACTATGTTGGGTTTGAAAAAAACCAAGCCATTCAGGAATTTTCTGAATTTTTACAAATCCAAGTGAGTAAAGGGGACATCGAAGACCTCCAAGAAATCCAACAAACGGAAGTCGAAGATTTCATTTTAGTTTCGAAGTTTTGGACTTTTTATGACTTAATGAGACCTAGATATTCCAAAACAGGTTTTATGATTTTAGAAAACTCAAATCACGACAAACTTTTGTTACATATCACTGAAAATCTTGAAAAAGGAGAAATTCACGAACAAGTGATTCGAGAATTTTTGGCATCAATTCGATTCAGAAATGGATTGTAATGCAATCAGAGAAAGTGGATCCACTAACACTCCATTGATTTTTGCACCTAAATGTAAGTGAGGACCTGTAGACATACCTGTCGTACCAACAGTTCCAATTTGTTGTCCTTGTTTTACCAATTCACCCACCTTTACTTTGATTTCGTCTTGGTGCATATAGAAGGAAAAGATTTTGTTTCCATGATCGATGATGGTAAAATTTCCTTCATAGTATGTTTTTTGAGCTAAGACAACAGTTCCATCTTGGATCGCTAGAATTGGTGTTCCCGTTTTACCTCGAAAATCAACTCCTCCATGTGGACGGCCTTGTTTGTTATTATAGTCTCGCCTAACATAGAACTTACTTGTAATGTAAATGGATTCGAGTGGATTTTTAAAGTTTTTTTGGAACTGCAATTGACTTGATTTCGTAAATGCGGTTTCTTTCGCATTTTTACACTCTTGGATAAAATCCAAAGTTTCTTTTGGAAGTTCCTTCGTGACAAATTTTTCATCTACTTTGATCTGTTGGTTTTTTTTGATCACTTGGAACTTGGTTGGCTCCAATATAATTTGATATTGTTTTTGCCCCCGTTTCACAAAAAAGATTTTGGAAACGATTTCCAAAGTCATCGCTCCCGCCGGAGTGTCAGGAGAAATGGGCAAAAAAGCAATCATACTATTTTCCCGTTTGGTTAGGATTACATCCTTCCCTAACCAACTCAGTTTATATGATTCATTGATCCATTTTTTATCTTTCGGAGTTAAACGTAAAAAAATCACTTCCCCTCGACCAAAACGGCGAGCTTCCATCAGAAGCGAAAAATTCTTCTCTTCTTTTTTAACAAAATAATTTCCAGAGCTTACAGTATGTTTTGGAATTTTCTTTTTGACTTCGCGAGATTCTGCGGGAACGGCTTGGACAAAAAATAAAATGAAGGATAGGATAGAAATAGAACGAACCATCATTCAAAATTTCGGCTATTTTGTTTTGGCAGATTCGTTAAATTTTTGCACAAAGACAACAAATTCATCTTCAGGGAGGGGTTTACTATACAAATAACCTTGGATCATATGGCATCCTAAATCATGTAACAAATCCCTTTGGGCCGGATTTTCCACTCCTTCTGCAATCACTTCAAGTCCCAATGAATGTGCCATATTGATGATGGCTTTACAAATGGCTCTATCATCTTCATTCAGTTCCAAGTCCACTACGAAAGAACGATCAATTTTTATCACATCAGCATTGATCTTTTTTAAATAACTTAACGAACTATACCCAGTTCCAAAATCATCAATAGAAACTTTAATTCCTAGTTCTGAGAGATATTCAAAGGCCTCGATACTTTTTTCGGGATTTTCCATGATAGAACTTTCAGTGAGTTCCAATTCAATTTCTTCTGGATTGATTCCGTATTGTAAAATCGTTGCCTGCACTCGGTGCGACCAGTTAGCGCGTGCAAGTTGTTTTCCACTCACATTGATACTCAATGGAAAACTGGGGAGATTTTTTTCACTCCATTGTTTTTTCAAACGACAAGCTTCTTCCAAAACCCAATCCCCAATCCTTTCTATGATCCCTGAGTCTTCTGCCACCGGGATAAATTCAATTGGTGGAACCCAACCACGTTCCGGGTGCTTCCATCGGATGAGAGCTTCTGCCCCACAAACTTGGTTGGTGATGGTCGATATTTTTGGTTGGAAGAATAAGAGTAATTCTTCGTTTTGAATTGCTTTACGAAGTGAATTTTCGATGTACAATCGTTTTTCGGAACGTAATATCAGTTCATTGGTATAAAATTTATAATTATTTCGGCCAAGTTCCTTCGCCTTATACATTGCCATGTCTGAATTTTTTAATAATTCTGCCGAAGTCACTCCATCATTCGGAGATAAGGCAATTCCCATACTAATCGTTGTGAACAAATCGCGACCCATAATATGAAACGGTTGGCTTAATATATCTAATATCTTCTGAGCAAATTCAGCGGCTGAACTTTTATTCGAAACATCCACTTTTAGAATCGCAAATTCATCTCCACCAAAACGAGCCACCGTATCCACTTCTGTCATCACTCGTTTGAGTCTGGCTCCGACCATCTGTAATAAAATATCACCTTTTGTATGACCCAAACTGTCATTGATGAATTTAAAATTATCGATATCAAAAAAATAGAAGGCGAGTAAGGTTTCCGTCGATTTATGATTTTTAAGAGCTTGGTTGGCATGGTCGATGAATAAAGTTCGGTTTGCTAAACCTGTCAACGCATCGTAGTAAGCAAGATAGGTGATCCTTTCTTCGGATAACTTTCGTTCTGTGATATCAACTCCAAAACTAATAAACCGTTTTTGATTGGTTTCTGAGTCATCAATCGGTATGTATTTTCTAAGTAAATAGGTTACTTTGTCGTTTTGGTCCTGAATGAGTTCTTCAAATTCGACAATTTCATTATTTTTAGCGGCAATATCTAAGAATTTTTTTCTACGTTCATAAAATTCTTGAGGAAGGTCCAACTTTTCAGCTAGATCAACATCTGTTTTTTTGTACAACCACTTACGAATTTCCCGATTGGATAAAAATACTGGATTTGTATACTCATATTCAAAATTGGAATTTAATACGGCAATGTCTGAATCTAAATTATCCAAAATGAATTCATAAAAAGCTTTTTGGTTTTTGACTTGTTCTTGGGAACGTTTACGATCCGTGATATCACGAAAGGTGGCCCAAATCGCCATCTTACCATTCACAGGAAACAATCGAAACGAGGACTCTGTGGGTATCAACCTGCCTGATTTGGTTCGTAAGGCCGTGCTTTCGATTAAATTTCCTTCAAACTCAGCGTCTTCATCCACTTCCACTGGTGGCATAAAGTATGAAAACTCTTTGCCAACAATTTCTTCCAGCGCATATTCCAAAACAACGACGGCTTGTTTGTTCGCATTGATGATATGTTTGGTGTTTGGATCTATTTGCATCAATACGTCTAACGATTCTTCAAAGACGTTTTCTAAGACCACAACCTTTTCACGGATTTTGTCATAAGCAATTGACCGGTTCATGTCTTCTATCAGGCGTTCTGCGAAGTTTAAAACTAAATCTAAAGTACCCACCGAGTAAGTTGGTTCTGCTAAATGTAAGAATGTTGGGTGTGCCACTTGCGAGAGATCTTCGGGACTGAGAAGATTTGTGGATAAAATGACATACGGTGATTCTGGAAAGTGTTCAAAAATAAATTTTTGTTTCTCCATCGCATTGGAATCATTCCAAAATAAAAAAACGGCAGAGTCTTGTATGGTTCCAGGTTTGATTTTTAAGATCGATGGGAAACTATGCACATGGCATGTATCGATGTTTGTTATGTCCCGTAATAGCCTGTTAAAGAAATTCAGCTCAGATTCTTCAATATAGATTGTGATCTGCTTCAGTGACATGACCTAGGCATAGTAGACGAAAAATCCTTTTCCTTACAATTGATTTTTTTAACCATACGCCTATGCGATGCACAAGCAAGGTTCCCCATTCGCGTGTTGTCATTTTGACCAAACCAATGGGAATTCAGCTGATGCTGTCACAGTACTGTCACTATTTGAAAAAAAGACCATTCTCTATAAAATGAAATTGATTCTCAATAACAGTACGGAAGTTTGGATAAAAAAGACCGAGGTTCTTATGAATTCCCTAGCTACAAAGTTTAAATCATTGGTTCTACTAGCTCTCGTGGCTGGACTTAGCCTGCAGTGCGAGAAAAAAGAAGAGGAAGATACAACAACATTGTTGTTGGCATCCGCGTTATTTAGTTCCCAAGGGGATTGCACTGTGTCGGCACCGCCGAGAGCAAGTATCAATACCTTTACCACAGCAGTGACTGCGAACGGAACAGGAACCATTAGTAAAATTGGATCGGTGCCAGTCGTAGGACACCAAACTGCAGCCTTGAAACTAACGGCCAAAAACACCACGCAAGTGGCACTTAGCGGAAAGTCATTTGTGATTGTTTACCAATCTTCCGCATGCCCCCTAGCTACTTCTACAACAACCGGTTTTGCACCATCAAATCTAACAGCATCAGCTGAATTTACCAATTCATACACGCTTGATGGATCAAATGGTAGTATCACGTTTAACGGAGCAGGAGACTATTACATCTTCTTTTATGCAATCCCTTCGCGTGGACAAGCGGCGAATATTACTTATACTGTTACCAACTTATAGATTCAGTTGAAGTACGTAATCGTTGGGATTCTAATTCTATTCAGTGCATGTGCAAGGCAGAAATCTGCCTTGACCGACCAAGAATTATTTGTGAACAATCTGATCACAAGTATAGTGAATGCTGGCAATCCCAATGCTTTGGATAAAATTGTATTCTCCCGTGCCATTGGTGACGGGAGTTATTCAACAAGATTCAATGCCACTAATTTAGACTTTTTTATCTACTTTCAATTCGAAGGGAATAAACAAATCCCATTTTCCGAAAAAGATTCCCTCACCTGGGACATCGCATTTAACCGGTATAAGGTGGCTACAAATTCAGGAGAAACCAATCGATTTGGACTCGGTGGAGCTTGCAAAAGTAACACAACTGATTTTGGTGTGGCTAGTTCCACTTCTGCGGCCTCTCAAGGTTGTACCAATTTTTCCATTGATGTGGCTTCCACCACACAAGGGATAGGTGGAGCAGGAGCAGTATATATAGGCAATCCTCTCGCTACAGAATGGTATTTTTATACAATTGGTTTTTTAACTCCAAAACCCGATATCTTCTTAATCCGTTCTGGTACAGGAACTTCGGTATACGCCGTACATATTGAAAATTATTATAGTGATGCAGGTACCTCTGGTTACCCAACCATCCGATGGAAAAAACTTCCATAATGACACTGAATCTACAATTTTGTATTCCAATCCTTTGTTTGTTTCTTTTATTTTTTGGAGAACTCCATGCACAAACACGTACAAATGGAAAAATAACAAAACCAATTCCCAAAACTGAAACAACACCTGCTGATCCAAAAAACGAAACTACCCAAGACCCAACAAATTTAAAACCAAATTCACAACCGGGAACAGAAGAATCTAAACCAGAAGAAACGGCTGAAGAAGATCGTTTCAAAGATTTGGACAATAAAAATGGAATTGTTGTAACTGGATCACGAGGAGAACGCCGTCTCAAAGACTCCGCCGTGGCTACAGAAGTCATCTCACGAAAAAGGATCGAACAAACGGGTGCACGTAACTTAGGTGAGGTGCTGGATACACAAATTGGAATCAATGTTACACCTTTTTTTGGTGGATCCCAAGTACAAATGTTGGGACTCGATTCGAAGTATGTCTTATTTTTAGTTGATGGCCAACGTGTGGCAGGAAGGCTCAACAACACCATTGATTTAACTCGTTTTAAGGTACAAAACATTGAACGGATTGAAATTGTAAAAGGAAGTTCTTCTTCCCTTTACGGAGCAGATGCCATTGGCGGTGTGATCAATATCATCACAAAACAAGCTGAAAAACCAGAACATTATCAATTCCGCACTTCTTACGGTAACGGTCGCCAAATGAACTTTGGATCCCAAGGCGAAAAAAACATGATCGCCGATGTTGGATTCAAAAATGATTTTGTGGCGACTAATTTTTTTGGTGGGTTTAACCAAGCAGGTGCTTATGACCTAGATCCAAGAACGCCAGCCACAACGGGAAACTCTTTCCAAGACAATAACCTTGGAGGGAATATGACGTTTAATCCCGATGGACAATTTAAAGTCAAAACTGGAATCAATTATCTGAACCGCAACCAAGCTGGTATTGACTCACGTTCCACTGGCGGTGTTTTTGATCGGTCGAACATGACGAACGACTTTTTAGCGTTAGGTGCACTTGAATACACTTATGGAAAACGAAATATGGTTTCTCTTCGTGGAAACTTTTCACGTTGGGAAAATCATTATAAATTAGACCAAAGAAATTCCAACGAACTCGATGTAAAAGAAATCACAAACGAATTTTCCTCGCAAGGTGTGGCCCAAATCGATCATGAAATTCACAAAGACCACATGATCACTGCTGGATTTGAATCATTTTCAGAAGAACTACAAACAGATCGTTTGGAACGAAGGAACGCTTACCGTACAAGAAGAGCTGCATTCTTACAAGATGAATGGGTGGTATGGCGCCAAGGTATTGTTTGGCGATTAGTTCCTGGAGTTCGCCATGATGTAGATTCACAATTTGGAGGACAAACCACTCCCAAAATTGCGACCAAAGTCGATATCACAAGTAACTTAGTCTTTCGAGCCAGTTACGGAAAAGGATTTCGCCCACCTTCCTTTCGCGAATTGTACTTACGATTTGAAAACCCTGGCGTTGGTTATGTCGTGGAAGGAAACGACAAACTTCGTCCTGAAAAATCAACAACAGTCAATGCTGATATCGAATACTCACCGTTTAAGTATTGGACTTTGTCTTTGAGTGTGTTCCGGAATGATATTACGGATCTCATCCAATATACTTTTGGAACAAGGACAAGTGAATTTGCCAATTTCCAATTAAAGAACGTACAACGTGCATATACGAGAGGAGTGGAAGCTGGCTCCCGTGTTCGTTTTTGGAAATACTTTGCACTTGAACTTGGCTACAACCAAACCGACACAAGGGACCTAACAACGGATAGACCTCTAGAAGGGCGTGCACTCCACCAAGGTACGATGAATTTTTTTGTGAATGCACCTGGTGGTTGGGAATTTGCCCTTCGTGCCAAACGTTTAGACAAACGGCCTTTTTATAGTACAACCAATGAGTTTACAACAGGAACTAGTACTGCCCTCATTGACCAACAAACACGAAGTGTAGAAGAAAACAATAAAGTCGTTTATGGAAAACCATTCACTCTTCTAAACGTTCGGATGGAGAAAAAATTTTTTGAAGGGAGGATGTCGCTATTTTTAGGAGTAGACAATGTTTTGGACCAATACGAGCTTACTTACAATCCTATTCGTCCAAGGTTTTACTATGGCGGACTCCAAGCTACATTCTAAATCCAATGCCATCAAAATAGTATTCTCTGGAGTTTTGTTCTTATTTTTTTCCATTCAAATTCTATTTGCCGATGAATCGAAGTTAACTGCCAAACAAAACAAAATACTGAAAGAAACGTATTCCTACCTGGAATCTTTGGAACCCAAACGGATTAAAATCGACAAATCCACTTACAATCGTCATACACAGTTCGAATCATTTTTTAAATTTCCTTTTTCTGGTAAAAAAATTTCCCGTTGGATTCAAACTCGGATCAAAAAGTATTCCTTTGGTTCCACGGGAGATTTTGTGGCGATGTACCAAGATGGTGAGGTTCTCCTAGGGAGAGGATTTTTTAATCTCAATCGACTGGATCGGATACTGGTTTTATTACACGAAGCAAGGCATGCCGATGGAAAAAATTATAGCCATGTAGTTTGTCCCGATGACTTTCCATTTTTGAACACAAGAGATTGGAAGATCCACCCAGCAGGGAAAAAGGGATGTGACTCTGTCCCTGATGGTGGTTACGGAATCACAGCTTCTTTTTTATTTGAACTTGGTGCTTATGGATACTTAGGTCAAACCGAAGCTGCTTATCGATACAACTCCGAAATTTCACGTGTGATCCGAGATTAATGAGAACAAACTAAACTTAAAGTTTTATCAGAAGCTATTTGTGTTTTAATTCGTGTTAAAATTTCTTTGGAACGAATTTCTGTTTCTAATTTAGATTTAGCAAAAAGATATGAATGGTTTTCTTTCATGAGTTTGCCCAATTCAGAAGCATGTGTTGGACAACCTAATAGAGTTGCCATGGCACGAATCCTTTCGCCAGAACCTTTGGTCGTTTCGAGTTCTAAAGGTGCTTCGTTGTAAGCGATGAATACTTCTTGGGCCATTTCTTTTTTTACGATACCGTCATTTGTACAATTGGAAGTTCCCGATGTGATTCCAAATGTTTGAGAAGAAAAACTGATATTGGTTGTTGCAGCAAGGATTTGACCAATGTCATTTTTCCAAACAGGCACCATAGAACCAAGACCGCATCCTGCCATTCCATATGGTTCTGCGTGTAATGGTTTGAAATGTAATACAGATAATATGCTAATGATTGTTATGTGAAAGATAAAAAGAATCAAACGAGGGAAGGAAAACATAAATCAAACTCCAATTCTAAAACGTAAATAAGGAATCGGAAGTTCTGTCGATCTGAGGATGGTGTGAACCTTGTGCCAAAACTTCTCCTGCCATCGAAATCACAGCCCAGGTGGTTTCTTCTTTACTTTCTGGTTGCAGAGATTGGAGCATTGTATTCGTGAAACTCTCCAATTTTTGTTGAAGGACGGAGTTCGGAAATGGATAGGACTTCTTTTCTTGTACTTCTGTCGATCTCATGCAATTGGTTTCCCTTATGGTTTAAGGATCGGCGGGTGGGCCGGAATGACTAAAGTTTAAAAAATCTAAATTTGGAGTCAAGGAAGAGACATAATTCCGAGGACGAAAAATGAAAGATCCAAGTTCTCCTTTTCCCGAAGCCCAACCTTGCCAAACTTGACGTAAAATCACCCGTTACGAGGACGACTTTGCTTACCCCTCAGATCAATTTATTCAAAAAATCCAATCCTATCCAAGCCCAAGTATTGGCAAACACGCGTTTGACTCCAGAACTCGGAAAAGGCAAACGTTCGATGAGAGAAGGAGATGCCGCTGTCCACCGCATCACCATTGCCATCGATCATTCGGTATATCCCTACATGATTGGGCAAAGTGCTGGGATCATCCCACCAGGCCTCGACCCAGAAAAACAAACCAAAGGCCTAGCTGATGCGAGTTATACGGTTCGTTTGTATTCCATCGCCTCTCCCTCCTATAGTTTTGGCCAAACCAAGGACAATATTGAATTCGTTGTGAAACGAGATAATGTCTATGATGAAAATGGAAACTTACTCCACAAAGGGGTTTGTTCCAATTATCTTTGTGATCTAAAACCAGGTGATGTGGTCACAATGACAGGTCCCGCGGGCAAAAAATTCCTCTTGCCTCAAACCGATTTTTCCGGTGACATTTTCTTTTTTGCAACAGGGACCGGGATTAGCCCTTTTCTTGGGATGGTGGAAGAACTACTCGTGCAAAAACTCATCCAGTTCCAAGGGAATCTTTGGCTCATTTACGGGGCTCCTTATTCAGATGAAATTGTCCTCCGAGATTATTTTGAAGACAAAACAAAAGAATTTTCCAATTTCCATTTTGTAACAGCAATTAGTCGTGAGGAAAAAAACTCGTTTGATGGAGGCAAAATGTACATCACTCACCGTGCAAAAGAAAACGCAGAGGCCATTAAAAATGCTGTGAATGGAAACGGTAAGTTTTATATTTGTGGCGGTCCGAAGGGAATGGAAAAGGGAGTGATTCAGGAAATCATGTCAGCTTGTGGCACTGATTCAACCTATGAAGCTTTCAAAAAACACCTGGAAGAAAAAGAACAATTATTTGTAGAGACGTACTAACATGGCAAAAACAGGAATCATCCGAGACATTGACAAAGGCAGAGGGGAAGTCATCCGCGTGGAGATTTCCGAATACAAGGGACAAACTTTTTTTAACATTCGAGTTTGGTACACGGATCCGAATGGGGAACTAAAACCCACTCAAAAAGGAGTTGCCATTGCACCAACTTTGGTTAGCGAATTAAAGGAAGCCATCGAAGAAGCAGAACGTTGGTTAGCGTAACGATACCAATCGTTTTTTAAACGATCTCGTCACCTTCGTTAGCATACACAATCCTCTGCAATACCTCATTCGCAGAGGTTAAACTCTCCGCCACTCGGATGTGATTGTACAACCGAGTGAGTTCAAAGATTTTTTTGACGGAATCTCTTATGTTTGTCACAACAAGTTCCCCACCTCTCTTTCGTAACCAACCAACAATTTGAATCACCATTCCGATTGCGGACGAATCGATATGGGAAGAGTGAGAAAAATCAAAAATCATATACCGAAACCCTTCTGCCATTTTTTGTTCAATTGTTTGTTTGATTTCGGGGCATTTGTACAAATCGATGTCGCCCACGGTATGGTATTCAAAGATTTGATTGTGAACTTCAATATTCTTTAAATCAATTTTTTCTGGTCCTTTGGACATCATTTGCGAATTCATAAATAAGTGTTTGTGCAAATCATCTGATTTTGTAGTCATTTTCGATTCTAAGACTAACAATCGATTGAGAAGAGAACCTAAAGCATTCGGTGCATAATGAAGGTTGTTGCGAATGTCTTGTATAAGACCAAATAACATTGTTTTGGCGTCTTCTATGTGACCACGTCTGACAAAATCAGTGATTTCTTTGATTCCAAGAGAGGCATTTGATATCAATATCTCTACTAATACATCGGGGTCTTGTTTGCCAGTGTTCTTTCCTCTTTCAAAAGAAAAAGTTTGCTTCACCGATTCCAAAACATTCTGTTTCAAAAGATTATAATAAGATACATTCACTTCACAAAACGGAGTGTTGGTTTCGTTGACTCGATCATCTATCTCCAATCGTAATACCAAATTCCTTAAATCGTCAGCCCTAAGGTCTCCTAATTGTAAATTGATCTTTTGTCTGGAAATGGTTTTGGCATCTCCTAAGAATTCATCAAATTCTTCCATAACTTGATGAGATGTTTCTGATAATACTTGTTTGAGACGAACACCTGGTGCAAGTTGGAGTTCCACATCGATGGCCTGCGCATACAAAGCTCCAATATCGCCAAATTCTTCAAAAAAAATATCAGAAGCATTTTCAGGATTATCAATATAATAAAAATTTCCACCACCAGCTTTGGCAATTTCAACTAACATCTCTTCGTTGAAATCATTCCCTACGCCAATGGTGGTAGTGGAGATGCCCATTGACAAATGATCAGCTGCGATGGTGACGAGTGCTTCCTTATCTTTGATTCCTGAAGTTGGATTTCCATCTGTTAATAATAAAACTCGTTTGTATGCATTCGGGATTTTGGATTGGTTCAAACTTTTTAACGCTGACAACCAACCACCACTCAAATTGGTAGATGTAGCAACTTGGATATTTCGTATTTTGTCAGTAACAGAAACTTTTTCCGTTAGGTGAGTCACAGGTTGGATGAGTTGCACATCAGCGGAGTAAGCGACAATCGAAACTGCATCATGTCTTGTCAGCCAATTCACGAGAGCACAGGAAGCATCGATCACTGCCTCCATTTTTTCCCCTTTCATTGACCAACTTTTGTCAATGGCAAGGCCAATCACCAGTGGCTTTCGTTCTTCCACATTTGGATTGGCAGGAGTGCGAAACCTAAGTAATAAATGGTTTTCTTGCACTTCCTTTTCCTTGATGATTGGGTATTCCAATTTTGCTTCTAAAAACATGACCACAAAAGCAAAGTCCGAATTAATGTTTTCGCAAGAACAATTTCAAAGAAACTGACAAGAAGGGAAAAACTCTATGTACGGAAAAATTCATGAAATTTATTCATCCATTTCTGGTGAAGGGATCTCACAAGGGATCCCAACTGTCTTTGTACGTTTTGCTGGTTGTTCCCTTCGCTGTGGTAAAACAGATACACGGTCCCTTTGGTGTGATACCCCCTATGCCCTTGGTCCAAACCAAGGAGAAACAAAACCACTTTCCACCATCATGGATGAAATCGTTGCCTTAGATCCAACGCATGGTTACCAAATTTTGTTAACGGGTGGAGAACCATTGGAAGGAAAAAACCGAGACCTATCCATTTCCATTGCCGAATCAATTCATTCATTCCGAACACACAACGACAAACCCTACCCTTCTTCTCGTGTCGAAACCAACGGGAGTGAAAAAATCACTCTGGATCCTTTTTTTATTTTCACTATGGATTACAAACTTCCGGGTTCCGGGATGGAAGGCCGAATGGATCTAGAAAATTTCCAGATCTTGGAAAAGAGACATAATTCACTTGACGAAATTAAGTTCGTTGTGCGTGATAGAATCGACTTTGAAAGAAGTATCGAAGTCATTCGCGAACAAAAAATACAGACAAATATATTGTATTCGCCAGTCCACGGTGAAGTGGATGCCAAAGAACTAGTTGAATGGATAAAAATAGACAACCCACCTAAGGGTCGTTTGTCGCTTCAAATTCATAAAGTGCTTTGGGGAAATCAGAAAGGAGTTTGATGGATATCCCTACTCAGTTAAGTTTAGATTTTGAAACAACGGTTGAACCAAAACAATCGAATGAGTATGGTTTTCTAATCGACGAACCAGAGTTAGGTCTTGCAAAAGTCACGAAAGAAACGCCTACATCTGTTGAATTATTCTTTGAATCCAAAGAAATTTTTCGCACTGTAAACAAATCAAATCGTAATCTACATTTTTTAAACCAGTATCCAGAGTCACTTCGGGTATCGGAAGAATTTCCAAAAGCCATGGAGCTTGCCCTTACCGCAAGCCAACTCAAACTCACTTACAATTTTAATAAACTATCTTCCCTTTCCAACTCTAGAACTCGTTTATTACCTCACCAAATTGAATCCACTTTTATAGTCGCAAATAGTTTGAAACCACGTTTCATTTTGGCCGACGAAGTGGGACTTGGTAAAACGATTGAAGCTGGTCTTGCTGTAAAAGAATTGATGTTTCGTCGTGGTCTCAAACGGGTGTTAGTGGTCGCTCCTTCACCACTACTTGTGCAATGGCAACAAGAAATGAAAAACAAATTCAATGAGGAATTTGCCATTGTTCGTAGGCGTAACTTTGTAACCAATGGACCAGATCATTGGAGAAATTTTAACAAAATCATTACTTCCATTGATTTTATCAAGAATCCAAGGTATGCCGAAGAAATTCTCGGAACCAAATGGGACATTGTTGTTTTCGATGAAGCCCATAGACTCAGACGTGATTATTCCAAAATCACACGTGGTTATCTATTTGCGGAAAAAATTGCTCGCAAGACAGAATGTTTACTCCTCCTTACGGCTACACCTTTTCGTGGAAAATTAGAAGAACTATTTTATCTCATGCACTTAGTGGATCCGAATATTTTGGGCCCTTATCATACGTTTATCAATGATTATGTGGTGGGACAAAAAGGAGACTTAAAGGAAAAAATCTCAAAAGTGCTCCTCCGACGCCGTAAAGTGGAAGTGGGTGGTTTTACCAAACGTTTTGCAAAAACTGTGCGAATTGATTTATCTCCCATTGAACGCGCATTTTATGATGAAACTACCGAATATGTAAAACGAGAATACAATATGGCGATGGGAACCAAAAACCGTGCCATCGGTTTTGTCATGGTAGTATTCCAAAAGTTATTAGATTCATCTGTCATTGCCTTGTTATCAGCCCTTCAGAAACGTAAATTTATGTTGGAATCCAAGTTCCATTATATGAAAGAACATGAAACCAATTTGGATGATTGGGATTTGGATGAAACAGAAGGTGTAGAAGATTTTATCACAGAACTGGAAGATGAAGAGATGTCTAGTTTCCAAAGGATCAAACGCGAGTTATTCACTCTCAACCGTTTGATCCATTTAGGCAAACAAATCAAAGAAGATAAAAAAACACAAAAATTAAGAGAAACCCTCTATCGATTGAAAAAAGAAGGTCATAAAAAATTCATTATCTTCACACAATTTCGGACCACTCAGGATCATTTACAATCCGTACTAGAACCTGATTTCAAAGTTTCTCCTTTCCATGGATCTCTTAGTATGGATGAAAAAGAAGTAGCGATCCAAAAATTCAAAGAGGATTATGAAATTCTAATTTGTACGGAAGCTGGTGGGGAAGGACGTAACTTACAATTTGCCAATATACTCTTCAACTATGATCTTCCATGGAGTCCTTTAAAAATTGAACAAAGGATTGGAAGGATCCATCGTTTTGGTCAAAAAGATAATGTGTATATCTTTAACTTTGCCTCTAAAGACACAGTTGCGGAACGGATACTTGAAGTACTCACAAACAAAATCCGATTGTTTGAAGAATCCATTGGTGCTTCAGATGATTTACTTGGTACCATCGAAGAGGAATTGGATTTTAATTCTAGTTTGATGAAATTCATCACAGGGACAAAAACGAAAGAAGAATTAGAAACTGAGTTTGATCTTCGCATCCAAGTAGCCCAAAAAGGATTTGAAAAACTAAACGCCCTTGTAACTCCGAAAGTTTTAGATTTTAATTTAAAAGATTATTACGATCATACCTTAGAAGAAAGAGAATGGAATAACCAACATTTAGAAGAAGTTGTTTCAGAAGGATCCAAGTTTTTCCAAAACAAACTCCCTGGATCGTTGGCTGTCACAGGAAAAGGTAGTTACGAATATAAGAATTTGGAAGGAAAAGTCAAAAAAGCAACCTTTGACTCAGACTTAGCGCTGACCAATGATTCGCTAGAATTTATGGCCTTTGGACATCCATTTGTCGAAAAAGTAACCGAACTCTTAACACATAGTAATGTTGGCCGAAAGAAAAAATATTTATACTCTCAAAATTTAAGTCAAAAGATATTATTTGTTTTCCAAGTGGAGTTTGATTTTTCACTCAAACGAAAAGATTTGTTTTTTATCGAATTTGATTTAAAGAAAAAGAAATCGCTCGTAGTGACGGAAAAACCAAAAGAATGGACAGAAGGAAAAACATACGTTCCCGAAACTGAAATCCCACTTTCAAAGTTGGAAGAAGCATTCATCCATTGTTTTCCCATTGTAGAATCAGAGGCCGAAATCAAAAAAGAAATCTTACGGAAAGAAACTCTTTCTATTTTCCAAAAAGAGGAATACAAAGTAGAACTCTCTCACCAAAAAACGATTCGCCAATTGGAAGAAAAATTAATGAGGCAAGAAGCTGCCTACAAATGGGACAATCGACCTGAAAAAAAAGCAGTGCTTCATAAAACAATGAAGGAAATCCAAAGAGCAAAAGACGAATACACAGTGGAAATGCGAAAAATCAAAAATGGAGCAAAAATTTTCCACCGAATCCAACTCTTCCAAACTTATATCTGCATTTAAATTCATTTACATAGAATTGAAAATTTAAAAAATTGGGGAATGTCCCTTCCCAAAATTGCCTTTTGGAAACAAATTCTCATCTCTTTAGTGTTAGGTTTAGCATTAGGAATTTTATTAAATCCGGAAACAGGATTTATTACTTCTGACGCGATCAATCCATATTTAAGTTGGTTAAAACTTCCAGGTGATCTATTCCTAAATCTTCTGCAAATGATCATGATCCCACTTGTGATAGTATCCATTGCACTTGGTGTATCCAGTCTAAAAAATTTAAAGGATCTCTGGAGTTTAGGAAGTAAAACATTATTCTACTTTATTTTTACAACAATCGTTTCGGTGAGTATCGGGATTTCACTCACAACAGTTACAAAACCTGGATACCAAATCCAATCTAAAATCCAAACTCAAACCATTACAAATCCAATGAGCACACTGGAGAAAAAGGAAAAAGAAGAATCCATTCCAGAAATCATCGCAAATATCATTCCGAAGAATATTGTGAATGTTTGGTCGAAACAACAGATGTTATCAATTGTATTTTTAGGAATGATTCTTGGGGTTTTTTTTCTCACTTCAAAAGAATCAGGAACAGCACTCAAAGCGTTTTGCCATTCATTAGAAAGTTTTTGTTTATGGGTCGTTTCTACTGCGATGAAACTGGCACCACTCGCAGTTTTCGGATTGATGAGTTATGCGATGATCCAAATTGGTTTTTCATTAGTGTTTGGTCTTTTGACCTATATATTGACAGTGTTAGGTGGACTTTGCCTCATTCTTGTTTTTTACAGTTTCATGGTTTTCTTTTTTACCAAAAAAAATCCTTTTCTATTTTTCAATCAAATCCGTGAAATTCCCATTTTAGGTTTTTCAACGTCTAGTTCCAGTTCTGTTTTGCCATACTCATTAAAGATAGCCAAAGAAAAGTTAAGGTTAAAAGAATCAGTTGCCGATTTTGTTCTCCCACTCGGGGCCACAATCAATATGGACGGAACAGCCTTATACCAAGCCGTAGCCACAGTTTTCCTTAGCCAAGTGTACCAAATTGAATTAAGTTCAGTAGAGTTGTTTTTGTTAGCTGGAACTGTAACGGCAGCTTCGATTGGAACCGCGGCGACCCCTGGTGTTGGCCTTGTGATTTTGTCATCTATCCTTTATACCTTTCACATTCCTATCGAAGGGATCACCATTCTTTTTGGTGTTGACCGGTTTTTGGATATGTGTAGAACTTCAGTAAATCTGACCGGCGATCTCTCGTGCGCTTTTATCATGGACCATATCTGGAAGGAAGAAAAACAATTATGAAAAATATAAGATTAATAGTTTTGATAGGTATCTCTTTATTTTTGATTCACTGTGACAAAAAAAAAGACCCTCTCAATGACCTAGAAACCAATCTCCTTTGTACCTCCTTTGCGATCTGCGATGGAGAAACGCCTGCAAAAACAGGAATCATCGGAGACAGTTGGACTGATATATTATTGGGATTCCCAATTGTCGAAACACTTCGACCACAGTTAGAAAATCGATTTAACTACCAATTCGCTGGGGCTACTCTTGGCGGTAAAACATTACAACAGGTAGTAAGCCAAGGACTTCAATTCCAAGTCATTGACCAAGGTGGAGCCGACATGAAAGTTGTGTTACTTTCGTTAGGTGGAAATGACATCCAAGCCAACTTAAACGAGTATATTGGAAATGTGGACGCAGTGCAAGCTCAACGGTTTGCAAGAATCAAAGCCAATTTGAAACAACTCATTATTACTGGAAACGCATATAAAATTGCTCGTTTCGGAGGACCTCCTATTAAATGGATCATACATGGTTACGATTATCCAAATCCATATATGCCTGCGGCAATAGCTGGATCTGATGAAGGTTGCAAAACAAAATTTGACCGCATAGGGTTGATTGTGCCAGATGCTGCGGTGTTTACTTCCACTCAGCTTGATGCTTTTAATAACCTACTAGTTGAGATCACAAGAGAGGAACCATCTCTTATTTATGTTGACTTACGAAATACATTAGGTGGTAAACCAAACTCTCGAGCTGAATTGATGTTGGATTGTATCCATGCAAATAACTTAGGATACACTTTACTTGCTGATAAGTTAGCCAGATTGATTTACCCAGTCACGAATATAGGATTTTAACAATGAAACAGATATATTTAGTTTTGATTTTATTTTTTACATTTGCATCGAACATTTATTCTCAATACAATAACAAAGGTTTTGCTCATCCCTTACAAATTGAACCAGTTGCTGTTTATTCAAAAGTAAGAGGAAGCTTAGGTTATTGGGATAAAGACTTTAACCAGGTTAAAGAAATTAACAAAAATGCTAGTATTGAAGGTGAATATAAGTTCAGTGACTCCTTCTCCGTGATTTCCTCTTTGGGTCGAACTGAGTATTCTCAAACGGATACAACAAAAGAAGTCACATGGGACCGATACAATGTTGGTCTCAAGTATGGTAAAATTTTCGAAATGGGTAGTTCTCAATTTTTAATTGGTGGTGGATTACGAGTTTATGATAAAAAACGAAACTCCTTATTTCGTGAATATGAAAATCCTGATTATTATTTAATCCGACCAAACTTTGGTTTGGGTTATAAGTATGGCATTTTTCAAATTATGACAGAGTTCCGTTTCCAATCCGAAACGAACAGACATGGAAGAGAATCCAAACTCGAAGAATTCAAACGATACTACCAAGTTGGCGTGGCTCCAAGTTTTGCAATTGCTGATTCCATCCGAATCTTTACGGAATTAGAATACAGAGAACCCGTGGATAAAACTGCAGATAAAAATCTTAGATACTTTAATTTTTATCCTGGTGTATCAATGAATACTGAAAGTTTGGGAACATTTAGTTTTAGTTTATCATTAGGTGTGCTTCCAAAAGCAGACAATGCGATTGATCGAGGGATTCGATTTTCCTATTTTTACTTTTTTGACACCAACTAACATCACATGAAGGTTTCCATTTGCCTATTATGGATATTTTTTTTAGTAAATTGTCTTAGCATCCAAATAGGAAATCCATCGATCACCCTTTTCCAAAACAAAGGGCAATCGGGTTGGTTTTCACCGGGAAAAGCTCCAGTTCCCGGTGAAACATTTGTAGAATCTTGTACCACCAATTACTTCGGACTCGTGAGTGTAGGCAATGCGAGTTATGACTGGGTCTCGCAAAAAAAGCGTTTCAAAGAAATTCATAGCCTGGACCATTATTACAAAAACCAATATTTCTTTTTCCAAGAATTGTGTCTTCGGATCACTGGTATATGAAACAAAACATCGATTCACTGAAGGAGTTTTCTAAAGAATTAAAGAGTGGTTTGATTTATGAGGAAATTGAATCTAAACTCAAAGAATTTCATTCGAAAAAAAATACCAAACATAATAAATCTCTCGATTCTCTCGCAGAGAAAATTCGGAAAAAAGAAGAACAGATTGAAAAACTGTATGATGATATCATCCTCTTACAAAATAAACTTTCCAATCTTTTGGACAAAGAACTCCAAAAGTAATCCACGACACCAAACTCTTTTAGTGAACCTGCAATTTATTTCCAAAATCAAATCCATTTCGAAAGAAAAGTTTTTTCTGATCCATTCTGTTCAAAAACCTCACCTTGATCGATTCCATTCCCGATTGGTTCGTAAGGTTTGCCTTTTTATCTTACCCTTTGTTTTCCTACAATGTGCAAGTTCAGGATTTGGAACCCAAGGGTTACTTTATGAAAACCAAAGGATTTCACTCATGGAAACCGGAAACTCTGCGACTAAGGAAGGGTTTTCCTGTGCGAAATCCTATCTTGGACTCATTGCCTTGGGAGATGCCTCCATCGAGACGGCCCAAAAGCAAGGAAACATCAAAGAAATTACGTCCATTGAATTAGAAACTTATAATTTCCTCGGGATTTACGCAAAACTATGTACGGTAACCAAGGGGATTTAGTCGAAACTAAGTACAGAGCCAATGGTCATGTGGAAAAAAATCAGAATCCTATTCGTTTTTGTTTTGCTGACCTTTCAATGTGTTCCCAAACCTTCTCCCTCTCTTTTGGGTATCTTGGTATTACCGCTCATCACACAAACTTCGGAAACTTTCACCATTGAATCCACCTCTCCTACGAACGGCGCCACCGGAGTCGCCTTAACCCCTACCATCACGATTGTGATGACACAGGCCATTGAACCTACTTCTATCAATACCAACATCACATGTTCCCCGTCCTGTCCAAGTCTCACAGGTGGATCCTCCAACCGAACCATCACACTCACACCCACGAGTGCCTTGACGTCAGGGGTAACTTACACCATCACTCTCGGGCAAAACATCCAATCTACTTTTGGTCTCACACTCGGGACCAACACCAGTTTTAGTTTTACCACTCTGTAAAATTAAAAAAGCCGACGTTTCCGCCGGCTTCTCAAACATTCCTATGGATCTAAATGAATCCATAGGTTTGAATTGGTTCTTTCAATCATGATGGAACCAAATCGTTGGATTGTAATTTAAATTCTTATTTGAAGAAGTTTAAAACAATTCCACCTTTTGTGACAAAAAACTCAGCAAACACGAGTGATGTGATAGCCATTAGTTTGATGAGAATGTTGATCGCAGGTCCTGATGTATCTTTGAACGGATCACCAACTGTATCACCAACCACTGCTGCTTTGTGTTTTTCAGAACCTTTTCCACCAGCAGTTTTTTCGATGTATTTTTTAGCGTTGTCCCAAGCTCCACCAGAGTTGGCAGAAGAGATCGCAAGCACCACACCAGAAACAAGTGCACCTGCAAGTAGGCCGGCAAGAGACTTCACTCCAAATAAATAACCCACAACGATAGGGCTAAGGAGAACAAGGAGACCTGGAGGGATCATTTCACGGAGAGCCGCAGAAGTGGAAATATCCACACATTTTGCATACTCAGGTTTTGCTGTTCCTTCCATAAGACCAGGGATCTCTTTGAATTGGCGACGAACTTCTTTTACCATATCAAGAGCTGCTTTCCCAACAGACTTCATCGTCATCGCAGAGAAAATAAAAGGAAGCATTGCTCCAAACAGTAAACCACCAAAAACCAATGGATCGAGAAGTTCGATAGAAGTTAAATCAATCGCACCTTCACCCATTTCTTTGGAAGCATTTTGTGTTCTTGTGATAAAGGCAGCAAAAAGTGCAAGGGAAGTGAGAGCCGCAGATCCAATTGCAAATCCTTTACCAACAGCGGCAGTGGTGTTTCCTGCTGCATCTAAAGTATCAGTTCGATCACGCACTTCTTTTCCAAGTTCTGCCATCTCAGCGATTCCACCGGCGTTGTCAGACACTGGACCATATGCATCAATGGTAAGACCAATCGCGATAGTAGAAATCATACCAATGGCTGCAATGGCGATTCCATACATACCAGCAAGGATATTAGAAACAACAATGACAATCACAAGTAAAATGACAGGAACAACAGTGGACTTATAACCAAGCGCCAAACCATAAATGATGTTTGTTGCCGCGCCTGTTTCACATGCATCTGCTACTTCACGCACTGGTTTGTACGAGTGGGAAGTATAAATTTCTGTGATCCAACCAATGAACATACCAGCAAACAAACCTAATGCGACTGAAGTGTATACATTCCATTTTGTGATGGTTTTGTCGCCGATTTGAAAACTATCGATCATGAAGATGTCAGTTGCAAAATACAATGCACCCGCAACGATGAAAGTAGAGATCCAAAGTTGTAGTTTTAATGCTTTTTCTACGTTTCCACCTTCTTTCACTCGTGCAAAAAAAGTTGTGATGAGAGACGCTGGGATCCCAATCGCAGAGATCAAAAGTGGGTATAAAAGTGCAGAGTTATTGTCCGCAAGTGCAGATGCTGTGGCACCAATCACAAGGGCCGCACAAGTGGCTTCCGCAGCAGAACCAAAAAGGTCAGCACCCATACCCGCGATATCACCTACGTTGTCTCCCACGTTATCCGCGATGGTTGCAGGGTTACGAGGGTCATCTTCTGGGATTCCTTTTTCCACTTTTCCAACAAGGTCAGCACCTACGTCAGCGGCTTTCGTATAAATTCCGCCACCCACACGACCAAAGAGGGCAACCGAAGATCCACCAAGACCAAAACCGGCAAGGGATTCCATCAGGATGTGTTTGGCAACTGTCGGATTGGCACCTGTGAAAAGTAGGAAAAGACCAATCATACCTAAAACGGCAAGACCGATGAGACCAAATCCCATCACCGCTCCCGAGTCGAATGCCACTCGGAACGCTTTGGAAAGGGAAGTTTTTGCCGCTTGGGCTGTTCTCACGTTTCCTGCGGTCGCAATCTTCATTCCAATAAAGCCAGAAAGGCAGGAAATGAGGGCTCCTGATACAAAAGCGATCGAAGTATAAATGCCTTCATTGAATTCTGTATTGGGGTTATCTAATAGAAGGTAAATGAGAACTGTCATGAAGCTGATAAAAAGCAGAATGACTCGGTATTCTCTGAGAAGGAAGGCCATTGCCCCTTCTGCGATCGCGGCGGAGATTTCTTTTAATTTGGCGGTTTCTTTTTGATTGCCACCATCTACGCCCACTTGGATACGTATTACCCTCGCGGCGTAGAAAATCGCCGTGGCTATGGAGACAAGCGCCATGACGATAATGATTAACTCTACATTCATGAGATCCTCTTTGAGATTGTTTATTTGTATTTCTAAGATATTTTAGAAGATGACCGATGAGAATCCATAGATGATACTTCGGTCTAGGAGAATATGGCAATTTAGTGTTCTGGTAACAAGTCTATTTCTGCCCTTGTACCCAATTTTAGCGGAACCAGAAGCCCTAAATCCCGTTAAAGCCTTTTATGGTTATGAGGACCTGCTTCGTATGGCCGAGGACAAAATTGTCCAAGAAACACCAGCCAAAGCTTTCGATTTTCTCATCAAAGCCAAAGAACTGAATCCTGACCCAGACTACCGGTATTACAATCTACAAGCCCAGGCCCATATGAAACTGGGACAGGTCTTTGATGGGATCCATGCCTACGAAGAATCCATCAAACGAAAAAAAGACCAATTGGATTTGGTATTGTTTGTCGCAGATTTTTATGAAAAAGAGAAAAAACCGAGAGAATCCTTATACTATACGAAATTTTATTTAGAACAAAAACCCAAAGCTAAGTACAGATTGTATCTTGCCGCGATTCTTTCCAGACAACTCGGACTCGAAACTGATTACGAATCCTATATGCAAATTTTGGAAAATGACAAAACCTTTGATTCGGAAAAGGAAGCACTGCAAACAAGCCTTCTCAAAAATATCAAAAACAGAAAATGGAAAGAAGCAGATGATTTGAGCCTTCGATACTTGGTTTATTTCCCACGAGAAGAAGGAATGTATGAAACATTGATCCTGGCAAGGCGCGGACGTAATTCCGAGTTACTGGAACAAGCCTACATTTGGACAGCCACTGTGTTTTTGAAAGAAACGAGATACTTCACACGGTATGGAGTTTACCTCCAAGAAAAAGAAAGGTATTTGGAAGCACTCAGTTTGTTCCGCCGAGGTTTCTATAACCTTTTGAAATATGATCCCAATTCCGATGCCAAAGAAATTTTATTTCTCGTACGCCAAAGTTATGCGAATCTCGGAAAAGACCGTGATACCTTGGCAATTGACTCCCTTGTCAAAGATTTCCAAAATCAAAAAAATCTCACAGCGACAGAATTAGAAAACCATATGTCAACCTATCGTAAAAACAGAGAGTATTTACTGTTTTGCATTTACTGGTTTTCCACCCGAGATACGGACAAAACGAATGAATATAGAAAACGACTGCGAGAAAGGGATTTGGAATTTGAAGAATCAGAATTCCTGCGAGTGATGGGACCGTTTGCCGCTCTCCCGCAGGAATTGTAAATCTATGTATCTGGTCAGAGTTTCGTTTCGAAAGAGACATTCGTAATTTTTGATTATACCTTCTGATTCAAAAAATTTCCTAACCAACGCCTTGAGAAATGCAAAGTTAGGAAATCAATCTACTCTGTCATTTCTCTTAACTATGGTATTTCTTCTTATCATCAATTAACGATTGGACAACGGATGGATCGGCAAGTGTACTAATGTCACCTAACGTATCAAATTCGTTATTGGCAATCTTCCGTAAAATTCGACGCATGATTTTACCAGACCGAGTTTTAGGAAGTCCTGGGGCCCAATGGATCACATCTGGCCTCGCTATTTTTCCAATCACCTTTTCCACCATCGCAATGAGTTCTTTTTTCAGTAGGTCGTTTGTGACAACCCCTTGTTTCACCGTGACATAGGCATAAATTCCCTGGCCTTTGATGTCATGTGGGAAACCCACAACAGCCGCTTCCGCCACCGATTTGTGTTCCACAAGGGCACTTTCCACTTCTGCCGATCCAATCCGATGCCCTGAGACATTGAGGACATCATCGACTCGCCCTGTGATGCGAAAGTATCCTTCTTTATCACGATTGGCCCCATCCCCTGTGAAATAATAGCCTTTGAATTGAGAGAAGTAGGTATCAAAGAATCGTTTCGGATCTCCATACACTCCGCGCATCATCGAAGGCCAAGGTTTCGCGATACAAAGATTGCCTGAAATTTCACCTTTGCCTTTCAGTTCCACCCCTTCGTTGTCCACAAGTACTGGTTGGATTCCATAAAATGGCCAACTGGCCGATCCTGGTTTTTGCGGAATGGCTCCCGGAATCCCTGAGATCATAATGGATCCAGTTTCTGTTTGCCACCATGTATCCACAATCGGGCATTTCGATTTTCCAATATTAGCATAATACCATTCCCAAGCTTCTGGGTTAATGGGTTCTCCCACAGAACCAAGTAACCGCAGTGATGCGAGTGATCGCTTTTTGATATGCTCTAGACCTTCTCGCATGAGTGCCCGAATGGCCGTCGGTGCGGTATAAAATACGGTGACTTTGTATTTATCAATCACATCCCAAAATCGACCCATGTCAGGGTAACTCGGAACCCCTTCGAACATCAAGGAAGTAGCACCATTGGAGAGTGGTCCATACAATATATAACTATGACCCGTGATCCAACCAATGTCTGCCGTACACCAGTATGTATCCGTGTCTTTGTAATCAAAGATAGTAGCGAATGTTAGATTGGCACCTAACAAATACCCGGCGGTGGTATGGAGGACCCCTTTTGGTTTTCCCGTGGAACCAGATGTGTAAAGGATGAAGAGTGGGTCTTCCGATTCCATAGGAACAGCGGGGCATTCTTTTTTCACTTCAGGGTCTTTCATGAGGTAGTGATACCAATGGTCACGACCTTCTTTCCAATTGAGATTGCCTTCATCACCCGTTCGTTTGACGACAATCACATCATTCACTTTGAATTTGGTTTCAGCGAGGGCAGCATCGACATTTTTTTTCAGTTCGATGGGTTTGCCACCACGGTATCCACCATCGGCTGTGATGACAAGAGTTGGTTTACAATCTTCGATACGACCAAGGAGTGCTTCTGGAGAAAATCCCCCAAAGACAACGGAATGCACGGCCCCGATGCGAGTACAAGCAAGTGTGGCGATGGCAAGTTCTGGGACCATCGGAAGGTAGATGAGAACTCGGTCTCCTTTCTTCACTTTGAATTTTTTTAGTACATTGGCAAAGTGATTCACTTCTCTATGTAAGTCGTGATAGGTGAGGACTTTGGATTCGTCGGGATTGTCACCTTCCCATATGAGAGCGGCTTTGTTTTTTAAGGGAGAGTCAAGGTGGCGGTCTAAACAATTATAAGAGACATTGAGTTTTCCCCCCACAAACCATTCTACTTTTGCTTTTGCAAAGTCGTGTCTCAGAACTTTGGTCCATTTTTTAAACCATGTTAGGCGTTTTGCTTGTTCTGCCCAAAATTTCTCTGGTTTTTCAATGGATTCTTTGTATTTGGATTTGTATTCTTTTAAGCTAACGTTTGCAAGTTTGGCAAATTCTTTGGATGGTGCCACGATTCTTTCTTTCGGCATTGTGTCCCTCTAGTGGAGAAAGACTGAACTTTTTTAAAAAAAAGTCCAGCATGAATCGAAAAAAAAGAATTTAAAAATTGAACTTAGTGCGATCCGGTTCGGATGAGATCTAAAAATTCGCTTCGAGTAGTAGGATCCGTTTTGAAGAGACCAAGCAAACTGGAAGTGAATAATTCTGAGTTTTGTTTTTCGACTCCTCGCATCATCATACACAAATGTTTTGCTTTGATGACAACACCAACACCCAAAGGGTCCAATGTTTCTTGGATGGCCTGTGCAATTTGGTCGGTAAGTCTTTCTTGTACTTGCAGTCTTCTGGCAAACACATCTACGATTCGTGGAATTTTACTGATCCCAATGATTTTTTTATTGGGAATGTATGCGACATGAGCCCTTCCATAAAAAGGGAGTAAGTGGTGTTCGCATAAGGAATACATTTCAATATCACGAACCAAAACCATACCTGTGGTATTTTCTTCAAAAATGGCGCCATTGACCAATTGGTTGATGTCTGCCTTGTACCCACTCGTTAAAAAATCATAAGCTTTTTTCACTCGATTAGGAGTTTTGACGAGACCTTCTCTGTTTGGATCTTCACCAATTTGTTTTAGGATTTCTTCGATTAAGTTTTCCATCCGATTCCTTTTTGAAAGTAAGTTCCTTGTGTACCTGCCTTTCAAAATTTGAATGCAGAATATTCACTAGTTATTTGACTAGACTTGACTCTTAAGGAAAAGACACATTTCCTTTTTTTGGTTAGAAAGGACATAATCATCAATCAAATGCAAAAAAAAATTGGCTATGATGCAAGGATGATCGAAAATTCTGGGATTGGAATTCGCATCCAACATATCTTAAAATTTTGGCCTATCCCATCTAAAGAAGCTGAACTTTTTATCTTTGGAGATCCCAACCGTTTAAACAAATACGATCTACCAAAACACGCTAAAATTATTCCCTATTTTACCCCCATCTATTCTCCAAAGGAATTTTTCGGCCATCCTCAAATGGCAGAGATGGATATCTTAGACATCCCTCATTTCAATGTGCCACTTCGTTACCTTAGGAAATGCATTGTTACCATCCATGATTTGATCCCTTATCATTTCAAAGAGGCTCATGGTTCCATTCTCAAACGATTGTACTTACAAATCGTACTCCGTTCCATCAAGTGGTTTGCACGCCACATCATCGCTGTCTCTCAGTACACAAAAGATGATTTGATCAAATGTTTTGGGTATCGTAGGGAAACAATAACAGTTGTTTTTAACGGAATCGATCTAAACAATTTTACAAAGCGACCACAGCCAAAGGTGAATGCCTTTCTCAAAGAATTCCAATTACCAAAAGAGTATCTTTTTACAGTTGGGATAGGAAAGGCACATAAAAACTTTCCTTTTTTATTGTCCAATCTAGAGTCACTATGGAAAAAACAGTCTCTGAAACTACCCCTGGTCATTGGTGGGATCAGTAAAGAAATCCCAGAAGAATTGTTAACCTTTCAAAAACAAAATCCCCATCGGATTTATTTTTTAGAACATTTACCGTACGATTTGTTACCCCTTGCTTACCAAGGAGCCCATTTATTTCTCTATCCATCTCTCTTTGAAGGATTTGGATTTCCTGTCCTCGAAGCACAAGCCATGGGAACGGTTGTCCTTTCTTCCAATGCCAGTGTCCTTCCTGAAGTGTTGCTGGATTCTGCCGAATACTTTGATCCAAATGATGATGAGAGTTTCCAATTGAATCTGCTTGCCCTCCTTTCGGATGGAAAGAGGCAAAAAGCATTCCAAACGAAAGGAATCCAAAATTCTCATCGTTTCCTTTGGAAAAATGTCCTAAAACCATACTACCAAGTTCACCAAACAAAAGAAACCGAAAGCAATTAGAGTCCCTTCCCCAAGGAACGAAGGGAAACAGCGCTTTCCTATTGGAATTCAAAACAAAAAAATCTATATTTTTCGCTCCAAAAGTACTTGTCAGTTTTTGGAAAACTTCGAGACTGATTCTCAGAACCATGATCAAGTGTCACTGTGCAGAAGTTTTCTTTGAATCCATCTTAAATGTTGTCAAAGAAACGAATCGCCCCATACTAGAAGTCGCCCGCGAGATGGGAGCGGCTGATACTTGTACGGCCTGTGTTCCGGATATGTTAGCCTTCATCGAGCAGGAATTGGAAGGTCAACTTGCAGGAAATACAAATCATTGATTCTGATTTAATCGGATCCCTCGTCACAAAAGCAAAAAACGCAGAACGAAAACGCACCAATCACAACTTTCACGAACCACAGGAAGTGTACCAAAGGTTTCTGAATGTTTTATCAAAAAATACTTACATTTCACCTCACAGACATTTGTCGGATCCAAAACCGGAAACCTTTGTTGTGCTCGAAGGCGAAATCGGTTTTTTAATCTTTCAGGAAAATGGAGATCTCCAAGAATTCCATAAACTTTCTTCCAAGGGACCGAAACGTGGGATCGACCTGCAACCAGGTGTGTGGCATAGTTTGGTTTGTCTTACGGATACAGCCGTTTGTTTTGAAGGGAAATCAGGACCGTATGACCCAAACGTAGACAAAGAATTCCACCCCAAATTCCCGTTAGAGGGAGATCCGAAAGTAGTGGAAACCATCCAACATTTTGAGTCACTCTTTGTATGATTCGAAACAGATATGAAATCTTTCGTCTCCATTTAATCCTTATATTGATGATCCCCTTTTCCTTTTTTTGTAAATCTTTACCTTCTGTGGTTCCCGTGAAAGACCATACATTGGAGTCTATTGTTTCGGATGGGATTGTTCGTACCTTTCGGTACTACATTCCTAAGAATCGCTCTGAAACCAAACTTCCCGTTGTTTTCATTTTGCATGGCGGTGGCGGGAGTGGGGAAGGTATGATTTACCTTTCCAGAATGTCGGAGAAAGCGGAAGAATATGGATTTATCGCGGTTTATCCAGATGGTTACGCGAACCGTTGGAATGATGGACGTAAGATCGCTCACTCTCTGACAGACAAACGAAACACCAAAGATGTAGAATTTTTTCGAGACATGGTTCGTTTCATTGATTTAAAAATTCCTGTTGATTATAGCCGTATCCATGCCGTTGGGATTTCCAACGGTGGATTTATGACACAACGTTTGTTATGCGAAGCAGATGATTTATTTCGATCTGTTTATTCTGTTGCCGCTGTCACCTCGAAAGGTCTTGTCGAAATTTGTCCGAGTCCCAGAGCAAAATCCATTGGTTTTATCATGGGTACAGCAGACGATGTGATTCCCTATTCTGGTGGTACTGTTTCCATCCCAAAAGACATGAGTCCCAATGCCAGTCGGATCCCCGCAGGTGAAGTTTTATCCTTTACTGATTCTCTGAAATTTTGGAGTTCCAATTTTACCTGCAAAGAGGAGTCGAAAGCAAAAAAAAGACATTTAAACAAATTTTGGAAACGTGATATCGAATACACAAAATTCTCTGATTGTTCCACGGATGAAGTTGTGGAAGGGTATTTGATCCCGGGTGGAGGTCATATTTGGCCCAATGGATTTTTTTACCAAAATGAAAAACAGTACGGATATTTAAGTAAGGACTTGGATACACGAGAGATTGTGATACAATTTTTCCGAAGGACCGATTCTAAAGAAAAGTTGGTAGACAATGCATCATTCGGAAATTAGAAATTCATCCACCGTTTTTACCACACTGGAAACAGGTTCTGGTGACCCAGTTCTATTTTTACATGGGTTTCCCGATAACCACAAAACTTTTTCTCCCATCATGGAAACCATTGGGAAAAAAGGATTTCATTGCATTGCACCTGTTATGCGAGGATATGAACCTTCCACCATTTCTCATGCAAACAAATTACATGTGGTAGATTTGGTTCAGGACTTGCTTGGTTGGATGGATGACAGGCGTTGGGACAAAGTTCACTTGGTGGGTCATAATTGGGGTGCGATCATTGCGTATGCCGCTGGTATGTATTATCCAAATCGAATCAAGTCCATCACAAGTTTGAGTGTTCCTCTTCTCAAAACCTTCCAAGATTCATTTTTATGGGCTCCACTGCAAACCTTACATTCTTGGTATGTAGCACTTTTCCAAATTCCCTACATCGCTGAATTAACGATTCGCACCAATCAGTTTGCTCTCGTTGATTTTTTATGGAAAGATTGGTCACCTGGATTCACTCCAAACCAAGACCATCTTGCTGAAATCAAAGCCAATTTCCAAAACCCGGGAATCCTATCCTCAGCCCTTGCTTATTACCGGAATTTAAATGATCTTTTTACGGAATCAGGACGCGAAAGTATCGTTGGGATTTTTGATACCAATGTCACTGTCCCCACCCAAGTGCTTTACGGTTTGAACGATGGATGTTTTCATAAAAATTTGTTTGAACACTTACTCGATGAATCTGATTTCCCAAGGGGATTTCGTAAGATTGGATTTGATCACGCAGGGCATTTCCTCCACTGGGAAAAAAGGGACGAGGTCACCAAACTTGTCTTAGAGTGGTTGGAAAAAAATAAGTAGTTTTTTGTTAAATCTATCGTCTCATCTTGAAAGGAGACTATTTATGTTTCAAAATATGGGATTATACGATCGAATCATTCGTGTTGTTGTAGGACTTGTGTTAGGTGGATTGTATTTGGGTGGAGTAGTGGAAGGAACGACAGCAATCGTATTATTTGTGGTCGGACTTGTAATGATTGCTACTTCTGCCATCGGATTTTGTCCTGCCTACTTACCATTCAAAATATCCACAAAAGAGAAATAAAGGTGATGATTTCACTTTTGTAAAAACAGAACCACAACTCACTCCAACAAAAGTGAGTTGTTTTGTTTATCCTCTTTTTAGCCGAACGAGTACTTCATAATGATTGGTCCTCGGAAAAAAATCAAAAAGACTCATACTGTCCATTCGGTAGCCCACCGCTTCTAATAAACGTAAATCCCGTTGTAATGTGCTTGGATTACAACTTGAATAGATCATGATTTTGGGTTTTAATTTGGTTGTGGAATCAATGATCCCTTTGGATAATCCAGAGCGTGGAGGATTGACAATCCAAATTGCGTATTGTTTGAGTTCTTTTGGAAGATAACCTTTGTACAAGTCCTTCGTCACGTATTGATAGGAATTTGTTCCATTCCGTTTCGCATTTTCAATTGCATATTGGATACTATTGTCATGGGATTCGATTCCATACAGAGAAGTTATTTTCTCTCTGAGTGCAATTCCAATCGTACCACAACCACAAAATAATTCTAAAACTTTTGAGGATTCCGGAAGTAAGCTTTTCATTTTTTTTAACCATGTTTCTAAAAGGAACTGGTTGATTTGAAAAAACCCTTTTGCCGGTACTTTTAATTGAGTTCCAAGAACCTCTATTTCCGTTTCCTCTAAATCATATTGTACAATTTTTTCTTTGGAAAGCCTAAGTGAAATGGATCTCCCAAACTTTTGGTTATGATTTGTGTGATTCTTTTGGTGTTTAGTATTTTGGGTCAGGAAGGTTTTCGAATCTTCAACTAATAGACGTTTATCGACATTTTTACAAAGTGTGGACGTCTTTGAAACGATCTGATGGGTATTTTTCTCAAAAAAACCGATTTCGTTTCCAACAACTTGCCATTGGACATTATTCCGATAACCTTCCATTGGTCCAAAGATTACGTCTGTTTTGCCTTTCCACTTGGGAAACATGGATTCCAATAAATTGGTTTTGAGTTTCAACTCTTCTTCATAGGGGAGATGACGATAACTGCAACCACCGCACTCCAAATACACAGGACAGTCCGACGGAATTCTGAATTTGGAAGGTTCCAAAACCGATGTAACAACTCCAAACCATTCCTTCTTCCCTTGTTTGGTCAGAGTTATGTCTACCAATTCACCGGGAAGACCACCTTCAATGAACACTGCATGGCCATCATGGTGAGCGAGGCAGTAGCCTCCATTGACCCATTTTTCTAATTTAATCTGCAACTTTTCCATCCACTTAGACCATTCAATGAATATTCAATTGACACTGCACTCGCATTTAACATAACGGATAGGTACTCTTGGAGAAGTGGCTGAGTGGTCTAAAGCAGCGGTCTTGAAAACCGTCGTGGTAATCCCACCGTGGGTTCGAATCCTACCTTCTCCGAGTCGCTGGAGACGTGCCTGAGTGGCCGAAAGGAGCGGTTTGCTAAACCGTCGTACGAGCAATCGTACCCAGGGTTCGAATCCCTGCGTCTCCGTTGTTACCGCCATGAAATTCACCCGAATCAAAGACAAATTCGAAAAAATTAAGACCTACATCCTGACAGATGAAGCAGCTAAAATTTTTGCCGTACTTCCTTTGTTTTTTTCTTGGGTTCCCATTTTCACTTGGAAACGCCAATTTCCAGAATTTGTAACCATTTCTTTGTATTCTGCAATTAATACCTGTTTGTTTTTACTTGGATTAGTTCTCGCGCAGATACTTTCCTTTTTACCGTTTCTGGGTCTTTATTTAGCCGCCACCATCCACCTCCTTTCCATCTTACTTTATCTAGGAATTGGGGGATTTTTGATTTACTCCATCCGCTTGCAAAAAACCATAGTGATACCCGTTCTTTTGGACTGGGTAAAAATGCTCCAAGCATTCATTGCGCCCATAGCTCAACTGGATAGAGTATCTGACTACGGATCAGAAGGTTAGAGGTTCAAATCCTCTTGGGCGCGCGTGGATTTCTATGAATCGTTTCTAAAACGATATTCGATAGAAGTTTCCAAGTACAAAAACGAAATTCCCTCTTATTCTGAAATCATCACAAAGGATGGAAACTTAGTTTCCTCTTCTTTTAATTCCGTCGAACAGACATTAAATCCGACTAAACATAGCGAAATTTTAGCAATTGAGAAGGCATTGTCTCATGTGGATGGTAGATACCTTTCAGAACATATCCTCATCACTGCTCTTGAGCCATGTATTCTTTGTGCGGGTGCCGTTGTGCGGGTGAAACTTCCAGAAGTGGTCTATTTTCTACCGGCAAAGCCGGGAGAAGGTATTTCCTCTTACACAACCGAATCAATTTATCTGCTGAATCATTTTCCAAAATGCACTCTCATTCCAGAGTCGCGCATAAAATTTGAATTTCTGAGTTTTTTCAAAGAGAAAAGGTAGAATTCTAAAGACCGTTTCTTTTTATGGAAGCCAGTAGAAATCACTGGAGAGATGTCAGAGTGGTCTATTGTGCATGCTTGGAAAGCATGTGTGCCAAAAGCACCCCGGGTTCGAATCCCGGTCTCTCCGCCACTTTTTCCTTCCTTTCCACTCTAAAATACTCCTTCCTTTCAAAATAATTTCATTGCCTCTAAGTTAGGAAATTTCATACTCAAAGGGAAACTGAAAGATTCGAAGCATTCAGTAAGTTGAATACGGACCAAATGAGCGAAAACCACCAAGTACTCTTTCGAAAATACCGACCACAATTCTTTCGCGATGTAATTTACCAAGACCTCGCAGTCGGATCCTTACAAAACGCATTTAAATCAAAAAAAATAGGGCATGCCTATATCTTCATTGGACCACGTGGTGTGGGAAAAACAACTATCGCAAGAATTTTAGCCAAACGACTCAACTGTGAAAGGCCTGATGGAGTAGAACCTTGCAACGAATGTACTTCTTGTTTGGAAATCACAAAAGGAAATTCTAATGATGTCTTTGAAATTGATGCCGCTTCCAACAGTGGTGTGGATAACATTCGAGAACTAAGAGAAAATGTGAAATTCAATGCAATGGGTGGTAAGTACCGCGTTTATATTTTAGATGAAGTGCATATGTTAAGTGGAGCTGCTTTTAATGCGCTTTTAAAAACATTGGAAGAACCTCCAGCCCATGTAGTTTTTATTTTAGCAACCACCGAGTATCACAAAATTCCAGAGACCATCTTATCCCGATGCCAAGACTTCCATTTTCGCAAAGTTCCCGTGACAGTTTTACAAAACTACATAGAAACTCTTTGCACAAAGGAAGGCCTAAAATACGATTCCGAAGGTTTATTTTGGATCGCAAAAAAAGGTGATGGTTCTGTACGAGATACCTTATCGTTCATGGAACAAGCTGTCATTTTTACAGATGGAAACTTAACTGGCGTTAAACTTCGTAAAATGATTGGGTATCATGGGATCGATACCTTTACTGATTTTCTAAACCAATTGATTGATACCTCTCAAAGTGCCCAAATTTTTGAAACTTTAGAAAATTTATTCCAAGCGGGTATCGATTTAAGTAAGTTCATTTGGGATTTTATTGAATTTTTAAACTCTTTATTGTTAATCAAAGACAATCTCGCTGACCGTGAATCCATCAATATTCCCCATGAAGACTTACAGAAACTCAAACAAAACTACCGGGAACTTGATCGGGAGATATTGGTTTTACTCGCAGAAAGAATTTTTTCCATTCACGAAAAATTAAATCTGATGAAACTACGTAGTTCTTACGAGATGAAAGTGTATTTGGAAATCCAATTTCGAAAACTGATTTTGGATCGCGAAAAACCTAGTGTATCTGGATTACTCGCTAAAATTTCAGAACTTACTAAACTTGTGCAAGGTGATCTGAGTAACATTCCAGAGTCAGTAGAGCCGGTTAAAAAAATATCTACTCCTCCACCAACTCAATCCGCCACACAAAAAAAAGAACCAACTACCACAGCACAGAAGGAAAACGATCAAATCGATTCCAATCACACTAAACAAAATGAAAATATGGATTCAAATCCATTACCATCCAAATCAGAATCACAATCCATAAACAAACCAATATCCACACCTCCGTCATCTCCAGAAGATATGGAAAAACTATTAAAGGAAAAATTTTCCGGTATGGAAGTGGATCCTAACCAATTTAAAAATTTATAAGTCCAAAGGTAAGTATGGGAATTTTTGATCAAATGAAACAAATGCGGGAAGCTTTTTCGCAACTGGGTAACATCAAAGAAAAACAGGAAGAATTACAAAAACGATTGGCTCAAATCCGAGTCACTGCTTCCGCGGGGGCAGGTATGGTGGAGGTGACAGCAACTGCTGATGGAACCCTTACCAACTTAAATATTAACCCTATCATGTTCAATGCTGATGATAAAAAGATGTTAGAAGACCTGATCTTGTCCGCCACTAACGAAGTGCAGCGAAAAGCAAAAGAAACGATGGCGCATGAAATGAAAAATGTTTTAGGTTTCAATCCAAGTGATTTTGAAGGAGTCTTCAACCAATTTCAAAAGGATGGAGGGTTCCCACCTGTCTGATCCTCAATTCCAAAAACTCATCCAAGCTTTTTCGAGCCTACCTGGAATCGGAAAAAAAAGTGCAACTCGAATTGGATTTCATATCTTACGTATGGATCCATCTACCTTCCAATCTTGGATCAATCATATCGAAGAAGCAAAAACCAAACTTCGATTTTGTGATGACTGTGGTGGATTAACAGAAGATTCGATTTGTTCGATTTGTTTGTCAGACAGGCGAGATAATGGAATTTTATGTGTCGTGGAACAACCAGAAGATATTTTCTTTATAGAAAACACAAAGGAATACTCCGGTAAATACCATGTTCTAAATGGTGCTATCTCACCATTGGATGGAATTGGACCAGAACAATTACGTATCAAACAATTGATGCAACGTTTGGATATAGGAAATATCAAAGAAGTATTAATTGCTACAAATCCTACTCTTGAAGGGGACGCAACTGCATCTTATCTATCGACAGTCATTAAACCAATGGAAATTAAAATCACAAGGATAGCTCACGGGATTACTATTGGTGGAACGTTGGAATATTCCGACCAATACACTTTAGGTAAGGCAATTAAATCGAGACTGACGTTGTAAGGAATTTGATAAAATACATTTTAGAATCGATGTTCAAATACGATAAAGGCTTCTCGTAACACACGACCGTACTTTGAATCTAGAAGTACAAATAATGCATCCCCAGCCACAAAATAACCCGAACGAAAAATGATTTGGAAATCAGAGGTTACGTTGTAACGAATGTTGAAGTTGTATTCCATACCCATATACGTTGAAGTTCGATAACCATTCCGTTCGCTAAATTCTCTATTGATACGAATTTCAGGCGATTTCGTTGCCCATAATTGATAGTAACCGAACGTAAATTGGTAAGGACTAAAGGCAATGATATTGGAGTACAAACCGTATTCATTCAATCCAGAAAAACTAGATCCATTGAACAATGCATAACCACCAGTAAAGTCAGTAGCAATGTTTGAAATTGAAAATCCTGGAGCAAGAGTTCGGTATCCATTTCCTTTTAAGTTTGCCTCTTGTCCATTTTCATCATAACCAGGTCGGCCTGTTGTACCAAGAGCAATTAAGTTAAAGTTTAAAGACTCATTCCAGCGATAAGTAAATTGGAAATCATACATACCACCTTTGATATAATGTCGTCGAGTTGTATTATAAATTGTTACATCATTGGAGTCATTTATAGCATTTAACTTTTTCACAATTCCAGTATTTAGAATTCCATGCACAATGAAGGAAAATTTCTGAAAATTGAATTCATTATGGAGTCCATACCAAGCAAGTCTTGCTGTTTCATTATCGGTTTTGTCGTTATCATCTAAAAAGTAGGCATACACTTCATTCCGAATGTTCCGAAAGTATTCAAACTTCATACGATTATAATAGATATTTGAACTTTGATAATTTTTATCTGCGAATCCGTTTTTATCGACATCCAAAAAACTTTGATCACGCGCTCGAAGGACTCCACCTTCCAATGACAATCTAAGGAATTGGAAATTTTTTAAAATACTAACACCAGTCCCTGTGGAAAATAAAACCCGTCCTTGTGCGGAACTAAATAATTGTTGGCCTACTTTGATGAATAATCCCGATTCTGGGATTCGAAAATTTAAATAGAGGAGGTTTGTTTGTACATTGACTGCTGCTGTCCTCCCTCTCTCCCCACCAGAACCCGGACCAACAAGACCTGGATCAAATCCATCCGGACCCGTTGCCCTAAGACCTCGTCCACCAAAGGGAATATCTCCCACTTGCATTCCCCAAATACCTTCCACATATTTGTTTGCCGAAAAACTCATATTATAAAGAAAACGAGAATCATAGTAACTCACATCTTCTTTTCGGCGAGTGATTTGACTGGGTAATCCTTGTTGCCTACGTTCCAAATCTGATTGGATTGTTTGCTGTTCTGATTGGACTCTTTCAGTTTCTTCCTTTTCTAAATTTGTGATGGGAGTGACAGGAGTTTTTCTTTCTAACAAAACATCACGTCCAACATTCGTTGCTCTCACACGAAACGATCCATTAAAATTCATGATCGTTCTCTGTGATTCTTCTTCTTGGGCAGAAAGAAAAAAGAAAGGAATCAAAACTAATATCGTAACAGAAAATAAACGTGTTAACATTTTGAATTTATTCTTTTTTCACCCATTTGTTGGATTTGAAATATTTATTGATTAACTGTTGGATTTTGCCTGTTCGCTTCAATTCTTTAATAAAGAAATTTAGGTTGTATAAAAATTCAATATCTCTTTTGGCAACAGCCATACTGATATGGTCTTCTTGCACAACGCCTAAAATTGGTAAGTAATTGGCGAGCAAAGAAGAATCTTTTTGTAATAAAGCTTGTATAAAAAACGAATCAGCAACAAAAGCATTTACATTGTTTTTCTTCAATTCGCTTAATGCAGCTTCATTTGTGAAATAGGAAAACACCTGTGCTTTCGGAAATGCTTCCCGCAAAAATTGATGGTTCGAACTATTTGCAAGTACAGAATAAGAGATTCCCGTAATGTTTGTTAGGTCATTTAAATTACGAAATAATTGGACCGTTACAATTTGACCTTCAGGCTCTGGGGGGAGCGCTGTACGATTCACCAGTGCCGCCGGAGTGGAAACTAGATATGGATCTGTAAAATATACATCTCTAAAACGGTTGATGGAAGATGAGATCCCAGCCATTGCAATTTGAGTGTCACCTTTTTCCAACATTCTGGCATGTTGATCGAAAGTTCGTAATGGAATGATTTTTAAATCTACATCTAGAAATTTTGCGTATTCTTGCGCTAATTCAACATCAAGACCTGGATAAAATTCGTTTGGATTTTCAATGTAAAAAGGGTCATAAAATTCATTTACCGATACCGTTAAAGTTTTTGTTTTTCGGATTTTTTCAAGTGTAGGACTCGTCTGACCCAACAAGACTGTTGAGGCAAATAGTGTGAAACTGACAAAAGCCCAAATGAACTTACGGTAAAGAGGGGACATCCAATTAACCTTCTTTTCCGAAATAGAATCGGCAAGGAAAAATTATGGATTCAATAGGACAAATTCAGTTCGCCGATTTTTTTTAGACGAAGCCTCATCTGTCCCCTGGACCATAGGTTGGGTTGGACCTTTTCCTTCCGTTACCAATCGGTTGGGATCCACTCCTTTGGAGACTAAATACTGTTTAACGGATTCCGCCCTTTCTTTTGATAAAACCATATTATCATCGTATGTACCCGTTAAATCAGTATGACCTATGATTTTCATTTTTTGATCTGAATTTTCGTGTAAATAGTCCACGATAGAATCAAGTGGAATAGAGGATTCAGATTTTAATACGGAAGACGCTCTTTCAAAATACACAGAATCTAGAGAGATTTTTTTAGTTTCCTCTAATTTCTTTTGTACTAAATTTTCTTGTTTAGGAACAGACGCTGTGAAGATATCAAATGACTTACCGTCTACTCTTCGACAAAACAAAAATGTTTTTTTCACCTGTTGAAAAACAATATAAGCTTCATCTTCAGGAGAGTTAATTGGTGATCCAAGGTTTTCTATATTTGTAAAGGTTTCACCCTCGATTTTTGCCATATACAAATCAAAACCACCATAACCGCCAGGTCGGTTTGATGCAAAAAAAAGAATCTTTCCATCATCATTAAAAGCTGCTGCAATGGTTGCATAATCATCGTTAATTGGTGATGGCAAAAGTTTAGGTTTTGTCCATTGGTTATTTTTAAATTGGCTATAATATACTTTTGCTAAATTTGGTTTTCCAAATGGATAACGTGTAAAAAGAAGAGTGTCCCCTAATAGGTGTGGATTTTCTTCTATCTCTTCCGTATTAATGGCAGATGGCAAGGCTACTGGAATCGACCAATCTTTTCCATTCCAATTGGAAACGTACAAATCTCTAGAGATCCCAACCTTTCCATCAGGTAAACTCACTTCAACAGAACCATCCCTATTGGAAGAAAGGAGTAATGTTTTTCCATCCCTAGAAATGAAGGGACTTTGGTCATCGAATGGAGAGTTTAAAACACTCACCTCTTCTGGAAAATCCCAGCTACCGTCACTTTTCCGATTTGATTTGAATATCTCCGTATAACCTCGATTTGATCTTTTCGAATAGAAGTATAATGTTTTGGCATCAGGTGTCATTGTTGGTCCAAATTCCTGAAATTCTGAATTGATTGGTCCTTGGATTGGCGCAACTAACAAAGATCCTTCGGTATCGTTTGTTTGGGCAAGAAGGGAAAAATTCAAAAAAACACAGAGGAATTGGAAACTAAGGACAAATTGTAAGACTTTCATTGTAGATGATAGACTCCGATACATGGAGTGGATCCATGAAATTTGTCTATTCTCGCGGAACGGGGAGTTAATTGTATTAGAATTATTCCCCTGAGATTGCGATTTAAACGCCACGCAATTATTCCCTCCAGCTCGGGAATTAAATCTATCACAAATAATCGCAATCTTCTTTGATATAATACTCATACATTTATACCTTTCAGCTTGCGTGTTATTTCCATAACGGTTATCGCGCAATTTTCGCGAGATAATCGCATTATGTTTATTTCCAAAAAGGTAATTGATTCGATTTAGAAACTGAATGGGAAAATTAGAGTTTAATTCTCTATGAAAATTGTTCATGGGCATTTGACACCTCGGTCATCTGCCCATAAATTCTAACGAATGTAAGGTTTTAGTACATCCGGAATTTGGAAGGTTCCATCTTCGGATTGGTAATTTTCGATCACCGCTGCCAGTGTTCGACCGATCGCAAGACCAGAACCATTCAAAGTATGGACGAGCAGGTTTTTCCCTTCCTTTGACTTGTATCGAATTTTTCCGCGTCTTGCTTGATAGTCTTTGAAGTTAGAAACTGAAGAAATTTCCATAAATCGACCTAGTCCTGGCATCCATACCTCGATATCATAGGTTTTGGAGGAGGCACTCGACATATCCTTACTACAAAGTAACATCACTCGATACGGGAGTTTTAATTTTTGCAAAATGGATTCTGCATCCTGTAACATCTTTTCATGTGCTTCCCCTGATTTCTCTGGTTCGACAAATTTAACAAGTTCCACTTTTTGAAACTGATGGACCCTTACAAGACCTCTTGTGTCTCTACCATAAGAACCCGCTTCCCGTCTAAAACATGAGGTGTGAGCACAAACGGAAATGGGTAATTCTTTCTCTTGGATGATTTCATCGCGGTAATAATTGGTTAATGGAACTTCCGCCGTGGGAATGAGATTGAGGCCGTCCTTTTCCAATCGATAAAAATCTTCTGCAAATTTGGGAAGTTGACCTGTGGCAGTCATGGATTCATCATTCACAAGCACAGGAACCCACATCTCTTCATAACCATTTTCTGAAGTATGAGTATCAAGCATCAGGTTCATCAATGACCGTTCTAATTTTGCACCTAACCCACGATAGGTGTAAAACCTTGCACCAGAAAGTTTCACTCCGCGTTCGAAATCGAAAATTCCTAATTTTTCACCAATATCAAAATGTGTTTTTGCTTCGAAAGAAAGTTTTGGAATTTCACCCCATTGCCGGATGAGGACATTGTCCTCTTCCGATTTTCCCTCCGGTACAGATGGATCAAGTAAGTTTGGTAAACCCAAATTCAACTCGTGTAAGGATTCTTCTTCTTTCGTTAGTTCTTCTTCAATGGATTTGATCCTGTCGCCAACACCTTTCATCGAATTGGAAATTTCAGTGATGTCCTTTCCTTGCGATTTTTGGATTCCAATTTCTTTGGAGACTCGGTTTCGTTCAGCACGCAGTTCCTCTACTTCCAATTTGAGTATTCTTTGTTTTTCGGAAACAGATTTGATCTTTGCTTCTATGTCAGAAGAAACTACACCACGTTTTTGTAAGGTGGAAAGTAACTCTTCTGGATTCTGAACAATTCGATTGATATCAAGCATGGTGATAGGCCTTTCTTTCTGTAAATTTTATTGAATTCTGATAAATACGATCTGCTACTTCCGCATTGGGTTCTGTGCGTAGGTTAAACATTTTTTCTAAAACAAAAGGTAAATGAGAGGAATCATTCCTTTTTCCTCTATGTGGCATAGGAGATAAAAATGGTGCATCAGTTTCAATCAACATTGATTCGAGTGGAATTTTTTTGGCTGCTTCCTGAATATCGGTCGCTGATTTAAACGTCACAATTCCTGAAAAAGAAATGTAATACCCAAGGTCCACAAATTGTTTTGCAGCTTCATAATCATAAGTAAAACAATGGATCACACCAAAAGCTTTGGTTTTATATTCTTTGAGAGCTTCATAAGTATCCGCGAAGGCATCACGTGAGTGGATCACAACTGGAAGTTTATATTCAGATGAAAACTGTAAAAACTTTCGCAGAACATCGTTTTGTTGGGAACGAGTGCTCGCATCATGATACAAATCGACACCAATTTCGCCAATTGCTGAAAATTTCGGATCATACATTCGGGATTTGGCTAACTCTAAGATTTGGTCTGCGTTTGGAAATTCATGTGTTTCTGTTGGGTGGCAACCAATCGAATAGGATATTTGTAATTCATTTGTAGAATATGTTTCTGATATACGAACAGCTTCGTTCGAACTTGGTAAATCAATGCCAATTTGAACCAGTCGGTCTACTCCAACTTTTCGGGATTTCTCCAGGGTTTCTTCAATGCTTTGTCCTTGTTCTCGAATTATGTCTAAGTGGCAATGTGTGTCTATTGTCGAATATCCCATAAATAGCAAGATTTGTAATTTCCACTGGATGAAAATGAAAATTCAATCGAAAGATATAGTGGGTAGATTAACTTTTGTTTAAATCATCATAGGTCTATAACGAACGTGGAAGTAAAACAAAGATTACATTTAATTTTCTACCGACTTCGGTATAAAGTCCAGGAATGGAAGCTTAAGTTATCCCAACGTTATGAGGATTTGGACAAAAAGGGTCGCGAAAAGCTGACCATCATGGTCATTCCTCACACGGATCGAAAAACAATTAACTTTGTTATCTCATACAAAGCCATATCCATCTTCATTGGGATCATGGTTGTTCTCCTTGTGATTAGCGCTGTGAATGTTTTATCTCATAGTGGATCCATCCACCAACTCACAGAACTCAATCTCACAAACAAAGACTTTATCCGACAATCATCAAAAATGAAAGAAGAGGTAAATTCTCTTCACGAAACCATCCAATACTATTACGAACGAATTTCCAATCTTTACATCAAATTAGGTGGTGATCCATCGCGCGTATCGAAAGGGATGGGTGGACAAGCAGGCCAGTTCCTTGCCCTACAAGGTACACCACAGACTGACATTACTGATGAATCCTTCCGCATCAAAGAAGACATTCACAATTTAAAACTGTCTTCAGAACTTTCAGAAGAGATCATCAAACTCATCAAAAAAAGAAAGAGCATCATTAAAAACACACCTTCGATTTGGCCAACCAAAGGGTATGTGTTATTCCCTTTTGGAAAGTACATCTCACCCATCACTGGAAAAGAAGAAATCAATCGTGGATTGGACATTGGTTCCTTTCCAGGCGCGGAAGTCATTGCAACAGCACCGGGACTTGTGTTTGATACAGGTTACTCACCAGCAACTGGTTACTATGTAAAAATATCTCACAGATTTGGATGGAAAACGATCTACTCTAATTTGGATCGAATCCGTGTGAAGAAAAATGAAAAACTTTCCAAGGGCGACATTCTTGGTTACGTTGGAAAATCACCTGAAAATCCGATTTACCACCTCCATTATGAAGTACATGTTGGTACTCAGGCGTTGAATCCGTTTTCGTTTCTCAACCAAATCCAAGAATAATGTCGAATCCATCTACAGAAGAAGAATTTTTAGTTAATAGCATCATCGGAGAAGGGGCTGAGTTCACAGGCGAATTTAAGTTCCCTGGCCTCATTCGTATCGATGGAAAATTCCGTGGAGTCCTCGAAACCACAGGAAAGGTTCTTATTGGAAAATCAGGAATCGTCGATACAGATATCAAAGCGCGTGTGGTAGTTGCCGGCGGAGAAATCCGAGGTAATATTTATGCAACAGAACGTGTGACTCTACTTTCAAGCTGCAGACTCGAGGGTGACATTGTTACCCCACGACTCATCGTGGAAGAAGGTGTTGTGTTCCACGGAAAATGTACAATTAACCCCACTCGTCATTAGGCGGGTTTATGATCATCCAAAACAACAACCCTAAGTCTGTATCCACTCAGGCTAAAAAAGGATCCAAAGACAAACTATCTGCTTCCTTTGGACCCGTTGACGAATCCAAACAAAGTTTTTTGGATATATTGGAATCAATCGTTCCGGCAGGAAAAGAAGAAACGAGAGAACTGAATGAACTTTGGAAAGATTTACCTGATCTTGAAAAAGAATTAATCAAAGATCCCAATCATAAAAACCTCGATTTGTATAAAAAACACATCAAACAAATTGCAGAGCTCATTTTAAAAAAAAACTATAAAGTGATGCAAGCCCCACAACGAGGCCGAAATGACCAAAAAGATGTTCGGTATGTAAAGGTAGTAGATGAAAAATTGGATTTATTGGCGAAAACAATGTTTTCACCGAATAACAGTGCCTTTGTTATTTTGAAACAATTAGATGAAATAAGGGGTCTACTGATTGATCTAAAAGGATAATTCTTTGCAAACACCTGACCGACCTAAGTCAAAAAATCTTCGTGTTCTTTCCAAAACTTTTTCTTATCTCAAACCATACCGATTGCAAATGGTATTATCCTCATTTGCATTATTGTTCACAGCTGGTGTCACATTAGGACTTGGACAAGGTTTACGCCATTTGGTGGATGCTGGCTTTTCCGCAAAGTCCAAACAGGAATTAGGTTATGCTCTGGTGTTTATCATATTTGTGGGGATACTACTCGCCATTGGAACTTACATTCGCCATTACACTGTCTCGTGGATTGGAGAACGTGTTGCCTCTGATATCAGAAAAGATGTGTTCCAACATATCATTTTCATCCACCCCAGTTTTTTTGAATCCAACTCTCCCGGGGAAATCCAATCAAGGATCACAACAGATACGACACTCATCCAAACGGTCATCGGATCTTCTGCATCCATTGCCCTTCGTAACATATTGATGTTTGTCGGAGGGATTATTTTTTTATTCATCACAAATGCGAAACTCACACTCATCGTTCTACTCAGTGTTCCCTTCATCGTTTTCCCTATCTTGTTTTATGGTAAAAAAGTAAGGAACCTATCCAGAAACACTCAAGATAAAATCGCAAGCATCGGAACCTATGTAAGCGAATCCCTCCTCAATATAAAAATCCTCCAATCCTTCCATCACCAAAAAGTAGATATCCAAAAATTTTCCGAAACAGTAGAAGATGCATTTGCTGTGGCTGTTGCTCGCATCAGACAACGAGCTCTTTTAATTGGGACCGTGATTTTGTTCATCCTCACGGGAATCAGTTTTATGTTGTGGGTGGGTGGGACTGATGTACTCGAAGGGAAGATTACTGGTGGTGAACTCATCGCATTTTCTTTTTATGCGATCATGGTTGCCAATAGTGTGGGAGCCGTTTCCGAAGTTCTTGGTGATTTGCAAAGAGCTGCCGGTGCAACAGAAAGATTAATGGAATTGTTATTATCCGAATCTGAAATCAAAGATCCAGAATTTCCAAAACCGATTACAGAAATTTTCCAATCTATCGATACACTTCACAACAACAATGGTTTTGGAAAACAAAATGGTCTTACCATCCACCTAAACCAATTGGCATTTTCTTACCCATCAAGACCAGAACACAAAGCCATCAAAGGAATCAATTTAGAAATTCCTGCAAACAAAACTACTGCTCTAGTTGGCCCGTCGGGTGGTGGCAAAAGTACTTTGTTCGAACTCATCCTACGTTTTTATGATCCAACTTCTGGAACAATTTCCATTAGCGGGATCAATACCAAAGAATTGAAATTAGAAGACTTACGATCCCTTATCGGTTTTGTCCCACAACAACCCATTCTCTTCAGTGGAACCTTACGCGAGAACATCGCTTATGGAAAACCAAATGCTAGTTTTGAAGAAATCCAAAGAGCAGCAGAGAGCGCTTATGTAACAGAATTTTTAAACCAACTCCCTGAAGGATATGATACCAATTTGGGACATTTGGGGACAAGACTCTCTGGCGGACAAAAACAACGGATCGCCATTGCGAGAGCCATCCTTCGCAATCCAAGAATCCTTTTGTTGGATGAAGCAACATCGGCTCTTGATTCGGAATCAGAACAAATGATCCAAAGGGCACTCGACCATTTAGTAAAAGAAAGGACCACTATCATGATCGCACATAGGCTTTCGACAGTCGTCAAATCCAATCAGATTGTGGTGATAAGAGAAGGGGAGATTGAGTCCGTTGGAACACATGACGAACTCTTAAAACAAAGTGAGTTATATGAAAGATTGGCGAAATTACAATTTCACACCGAGCTGCTCTAAGATCCTTTCCATATCACTTAGATTTGCGTAAGAAAAAACAATTTTGCCTTTGCCATTTGTTTCATTGTGGGACACTTCCACTTTGGAACTGAATTTGTTTCTTAATTTTGTTTCCAATTTCACAATGCTAACATCTCGTTTGTCTGGAACACTAGAAGAGGAATTCGATTTTTTATCAGGGTTTAGTAAATTGGAAACATAGTTTTCCACTTCACGAACATTCCAACTTTCACTAATCACTTTCTGTGCTACTTCAAATTGTTTTTTGGAATCCGGGATCGAGAGCAGGGGACGTGCTTGTCCTTCCGAAAGTTTCCCTTCTTTCACCCAATCTTGTAAAGGTTTCGGTAAAGAGAGGAGGCGAATCAAATTGGAAATGGTTGCACGGTTTTTTCCCACACGAGTGGCAAGGTCTGTTACCTTTAACGCTCGTTTGTCGATGATGGCTTGGTAGGCATACGCTTCATCCATCGGATTTAAATTTTCCCTTTGGATATTTTCGATGAGTGCAAGCTCCATCATATCCGCTTCCGATAGATCACGAACAATCGCAGGAATTTTTGCAAAACCAGCAAGTTTGCATGCACGTAATCTCCTTTCTCCAGCAACCAAGATGAAACCTGAACCAGATGGATTTTTTTGAACTACGATCGGTTGGATCACTCCATGTTCGATAATGGTATTGGAAAGTTCTTGGATGGATACATCTGAAAATTGTTTTCTTGGTTGGTGAGGATTTGGTGAGATTTCGGAAACTTTGATTTCGCGTAGTCCCGATAGTTCCTCTTTCGAAATCTCTACATTGTTTTCATTGACTGGAATTAAATTTCCAAGTCCTCGTCCTAATACTTTTCCTTTGCCGAGTGCCATAACTTATGCCCTCCCTACAATTTCTTCCGCTAAACTTTTATAACTTTTGGCACCAACACCATCAGGATCATAGTAGTTGATTGGTTTTCCAAACGAAGGTGCTTCTGAGAGTTTTATGTTTCTTGGTATGACAGTCTCATAAACTTTCTCTTTGAAATAGTTTCTCACATCGTCAGCCACTTGGTTTGCTAAGTTGGTTCGTTTGTCATACATTGTCAGAAGCACTCCTTCTAATGCGAGTGATGGATTCCATTGTGATTGAACAAGAGAAATGATTCGCATGAGTTGCGAAAGTCCTTCCAATGCAAAGTACTCAGTTTGTAAAGTGATCATGACTGATTGAGATGCACAAAGTGCATTGATCGTTAAAACTCCGAGGGAGGGAGGACAATCGATTAAAATATAATCGTAGGATTCTTTGATGGATGCAAGAGCATCTTTCAGTTTGAATTCTTTTTTCTCGATGCCAAGAAAGTCTACTTCTAGTCCCGAGAGGTTGATGTTCGAAGGAATGATATCTAAATTTGGTATGAATGTTTTTTGGATCGCTTCTCTTGCAGATAGTTCACCGATCATCACTTCATAAGTTGTTTTACTCAGTGACTGCACTTCCAAGCCAAGTCCCGATCCTGAGTTTCCTTGTGGATCGATATCCAGGAGCAAAACTTTTTTTCCTAAATCAACAAGATTGGATGCTAAGTTGATCGCTGTGGTTGTTTTTCCAACACCACCTTTTTGGTTACTGATCGAAACAATTTTACCCATTCTTGCTTTTCGTCTCCTTTACGATTTCCTTCCAGTCGCGGGGGTATCCCTTTTTTGGAAGTGAATTCTTTTGCAGTATTTTGATATGTCTCTTTCCAACAAACTCTAATTCTGGAATGAGAATTTCTTTTTTCAATACGAAGCCATTATTGCTTAAAACTTCGGTTTCCTTTTCCAAATCCTGGTAGGGTTGTGCAAGGAAGGGACATAAGATTCCTTTTTGTTTCACCATCCTTGTTGTTACCTCTGCAAGGTAAGGGTAGGGGACCATCGCTCTTGAAGTCACAACATCAAAATTGGAACTGATTTCTTCTGTTCTTGCATAAATGAACTCAACTCGTTTCTTCACTTTCGAAAGACTACCAGTTGTGATTTCAGCTTCTAGAAGAGCTAGTTTTCGTTTTTGGGAGTCCACAAGGAATACCTGGGGTGCCTTCTTCAATACAGCAAATAAGAATCCCGGAAGACCAGGACCTGTTCCAACATCGGCTACATTTGTTTCACGTGAAACATATCCTGTTGTTTTTAACTTCCACACAAAAATCAATGATTCAAGAATATGTCTCTCGAGAATTTTTTCAGAATCATTCTTTGAAAAGAATCCTCCCTTTTCATTGTCTCGCTTTAAAAAATCATAAAAATTTTTCACAAGCTCCCAATCAAATTCAGGTTCAAGAATCGGAAAGAGTTCAGGGATGATCGTTTGGATTTCTTCTTGGATGGTTTTTTCTGGCATAATCGTATTATCGTTTTATAGAATTTCGCCGATGTCTCCTGTAGGAGAAATCATTTCCATGTTTCGAATGTTTATTTTTTTCATCATCCTATCCGTTCCTATCTTAGGTTACACACCTGGCAAATGGTCCCACAAAGATGCTTATCTTTTCAAAAAAGTGAAAAAAGTTCCAACGAAAGAAATCGTAAGGAACGCAGAGGGTCAGGTGATTTATGTCGCAGAATACGAATACAACTCGGATGGCAAATTGGTTGCGGAAACGTATTCAGACAAAGAAGGGAAAGGTGATGGGAAAACAACATTCCGTTACACCGAAGGTCTTTTAACGAGTGAAGAAGTTTATGATAATGGTGGTCATCTCGTGGAACGAAAAGATTTTCAATTTAAAGGTCGTGCCCTGAAAAAAATGAATGTGAAAGACCGTGAAGGCAAACTAGTGATGGTTTACACAATTGAAAGTGATGGTGAAGGAAATGTTTTTGCTGCGGAAGGTAAAAACATAGAAACCAAAGATAACGAATCCTTTCGTTTTCAAGTTGATCCAAAGAGGCCCAATGTCCAAATCCAATACCTTACTGATGAGAAAAAGAAGGGTTTAGGTGAGATCCATTTTAAGTTTGATGGCAAAGGAAACTTAGTGGAAAGAGAATTTTTCCAAGGTGAAAACCGCAGGGTACATAAACTAAAATACAAAGCAGATGGAAGTTTGGAGTCCCACTCGTTTCACGTGAAACAAGGGGACAATTGGATTTTAGAAAAGACCCACGTTCTAGTTTACGATTAAAAATAAAAAAAACAATTCATCCATATCCGTTGTCAGAGTGAGTCGCTCTCGGCGGAAATGGATCTCCACTCAAACCATTTAAAAACTAATTTCTCGATACAGTAATCAAATCTCTACTCTAGGCAAGGGTGAATGGTTCAGTTGTTTTCTTCGCTCTGATAGGTTTGTCATTCCCTCATCCATTTTTGAAATCGTTTGGTCTCCAGTCCGAATCACTTATCTAGTCCCTCAGAACGAATCTCCGATCTGACATCATAACAAACAAGTGTCATAGAAATGATTGGTACTAGATGCAACAGAAACTCTGTCTCCATTTACGATTCATGAAAATGAAATCATAAAGGTTCCCATAAAAAAACCAACCAAAAGGAATCTCTCTTGGTTGGTTTTTTTCATATCGTCGGTAATGAATCTGCGAGTGGAATAAAATTATTTGATCAATGTCGATCCACCAAATGATAGAGAAGTAAATCCACATCGGAAGGATCCACTCCCGAAATATGAAGGGCATTTTCTAAATTGAGTGGTCTATGTTTTTCTAATTTCACGATGGCTTCCGTCTTCAAACCTTTCACACTCGCGTAATCAAAATCAATGGGAATCTGAAAGTTTAAAAACTTCTTACGGTATTCGATGGTCTCTAGTTCTCGTTTCAGATACCCTTCATACTTCACTTCCATTTCCAAAACTGCTTTTTCATCCTCATTCAAAATCGAAAGTTCGGAAACGATTGGTTCTAAATCTTTAATTTTGATGTCTGATCGTTTGAGAAAAGAGGAAAGCGAGTGACCAAATTTATAATTCGTAATCTGTTTCTCTTCCAAAACTTTTGTGAGCTCTGGAGACGGTTTCATCGCAGAGACAAACAAATGGGATTTAATCGACTCAATCCTGGCATAACGATCTTTCATATCTTTGTATAATGATTCTTCCACAAGACCCATCTCATATCCGTATTGCATGAGCCTTTGGTCAGCGTTGTCTTGTCTGAGAAGAAGGCGATATTCCGCACGACTTGTAAACATTCGATACGGATCTTCCACACCTTTGTAGACGAGATCATCCACAAGCACTCCAATATAGGATTCACTTCGTTTGAATAAAATAGGTTCTTCTTTCCGAACGGAACGTATCACATTATACGCAGCGACAAGTCCTTGAGCCGCTGCTTCTTCATACCCTGTGGTCCCATTGATTTGGCCTGCATGGTAGAGTCCTTTTACCTTTTTTGTTTCGAGAGTCGGATGGAGTTCTGTTGGATCAACATAATCATATTCGATGGCATAACCAGGTCGCATGAGTTCCACTTGCTCTAAACCTTTGATGCTTCGAAGGAACTTCCATTGCACTTCTTCCGGTAAACTTGTGGAGACACCATTGAGATACATCTCATTTGTTTCATAACCTTCTGGTTCGATGAAAATTTGGTGTCTGTCTCGTTCTGCAAAACGAACCACTTTGTCTTCGATCGAAGGACAGTATCTTGGTCCCACACTTTTGATCTGACCCGAATACATCGGTGAGTATTCTAAGTTTTGTTTGATCAGTTCATGAGTTGTATCATTCGTGTAGGTGATGAAACAAGGGATTTGTTTGCGATCGATCTTCTTTGTGGAAAAAGAAAAGGGTCTTGGATTTTCATCTCCATCTTGGATTTCGAGACCATCAAAGTTGATCGAATTTTTATGAACACGCGCAGGGGTTCCTGTTTTCAAACGACCTAAGCGTAATTCAAAACGAGCAAGAGTATGGGAAAGACCTTTCGTTGTTGGTTCTCCAATCCGACCTGATTCTTTTTGGTATGTTCCTATATGGATCACACTGGATAAAAATGTTCCTGTGGTTAAGATCACATGGTTTGTATAAAAAGTAAAACCACGGCCGGTGATGACACCTGTGACTTGGTTTCCTTCCACAATCAAATCTTCAACAGTATCTTGTCGGATCGAAAGCTGTTGTAATTTTTCCAACTGGTGTTTGATCATGAGTTGGTATTGTTTTTTCTCTGCCTGCGCACGTGGGGCCCAAACAGAAGGTCCTTTGGAAGTGTTTAACATCTTAAACTGGATTCCAGTTTGGTCGATCACTCGTCCCATAAGACCACCAAGAGCATCCACTTCCCGAACCATATGGCCTTTTGCAATCCCACCGATGGCTGGATTACAACTCATTTGACCGATGGTATCTAAGTTCATCGTTATGAGTAAAGTTTTCAGACCTGCTTTTGCAGAGATATAAGCGGCTTCTGTTCCGGCATGACCGGCACCCACAACGATACAATCAAATTGGTTTGGATAAAAGGAAGGATTCATATTATGTCTTCTTAGTGTAACGATTCTTATGTCTTATGAAAAATAAAGGAGAGTAAAGACTACTCTCTAGAACGATATCAAAACCATCGGCCTATGCTTCGAGAGAAAAAAAGATAAAATTCATTTTCTAATTTCGAAACTCTTAAAGATTGGAAGGATAGGAATCTCAATGGCTCAGAATTCATTCCCTTATACATACTTTGAAGGTAAAATTGTTCCTTCCGAAGACGCAAAAGTCAGTGTCCAAACCCATGCCTTACAATATGGTACAGGAGTTTTTGGTGGAATCAGAGGTTACTACAACGAAGCCAAACAAAATCTTTATGTCTTTCGATTGCCAGAACACTGCAAACGACTTGTGAACTCCACAAAGATCATGCAACTTCAAATCAAAATCACTCCGGAAGAAATCCAAACCATCATCTTGGATCTACTTCGAAAAAACGAAGCTAAACAAAATGTATACTTAAGACCTTTCATTTATACATCAGCCTTACAACTTTCGCCTCGATTCCATGATGTGAAAGCTGACATCACTGTGTATGCTCTGAAACTCGATGACTATCTTGATACACAAAATGGGCTCACAACCATGGTGTCCTCTTGGCAAAGATTTTCTGATAACCAAATCCCCACTCTTTCGAAAGTGAGTGGTGGGTATGTGAATTCAGCACTTGCCAAATCGGAAGCGGTTCAAAATGGAATGGATGAAGCCATCTTTCTCGATGCAAGAGGGTTTGTATCAGAAGGTTCTGCCGAAAATCTTTTTATCGTTCGTGATGGAGTGATCCATACACCAACCATTCCCTCTTCGATCTTAGAAGGGATCACAAGAAGGAGCATCATTCAAATCGCAAAGGACCTTGGATACCAAGTGATCGAAAGAGACATCGCAAGATCCGAACTGTATATTGCGGATGAATTATTTTTTTCCGGGACTGGTGTGCAGGTAGCTTGGGTGAAAGAAGTAGATCGCCGAGTGATTGGAAATGGAACCATCGGACCTGTGACCAAAAAAATCCAATCTATCTTTTTTGAAACTGTACGTGGTGAAGATCCAAAGTATATGAATTGGCTCACTCCGGTTTATTAAATTAAAATGGTCGATACTTCGTTTTCATTTGAGCAAGTGTCAGGCCAAGATGTAGCACTGACATACATAAAATCTTTTTTAAAAGATCGCTCGAAAATTCCAGGTTCCTTAATTTTTTACGGACCAGATGGGGTGGGGAAGTGGCTTGCCGCAGAACGTTTTGCACGACAAATCCTTTGTTTGGAAGGAACCTCTTGCGGTCATTGTGATTCCTGCCGTCAGTTCATGAGAGGAATCCATCCTGACTTCATTCAATTCCCAAGACGAAAGAACATTGCAATCGGGAAAGAAAAAGACCCTGAAGAGTTCACCATTCGATGGTTATTATCTGCACGGATCCCTTTCAAACCACACACTTCGGATTATCGAATCGTTCTTTTTCCTGAAGCAAATCGAATCAACAATGAAGCCGAAACCACACTTTTAAAAACATTAGAAGAACCGCCTCCACATACAAAATTCATTCTGATAGTCAATGACCTACATAATTTAAAACAAACGATTGTTTCTCGTTCGGTTTGTATTCCTTTCCACTACCTCCCGCAGGATGAAATCAAAAAGATTCGAAGGAATGAAATCGCGGAAGCAAAATTGTATTATGGTGGTTCCCTCAATCCGTTTGAAATTGCTGATGAATTTTTAGAAGAGTGGCATGAGAATGTAAGGGAACATTGCCATGATTCCATTTTGCTATTCAAATTAGAAAATTGGGTGAGAGACCAACTCGGTGAATTTCGTTCGAATAAAGAAGGACTCACTGGAATTGATTTTTTAGAAATGATTTGTTTGTTACTGCTTTATGAATACAGACAAAAAAACTTTGAAGCCAATGTGGGTAGGATTGAAGCCATCCTTGACTTTAAAATGAAACTCCATTACGAAATTCCAGCTCTTGAGTATGTTCTTTTATCCCAACTTTTTTTAAGACTCGCCACATAATTAAAAAATAAAAACGAAAGAGAATTGAAACCCTTTCTGAAAGCAAATGGATCTGTATCCATCAATCGATAGGAACCAATTATTGACCTTAATTGATCATAAATTAAATTCCACCTAACATACGCAAACGACTTAGCCCC